>NZ_CP061080.1:5210000-5510000 GCF_014495845.1 Aquibium microcysteis
GTGCCCGACACATATGTCGCCCAGCTCGCGCTCTACCAGGCGCTGCTCGTCCCGCTCTATCCTGGGAAGCGGGTTGAGGCGGCGCTGCTCTTCACCGAGGGGCCGCATCTCGTCGTGCTGCCGCAGACGCTGCTCGACGCCGCCCTTGTCCGACTCACGGCAGCGTGACAGAACACGCCTTGAACGCGGCCGCCCGGCCGACCACATATGCGCGGAACGTAATCTGTTGCGGGACCGGCCGAGTGCCGCAGCCCCCGCCGAGGAGACACCGGATGTCCACCGTCAAAGCCGACAAGAACAGCTTCCAGGCCGAAGTGCTCGACGCAGCCGAGCCGGTGGTCGTCGATTTCTGGGCCGAGTGGTGCGGCCCCTGCAAGATGATCGCCCCGTCGCTCGAGGAGATTTCCAACGAGATGGCCGGCAAGGTGAAGATCGCCAAGGTCAACATCGACGAGAACCCCGAGATCGCCGCCCAGTACGGCATCCGCTCCATCCCGACGCTGATGCTGTTCAAGGGCGGTCAGGTCGCCGACATGAAGGTCGGCGCCTCGCCCAAAACCGCGCTCTCGGCCTGGATCGGCGGCAACGTCTGATCGGCTGATCGCAGCATCGAGACGAGCCCGGCCTTCGCGCCGGGCTTTTTCGTTGAGGTGTGACATTTGCATAGAATTGAGTGTCCGCGTTCCTTCACACCCCCCTCTGCCTGCCGGCATCTCCCCCTCAAGGGGGGAGATCGATGTCACCGCCGATTGCGCCCAAGTGCCATCGTTGCAGAACGGGCGCCAAGACGAAGCTGCCGATCTCCCCCCTTGAGGGGGAGATGCCGGCAGGCAGAGGGGGGTATCGCGGAGCGCCGACATTTCCTTGTCGTTGCATCCCCGCTTCATCCCCACCCCGAATCGTCTATCCTTCTCACCCATGCTGCCCGGTTTCCTCAAGCGACCCGTCCGCCTTCCGCCGCCGCCCGCCGAGCCGGAGGAGCGGACGCATGTCGTCGCCGGACGCGAACTGCCGCTGCGCGTCGTCGAGAACGCCCGGGCGAAGCGGCTGACGCTCCGGATCGACGTCGGGGGACGCGGCCTGCGGGTCACCGTGCCGCCGGGCCTGCCGGAGCGCGAGGTCGACCGCTTCCTCGACCGGCACCACGGCTGGCTGGAGGAGAAGCTCGGCAAGCTGCCCGACCGGCCGCAGCTGCGCCCCGGCGCGAAGCTGCCGCTGCGCGGCGTGCCGCACCTGATCGTGCACGAGCCTTCGGCGCGCGGCAGCGTCTCGGTCGACACGGTCGACGGGATGCCGGCGCTGATCGTCCATGGCGACCGCGCCCATCTGCCGCGCCGCCTCGCCGACTTCCTCAAGCGAGAGGCGAAACGCGACATCGAGCCGCTGGTGGCGAAGCATACGGCCGCCGTCGGCCGCAAGGCCAAGGCCGTTCGCTTCAAGGACACCACCAGCCGCTGGGGCTCGTGTTCGTCCGACGGCAACCTCTCCTTCTCCTGGCGCATCATGATGGCCCCGCCGGTGGTGATCGACTACCTCGTCGCCCACGAGGTGGCGCATCTGAAGGAGATGAACCACGGGCCGAAATTCTGGAAGCTCTGCCGCACGCTCAACCCCCGCACCGACGAGGCCAAGGCCTGGCTCAAGCGCAACGGCGCGGCGCTGCACGCGATCGGGTTCTGATCAGGTCTCACCGGGCGTCATGAGCCGGACAGTCGGAAAGTAGGTGCGATACCGGCCCGTGTCGCACGTCAGAAGGGCGCAGTCGAGAACGGCGGCATGCGCCCCGATGAAGAAGTCGGGCAGCACGCCGCCGCGCTGTCCGCCGTGGCGCCGGTAGCTTGTGAATGCCTTTGCCGCGATGAAAAAAGCGCGGATGGAGGAATCGCGACGTGACGGAGCCCGGCAGCGGTAACGAAGGTGTCGACATCCTCGATCCGGCCATACCGGGTCGAAATCTCCGCATAAACCGCGTCGATGATGATCAGTTCGCCTTGCAGCGAAGCGTCCTGGAGCGCGGCCAACGACCACGATGCCCACATGGGATCGTCCGTGGCGAGGTCGAGCAGAACGTTCGAATCGACGAGCGTCACGTGTCGCCGCGCGTCAGCGCCATGATCTCGTCGGTGGACAGGCCCTTGCCGGCGTGGCCGCGTAGCCTCTCGAAACGACCGGCGTGCGCCGTTTTCGTGGCCGCTTCGAGGACGATGCTGCCGTCGGTAGCGCGCCGGAACCGCATCTGGCTCCCTGGCTTCAATCCGAGATGATCGCGCACGGCCTTCGGGATCGTCACCTGACCCTTCACGGTGACGGTGCTCATGGGGGGGCCTGAGGTAATACTATCCTTGGGAGAGTAATACGTGCCCGCCGACGCTGCAAGGACGCTCGCCTCGACATCGCCGCCGTTCCGTGCGATTTCGGCACCCATGCCCCTCGACATCAAGATCTGCGGCCTCTCCACGCCAGACACCCTGTCCGCCGCGCTCGACGGTGGGGCGACGCATGTCGGTTTCATCTTCTTTGCCAAAAGCCCGCGCAACCTGATGCCCGCCGAAGCCGGCCGGCTGCGGCAGGCGGCGCAGGGGAGGGCGCAGGCGGTGGCCGTGACCGTCGATGCCGACGGCGCTTTTCTCGACGCGATCGTCGCCGAGATGGCTCCCGACATGCTGCAACTTCACGGCAAGGAGACGCCCGCGCGCGTTGCCGAGGTCAAGGCGCGCCACGGCCTGCCGGTGATGAAGGCGTTTTCGGTCGCCGAGAAGGCCGATCTCGAGAAGATCGCGCCGTTTCGCGGCGTGGCCGATCGCTTCCTGTTCGACGCCAAGCCGCCGAAGGGCGCGGAGCTTCCCGGCGGCAACGGCGTCTCCTTCGACTGGACGGTGCTCGCCGGGCTCGATCCCTCGATCGACTACATGCTCTCGGGGGGGCTCAACGCGGGCAACGTCGCCGAGGCGCTCCGCCTCGTCGCGCCGCCCGGCCTCGACGTCTCTTCGGGTGTCGAGAGCGCGCCGGGGGTGAAGGACGTCCGGATGATGGCCGATTTCTTCCGCGCGGTGCGCGGCGCCTGAGAGGATGTGAAAGAATACCCGCTTCCGCGCGGCTGAAGCCAGAAACCTCAAGGGTTTCAGTGGGAATTCTTTCGCATCCTCGACTGATTCGCGCACTCCGAGCGCTTCCCCGTTGCCTTTCGGCGCTCCGACGCGATATGCGGAAGCCAACGGAGGCCGCCGGCTTGGCCCGGCAGGCGAGGAGAGCGCAATGAACCAGCAGGCCGCACCGAATTCGTTCCGCACGGGACCCGACGAGCAGGGCATGTTCGGCATCTTCGGCGGACGCTTCGTCGCCGAGACGCTGATGCCGCTGATCCTCGACCTCGAGAAGCACTGGACCGAGGCGCGAAACGACCCGGCCTTCAAGGCGGAGCTGGAGAACCTCAACACCCACTACACCGGCCGGCCCTCGCCGCTCTACTTCGCGGAACGGCTGACCGAGCATCTCGGCGGCGCCAAGATCTATTTCAAGCGCGACGAACTGAACCACACCGGCTCGCACAAGATCAACAACTGCCTCGGCCAGATCCTGCTCGCCAAGCGCATGGGCAAGACGCGCATCATCGCCGAGACCGGAGCGGGCCAGCACGGCGTCGCCTCGGCCACGGTGGCGGCGCGCTTCGGCTTCCCCTGCATCGTGTACATGGGCGCCACCGACGTGCAGCGTCAGGCGCCGAACGTCTTCCGCATGAAGCTGCTCGGCGCGGAGGTGCGGCCGGTGACCTCGGGCCATGGCACGCTGAAGGACGCGATGAACGAAGCACTTCGGGATTGGGTCACCAACGTCGAGGACACCTACTACATCATCGGCACCGCCGCCGGCCCGCACCCCTATCCGGAGCTGGTGCGCGAATTCCAGTCCGTCATCGGCCGGGAGACGAAGGAGCAGATGCTGGCCGCCGAAGGCCGCCTGCCCGACATGCTGGTGGCCGCCGTCGGCGGCGGCTCGAACGCGATCGGCCTGTTCCATCCCTTCCTCGACGACAAGGACGTGCGGATCGTCGGCGTCGAGGCCGGCGGCAAGGGCCTGTCGGGCGAGGAGCACTGCGCCTCGCTGACGGCCGGCTCGCCCGGCGTGCTGCACGGCAACCGCACCTATCTGCTGCAGAATGCGGACGGCCAGATCAAGGACGGCCATTCCATCTCTGCCGGCCTCGACTATCCCGGCATCGGTCCGGAGCATTCCTGGCTGAAGGACAGCGGACGCGTCGAATACGTGCCGATCATGGACCAGGAGGCGCTGGAGGCGTTCCAGCTGCTGACGAAGCTCGAAGGCATCATCCCGGCGCTGGAGCCAGCCCACGCGCTGGCCGAGGTGATCAAGCGCGCGCCGACCATGGGGAAGGACCAGATCATCGTGATGAACCTCTGCGGCCGCGGCGACAAGGACATCTTCACGGTGGGCAAGATCCTGGGTGTGGAACTGTAGCCATCCGGATTGGGGACGTGCGCCGGTCGTGGTAGACTGCGGCTTCAGCACTGACGGAGACGAACCGATGGGCGAGGTACCGCTTTCGCTTCACGTGACCGCAGAGACCAAGCGGGAACTCGAGGAGCATGCGCGGCAGCTGAACGTCTCGGTCGCCGAGATCGCCGAGCGGGCGATCGCCTCCTACCTCGAAATCCCCGCCCGCGAGCGCGCGATCCTCAAGGAGAGGCTCGCCGAGGCCGACAAGGGGGTCTTCATCTCGAGCGAGGCGATGATGCGCTGGATGGAGAGTTGGGATACCGACGAAGAGCTGCCGCCGCCTGAACCGGATGTCTTCCTTCCGCCACGACGCCGATGAAACTCGTCTTCCTGGCGTCGACGAAGCCCGACCTGGAGTGGTTTCGAACCTACTACGAAAAGATATTCCCCGAGGGGGCCGGCGCGGCGCGCCGACAATATGTGAAGGCCATCGACAACATCGTCTTCAACCCGTACATCGGCCGGCAGGTCGGGATGGAGGGTTTGCGGAAATTCCCGGTCCGCAAGACGCCCTTCGCGATCGTCTACGAGGTTTTCGATGATCGCGTTGAAATCATCCGGATATGGGATCAACGCGCAGACCCCGAACTGCTCGAACTACACGAAGAGGCTGCCGTCCTAGAATGACCGACACCCGCATCGACCGCCGCATGGCGAAGCTCAAGGCCGAAGGCCGGCCCGCCCTCGTCACCTATTTCATGGGCGGCGACCCGGACTACGACACGTCGCTGTCGATCATGAAGGCGCTGCCGAAAGCCGGCAGCGACGTGATCGAGCTGGGCATGCCGTTCTCCGACCCCATGGCCGACGGCCCGGCGATCCAGGCCGCCGGCCTGCGCGCGCTGAAATCCGGCCAGACGCTGAAGAAGACGCTCGCCATGGCAGCAGACTTCCGCAGGACCGACGACGAGACGCCGATCGTCATGATGGGCTACTACAACCCGATCTACGTCTACGGCGTCGAGCGCTTTCTCGCCGATGCCATCGCGTCCGGCATCGACGGCCTGATCGTCGTCGACCTGCCGCCGGAGATGGACGAGGAGCTCTGCATCCCGGCCGTGCGCGCCGGCATCAACTTCATCCGGCTCGCCACGCCGACCACCGACGACAGGCGCCTGCCCAAGGTGCTCGAGAACACCTCGGGCTTCGTCTACTACGTCTCGATGACCGGCATCACCGGCTCTGCGCTCGCCGACACGGGCAAGGTCGGCGAGGCGGTCCGCCGCATCAAGGGCCACACCGACCTGCCGGTCTGCGTCGGCTTCGGCGTCAAGACCGCGGAACAGGCCCGCGCCATCGGCGCCTCGGCCGACGGGGTTGTTGTCGGCACCGCCATCGTCAACGCGGTCGCCAATGTGCTGGGACCGAAGGGCGAAATGACGGCCGATCCGGCCGAGGCCGTCGCCACGCTGGTCGCCGGCCTCGCCCAGGGCGTGCGTCAGGCCCGCCTTGCTGCCGCCGAATAATCGCCCCATCTAGGGGACAAGGGGCCGCCCCGAGCCCCCGCGGAAGGAGACCCTCCGATGAACTGGATCACGAACTACGTTCGCCCGAAGATCAATTCCATGCTCGGCCGGCGCGACATGCCGGAAAATCTCTGGATCAAGTGTCCCGAGACCGGCGAGATGGTGTTCCACAAGGATCTCGAGGAGAACCAGTGGGTCATCCCGGCGTCGGGCCACCACATGCGTATCTCCGGCAAGGACCGGCTGCGCTTCTTCTTCGACGAGGGCCGCTACGAGCTTCTGGAGAACCCGAAGGTCGCGATCGACCCGCTGAAGTTCCGCGACGAGAAGCGCTACACCGACCGCCTGCGCGACGCCCGCACGAAGACCGGGATGGAGGACGCGATCCTCAACGCCGTCGGCACGATCGACGGGCTGGAGGTGATGGCGACCGTCCAGGACTTCGCCTTCATGGGCGGCTCGCTCGGCCTCGCCGCCGGCGAGGCCATCGTGCACGCCTTCGAGACCGCGCTGAAGCGGCGCCTGCCGCTCGTCCTTTTCGCTGCCTCCGGCGGGGCGCGCATGCAGGAAGGCATCCTGTCGCTGATGCAGCTGCCGCGCACCACGGTCGGCGTCGACCGGCTGAAGGAGGCCGGCCTGCCCTATTTCGTGGTCCTCACCAACCCGACGACGGGCGGCGTGACGGCCTCCTACGCCATGCTGGGCGACGTCCACATCGCCGAGCCGGGGGCGCTGATCGGCTTCGCCGGCCCGCGCGTCATCGAGCAGACCATCCGCGAGAAGCTGCCGGAAGGGTTCCAGCGCGCCGAGTACCTGATGGAGCACGGCATGGTCGACATGGTGGTGCCGCGCACCGAACTCAAATCCACCATCGCCCGATTGATGAAGATCTTCCTGAACACCCCGCTGCCGCTGCCCGCCGCGGCGCAAACGGAAACGCCGGAGACGCAGGCCGAAGAGGCCGAATCGCATCAGCCGGCGTAGACAACCGGGCTCGACCGGGCAGCAACGGCACGGAGGCGGGCACAGGGGCATGTTCGTGACGACTTCAAGGGCCGACCGCGAGATCGCGCGGTTGATGACGCTGCATCCCAAGGGCTTCGACCTGTCGCTGGATCGGATCCGGCGGCTGCTGGCCCGGCTGGGCGATCCGCAGGATCGGCTGCCGCCCGTCATCCACATCGCCGGAACGAACGGCAAGGGCTCGACGGCCGCCTTCTCGCGGGCGCTGCTGGAGGCTGCGGGACATGCCGTGCACGTCCACACCTCGCCGCACCTCGTCTCCTGGCACGAACGCTACCGCATGGCGGCGCCCGGCGGCGGACGTTTCGTCAGCGACGAGGTCTTCGCCGATGCGATCGGCCGTGTGGCGGAGGCGAACCGCGGCGAGACGATCACGGTCTTCGAGATCCTGACTGCCGTCGGCTTCGTGCTGTTTTCCGAGCATCCCGCCGACGCTGTGATCCTCGAAGTCGGCCTCGGCGGCCGCTTCGACGCCACCAACGTGATCGCCCGGCCTGCGGTTGCGGTCGTCATGCCGATCTCGCTCGACCATCAGGCCTATCTCGGCGACCGCGTCGAGCTGATCGCGGCCGAGAAGGCGGGCATCATGAAGCGGGGTGCTCCGGTCGTCATCGGCCAGCAGGAGTCCGACGTAGCCCGCGACGTCCTGATCGACACGGCTGATCGGCTGGAGTGCCCGGCGCTCGTCTACGGGCAGGACTTCCTGTCGTTTTCCGAAAACGGCCGCATGACCTATCAGGACGACGACGGGCTTCTGGATCTGCCGCTGCCGCGCCTGCCCGGCCGCCATCAGCTCGCCAATGCCGCCGCCGCCATCGCGGCGATCAAGGCCGCGGGCTTCGCCCTCCCCATGCGGGCGGCCGAGAAGGCCATGACGACTGTGGAGTGGCCGGGCCGCATGCAGCGCCTGAGCCATGGACGACTGGCGGCACTCGCACCGGAGGGCGCGGAGATCTGGATCGACGGCGGCCACAATCCGGGCGCCGGTGCCGTCATCGCCGAAGCGCTGGGGGAGCAGGAGGATCGTTTCGCGCGGCCGCTGTTCCTGATCTGCGGCATGATCTCGACCAAGGACCAGACCGGCTTCTTCGCCGCCTTCCAGGGCATGGCCCGCCATGTCTTCACGGTGCCGGTGGCGGGAAGCGATGCGGGCGTTCCCCCCGACCAGCTCGCCAACCGTGCAGCCGAGGCTGGATTGTCGGCGGAGCCGATCAGCTCGGTCGCCGACGCGCTCGCGCTGCTGCGCGACACGTGGCACGGCGACGAGCCTGCGCCGCGCATCCTGATCTGCGGTTCGCTCTATCTGATGGGCGACGTTCTCCGCGAGAACGGGACGCCGCCCGTCTGACCGGCTCCTTCGTCGACCCGTCTGCGGGATGCCGCAAACGGAAGCGGCGCCGTGTCGCCACGGCGCCGCCGGAATGGACCCCTTGGAGCGGTCGCGTCAGTCGTCGAGCAGGGTCGGCCCGCTCTTCGGCGCGCCGTTGGTCGGCTCGCCGGCGTCACGCTGGCGCTTGCGCTCGGACATGAAGCGGTCGAATTCTTCCTGGTCCTTGGCGCGGCGCAGTTCGCGCAGGTAGCCGTCGAACTCCTCGCGCATCTCGTCGAGCTTGCGGCGCTCTTCCTCGATGCGGGTCATCTCGGCGTCGCGCCAGTCGTCGAAGGCGACGTTGCCGGTACGGCCGAAGCCGCGGTGACGGCCGCGCGCCTGGCGGCCCCGGCCCTTGCAGGAGGCGAAGAAGCCGTCCGTGGCCTGGTTGACGTCGCGCTTGAACCCGTCAAGCCGGTCGCCCCAGATGATGTAGGCCAGCATGGCCAGGCCGAGCGGCCAGAACACCATGAAGCCGATCACCATCAGCGCAATCGTCGCCGGCGTCCAGGCCGGACGGATCAGTGCAGTCGTGTTCATCGTTTCCCGTTCCTTCCGTAGGGGGCAGCCGAACCGGGCTGCATGGCTTCGAAATGGGAACAGGAAATGGGCGATTCAAGCATCCGAAATGTAAAGTTGTGCGAAGCCGACCGGGCCGGGCCTTCGGCGCTAGCGCGCGCGCGCCACCAGTTCCTGCACCGCCCTCAGCATCAGCGCGATGTCTTCTTCCCGCGACAGGCGGTGGTCGCCGTCGGGGATCAGCGTCAGCGTCACATCGTCGGCAGGCAGGTGCTCCACCAGCTTCTGCGCATGCGCGTAGGGAACGTCGGGATCCTTCATGCCCTGCAGGACGATCACCGGACAATGGGTCTCGATCAGCCCGTTCAGAACACGATTGCGCCTCCCGTCCTCGATCAGGGCGCGGGTGTAGACATTGGGCTCGGGACCGTATTGCGACGGCTCCTCGAAATGTCCCTTCGTTTCCAGATCGCGCTTCTGGGCCGGCGTCAGCGACGGTTCGATGAGGTCGACCGTGAAATCGGGCGCGGGTGCGATCAGCACCATCCCCGCGATCCGGCCGCGCCTGCCGTCGCGGGAAAGCTCCTGCGCCATCCGCAGCGCGATCCATGCGCCCATGGACGAGCCGACGAGAATCTGCGGGCCATCGCAGAAGCGGTCGAACACCGCCAGGCTCTCCCCGAGCCATCGCGAGATCGTGCCGTCGGCGAAGGCGCCGCCCGAGAGACCGTGTCCGGAGTAGTCGTGCCGCAGGCAGGCATTGCCGTGCTGCCGCGCCCACCCGGCCAGTCGCTCCGCCTTGGTGCCGGCCATGTCGGACCTGTAGCCGCCCAGCCAGACGACACCCGGCGCGCGCCCCGACTGCTGCCGCACGGCGATCGGCGCACCCGCGACGTCGACGAACTCGACCGGTGCTTCTTCGTCCATGTCGTCCTCCTTCGCGATCGCCGTCGCCGCATTGAGCCGGCGGAATGGAACCCGGCGTCGTTCTTCGCGTAAAACCGTTCGTATGACGTGATTTCCGCGCGGCTTCGTGCTATTGACAGAATTCCTGCCGACCCGACATAGGCGGCCGGGAGGAAGCACGCAAATCACCCCGAACGTCATCGGAACAAGGAGTACACGACCATTCGCAGACCGTTCAAAGCCGCAGCGCCCGTGAAGGAAGGGCCGCGCGCAAACAACGAGATCCGGGCGCCCCGGGTGCAGTTGATCGATTTCGACGGCTCGAACCGCGGCGTCGTCGCCATTCAGGAGGCTTTGCAGATCGCGGAGGACAAGGGCCTCGATCTCGTCGAGATCTCGCCCAACGCCGAGCCGCCGGTCTGCAAGATCACCGATCTCGGGAAGCTCAAGTACCAGAGCCAGAAGAAGGCCGCCGAGGCACGCAAGAATCAGAAGGTCATCGAGATCAAGGAGATCAAGATGCGCCCGAACATCGACACGCACGACTACGAGACCAAGATGAAGGCCGTGCGGCGCTTCTTCGAGGAAGGCGACAAGGTCAAGCTGACGCTGCGCTTCCGCGGTCGCGAGATGGCGCACATGGAACTCGGCATGGCGTTGCTCAATCGCGTGCGCGATGAAGTGTCGACGATCGCCAAGGTCGAAGCCGAGCCGAAGCTCGAAGGCCGCCAGATGATGATGGTGCTGGCGCCGCGCTGAGGCGGAGGGCGGACGGCTCCAGATTGACGAATCCCGCGTCGACGGTCCCTGCCGGACGTAACGCGGGACACGATCGGCACGTCAAGGGCCGCACGTCGTTTCGAACCCCCGCTGCGTCAACGCACGGGGGTTCTGCGTTGGGCGAGCCAGGGCGTGAACCGCCGCGGCATGGCGGCAATTCGCCGGATCGCCCGAACCTTCTCTTCCGTTTACCTGGGGCCGTCCCGAAAACACCCGTTGCGCCGGCCGCGCTGCGCCTGTATAGACGCGGCGTTCAGAGAACCGCCCGGCAGGGCATGCCGTGGCGGTTTCCAATGCTGACAGCTCACTCGAATGGTCTTCGAGGACTGCGGGACGCGGCCTGTCGGCCGTGACGCCGGACACCCGGCTCCTGCGGGACCGGTCGCGCAGGCGGCCGGCGCGAGCGCAACGACAGAAGGAGAAGCAAAATGCCCAAGATGAAGACCAAGTCTGCCGCCAAGAAGCGGTTCAAGATCACTGCGACGGGCAAGGTCCTGTCGGCTGCGGCCGGCAAGCGCCACGGCATGATCAAGCGCTCCAACAAGTTCATCCGCGACGCTCGCGGCACCATGGTCCTGCACGAGGCCGATGCCAAGAAGGTCGTCAAGAACTTCCTGCCGAACGGCGGCGGCCTCTGAGCCGCGCCCGACGACAAGCGCCCGACAATCTAAGGAGATCATGACATGGCACGCGTCAAGAGAGGCGTCACCGCCCACGCCAAGCACAAGAAGGTCCTGAAGGCCGCCAAGGGCTTCTACGGCCGCCGCAAGAACACCATCCGCATCGCCAAGCAGGCGGTCGAGAAGTCGCTGCAGTACGCCTACCGCGACCGCAAGAACCGCAAGCGCAACTTCCGCGCCCTGTGGGTGCAGCGCATCAATGCCGCCGCCCGCGAGCACGGCCTGACCTATGGCCGCTTCATCGACGGCCTGAACAAGGCGGGCATCGAGATCGACCGCAAGGTTCTCTCCGACATGGCCATCCACGAGCCGCAGGCCTTCGCCGTGCTGGTCGCCAAGGCCAAGGACGCGCTCGTCTACCTGAAGGACGGCATGCCGAACGAGTTCGAAGCGGCCGTGGCCTGAGGCCGGCGCTTCCCAATCGTTCGATTTTCTGATTTGGGAAACCCGCGCCGGCCTTGCTGGCGCGGGTTTTCTCTTACACATGAAACAGCGATGAGCATTTTGCCTGCGACCCCCACCCCTTACCCCTCCCCACAAGGGGGAGGGGGACGTCGGCCCCGGCGCCGTCTCGCCCGGCCGGGCGCGAGCGTCTCCGGGTCCTCCTCCCCGCGGTGGGGAGGGGCCAGGGGTGGGGGTATCGCAAGCTCCGGAGTCAGGCAGTGACCGACAATCTCGACCAACTGGAACAGACCCTCCTCGCCGACATCGCGGCAGCAGGCGACGAGGCCGCCCTGGAGGCCGTGCGCATAGCGGCTCTCGGCAAGAAGGGCTCGGTCTCGGAGCGGCTGAAGACCCTGGGATCGATGACGCCGGAAGAGCGCCAGACCATGGGCCCGGCGATCAACGGCCTGAAGACCCGCGTGACGGATGCGCTGGGCGCGCGCCGAACCGCGCTGCGCGATGCCGCCATCGATGCCCGCCTCGCCGCCGAGAGGCTCGACGTGACGCTGCCGGTGCGCGCCGCCCCCGCCGAGCGCGGCCGCATCCATCCCATCAGCCAGGTCATCGACGAGATCGCCGCCATCTTCGGCGATCTCGGCTTCGCGATCGCGGAAGGGCCGGACATCGAGACCGACTACTACAATTTTACGGCGCTCAACTTCCCGGTCGGCCACCCCGCCCGCGAGATGCACGATACCTTCTTCTTCCGCCCCGGTCCGGACGGCGAGCGCAAGCTCCTGCGCACCCACACCTCGCCGGTGCAGGTGCGCACCATGCAGAGCCAGAAGCCGCCCATCCGCATCGTCATCCCGGGGAAAACCTACCGCCAGGATTCCGACGCTACCCACTCGCCGATGTTCCACCAGCTCGAGGGTCTCGTCATCGACAGGACGGCCAACGTCGCCAACATGAAGTGGGTGCTGGAGGAATTCTGCAAGGCCTTCTTCGAGGTGCCGAAGGTCGACATGCGCTTCCGCCCGTCCTTCTTCCCGTTCACGGAGCCGAGCCTCGAGGTCGACATCCAGTGCGACCGCTCGCGCCCGGGCGAGGTGCGCTTCGGCGAGGGCAGGGACTGGATGGAGATCCTCGGCTGCGGCATGGTGCACCCGAACGTGCTGCGCATGTCCGGCCTCGATCCCGACGAGTACCAGGGCTTCGCCTGGGGGATGGGCATCGACCGCATCGCCATGCTGAAATACGGCATGCCCGACCTGCGCGCCTTCTTCGACGCCGACGTCCGCTGGCTCCAGCACTACGGCTTCCGCCCGCTGGACCTGCCCACGCTGTTCGGAGGGCTGAGCAGCTGAGGCGATACCGACGCTGCTGATGTGGTCGGCAAAAAGGCGGTCAAGAGCTACCTTCGCGAGAGGCTTGAACGACTGGCACGGGCCTGCGCTCGGACCTGTGTCTCGTGGACTTGGCTGCATTGATCGGATGAGCACTTGAATTCCGCATGGCGTAGCAGCAATCTTCACGCGGAGCCGCAAGGAGCATTCTGATGACCAGTCTTCAGGCCGAGGTTCTGCATCCAGACGAAGTTCGTGCTCTCGCCGTTCCCGTGCTTCGAAAGCGCCTTGGCCGGTATGGATTCAAAGGGGCCACCGTCATCAACGAGGAATTGTTCTACGGCGGTACCGCCATACGCATCGTCGCAGACCTAGAAAGCAGGGTGCCGGCCGAATATCTCGCTGACACCAACGCGGAACTGAGGGCGCTGCTGCGTCCTAAAGGCGAGGATCGGTTCGTGTTCCTTGTCACACGGCTTCCCGCTGCTCCCGGCGACGACGATCAGGATGACGAGGGCTGATCATGGGTTCGGCGGCCATGGTCGATCGGATGCTCGATGCGGCCGATCAACTCATGCGATCGAGACCCAGAAGCGCAGCCTTTCGCAGGCGGGCCGTCAGCACCGCCTACTATGCGGTGTTCCATGCATTGGCGAAGCTTTGCGCGGAGTGCCTGCTGCCTGGCGGATGGTCGAAGGATCCGCAGGGTTATGCCAAAATCTATCGAGCACTCGATCACGGTCCGTTGCGCGCTGCCTTCGGACAGAGTCCGTTGAAGGATGGCGGGAAATTCGAGGAGATCGGGACTGCTGTCGTCAGATTGCAGCAGGAACGGCACAGAGCCGACGACATGCCGCCGGACGCGGTCATGTTTCCCGTCGAGGAAGCGCAGCAGCTTCTCGCGCAGGCGCGTCGGACGGTATCAGCGCTCGATGCCCTCGACCGTTCCTCGCGGTTGCTGCTTTCGACCCACCTGCTCTTCCGTGATCGCAGGCCTGTCTGACAGCGTCTGGTTGACGCCCGACTGTTGACCCGCTCTACCTCTTCGCAACCGACCCCCGCGCCTCCGCCACGCTCACCGCATAGTCCACCTCCGGCGCCCGTACCCCGTGGCCCTCCAGGCTGCGCCGCACCTCGGGAGACGCGCCCGCGACGACGAAGCGCACGCCGGCGCGATGCGCCTTGCGCGCCGCGCCTTCGATGACGTTGGCGGCGGTGGAATCCAGGAAGGGCACGGCCGAGCAGTCGAGGATGAAGTTCTTCCGCTGGTCGGCGATGCGGTCGAGCACGGCGCCGACCGTCGCCGCCGTCCCGAAGAAGAAGGCGCCGGAGATGCGGTAGACCACGGTATCGGGGTCGCTGGCCATGGTCGGGTCGTAGGCCTTGCCGCCGACGGCGTCGGCCACGTCCTCTTCCACCAGCGGTGCATGCGCCTCCGTGGCGACGGACTTCGCCATCCGGTCGATGAACAGGATCGCGCCGAGCAGGAAGCCGACGACGATGCCTTCCGTCAGGTCGCGGAAGATCACCAGTGCCAGCGTCACGAGGAGGACGGCCGTGTCGGCGCGCGAGGTGCGCAGGATGGCGGCGAAGGCGGGCTTCTCGATCATGTTCCAGGCCACCGTCGCCAGCACGCCGGCAAGCGCCGCAAGCGGAATGTAGGCGGCCAGTGGCGCGGCCAGCAGCATGAAGGCGAGCAGGAACACCGAGTGCAGCATGCCTGCCACGGGCCCGCGCGCGCCGGCCCGGACGTTGGTCGCCGTGCGGGCGATCGTGCCGGTGACGCAGATGCCGCCGAACAGCGCCGAGCCGATATTGGCGAAGCCCTGCGCCACCAGTTCGCAGTTGGAGCGGTGCCGCCGCCCGGTCATCCCGTCGGCCACCACCGCCGAAAGCAGCGATTCGATCGAGCCGAGCAGGGCGAAGGCGATGGCGTCGGGCAGCACCGCGATCGCCAGTTCCCGGCTGACCGACGGCAGCGCCGGCAGCGGCAGCGTGCGCGGAATGCCGCCGAAGCGCGTGCCGATCGTCTCCACCGGCAGGTCCAGCGCCACCACGAGCGCCGAGGTCAGCACCACGGCGAACAGCATGCCTGGCCATCCGGGCCGGTAGCGCTTCAGCCCCACGATGAGAGCGATCGTCGCGCCCGCGATGGCCATCGCCGCAGCGCTCGCCGTGCCGGCAGCCTCCCACAGGAACGGCAGCTTCTCGATGAGATCGCCCGGCTCCGGACCCGTCGGCGTCAGGCCGAACAGGTCGCGGATCTGGCTGGAGAAGATGATGACGGCGATGCCCGCGGTGAAGCCCACGGTGACGGGGAAGGGGATGTACTTGATGTAGGTGCCGAGCCGCAGATAGCCGATGGCGAGCAGGAAGACGCCCGACATCATGGTGGCGAGCAGCAGCCCGTCGAGGCCGTGGCGGCCGACGGTCGCGGCCACCAGAACGATGAAGGCGCCCGCCGGGCCGCCGATCTGGAAGCGGCTGCCGCCGAGCAGCGAGACGAGAAAGCCGCCGACGACCGCGGTGAACAGGCCGCGTTCCGGCGACACGCCCGAAGCGATGGCGATGGCCATCGACAGGGGCAGCGCCACGATCGCCACCGTCAGTCCGGCGATCGCGTCGGCCCTGAGGCCGGCAAGGCCGTAGCCCTCGCGCAGGACGGTCACGAGCTTGGGCGTGTAGAGTTCGGCGAAACCGGGTCCGGGCGCCGGCAGCGGGGCGGTCTTGGATTGCATTCTGGCCTGGCCTCCCGGGGAACATCCCCTTTGCGAAGGCGGCGGGATCGTCGGCGGGACGGTGCCCGGGAGGAGGGCAGGGTCCGAAGGTCGGCGGTCGCCGTCGCGACACGGTTGCTGCGCGCGCCCCGGCATGCCGTCGGTCACGCTCGTTCGATCTGCCCCGGCGTCGTGGAACGCCGATGCGGTTTCAGCCTCCCGAAGACTTCAGCCGCACGCCGCGGCCGCCGCGCTCGCTCGCCTGATCCTCGCCGATCAGCTCGACGCCGGACTGCTCGAGCGCCTGGATCACCTTGACCAGCGTGTCGACGACGCCGCGCACCTGCCCGTCGCTCGCCTCCATCCGCTGGATGGTGGGCAGCGACACGCCGGCGCGTTCCGCCAGCGTCTTCTGGTCGATGCCGGCGAGCGCGCGCGCGGCGCGCATCTGGGCCGCTGTGATCAAGAGAGCCTCGCTTCAGAGGGCATGGTGCAAGGATAGACGATAGAAATTCATGTTTCAAGCATCATGAATGATGCTCTGCCCGTATGTCGTCACCCGCGGCCCGCGATGTAGGGCCCCGCCGTCACCAGCACCACGGCGAGAATGGCGATGAGAATGCCCGCGCCCTGCACGAGATCCACGCGTTCGCCGAAGAAGGCGAAGGCGACGAGGTTGACCGCGATGAGCTGGATCACCGCCGACAGCGAGATCGCCACGCCCAGGCCGAAATCGCGGATCAGCCGCAGCATGATCAGGTTGCCCAGCGTGTAGAGCGCGAGCGTCAGGGCGAGCTTGCCGTAGCCCGGCGCCACGGTCCACGCCTTGGCGGCGCTGGCGGCGAGGATGAAGATCACGGTCGAGGCGCAGAGCTGGGCGAAGCCGAAGACGGTCAAGCGGATGTCCTTGAGACGGGGAAGCAGAACGCGCTTGTCGGCCCGAACCATTGCGCGGTCAAGGCAGGCGCCGCATCGCCTCAGTCGCCATCGTCGGGAATCTTCAGGAGATACCCGCAGGCCTTGCAGTGCACGGCGTCCGGGTCGTGCCGCTGGAGCGCGCAGCGCGGGCAGGGAAACAGCACCTTGTGCTGCTTGAACAGCGCCTGCGCCAGCTTCACGAACAGCGAGATGCCGACGATCATGATGGCGATCGAGGTGAGCTTGCCCCAGATGCCCGGCAGCACGATGTCGCCGAAGCCCGTCGTCGTCACCGTCGCGACGGTGAAGTAGAAGGCGTCGACATAGCCTTCGATGCCCGAGCCGGCGCGGAAGAAGAAGGTGTAGACGAAGCCGGTCGTGACCAGGAGGAAGGTCACGAGGTTGACGATGTCCTCCAGCACTTCCCGCCACTCGCCCCGGCCGCGGCGCTCCAGCGGCTGCCAGATGAAGCCGCTGCGCGACAGCGACCAGAGCCGCAGGATGCGCAGGAAGCCCAGATTGGCGAGCCATAGCGGGAACAGCAGGGTGACGAGGATGAAGATGTCGACCCACACGGTCGGCCGCCGCGCCCAGCCGGCGAGGCTGGTGCTCGCCAGTCCGCGCGCCGCGACGTCGGCTGCCAGCAGGGCGGCGATGCCGTAGTCCACCCACAGGAAGCCCGGGCGGTCGCGCAGCACCGGCGAGGCGACGAAGAAGGCGATGATGGCGAGATCGACCGCGAGCACGGAAATCTGGAACCGCAGCGCTGCCCGGCTGCGCCCGTAATAGAGCCCGCGCAGGATTTCGCGGAGACGGTCGAAGCGGTCGGTCTCGGCGGAGCTGGTCGCTTTCATCCGTCCGGGATACGGCGCCGCGCGCGCGCCGTCCAGACCCGTCCGCTGGACCCTGCGGACCGCAGCCGTCTTCGGGGCTCGCCTTCGCGGCGCTGCGGGCGTAGAGCAGGTGCGCGCGGGCCGGTCGACCGCCGGGAGAGACCCATGGACATCCAGCTTGCCCTGATTCTCGGCTTCACCTTCGTCATCCACCTCATCGGCACGCTGGCCTATGCCTTCCGGATCGCCGGCATTCGCACCGGCAACGTCGCCATCGCCTTCTCCCTGTTCAACGTGCTCGTGCTCGTCTCCCGCATCTCCAACGCCTTCCAGGGACCTTTCCTCGCCAAGCGGGTCGAGACGGCGATCCTCGAACCGGCGCTGCATCACCTGGCGCGCGACTTCTCGCTGGTGCTGGCCGCGGCGTCGCTGGCCACCCTGCTCGGCGGTCTGCTGATCCCGACCTTCCAGCGCTATTCGACGGTCGCGGTCGCCGCCTTCCGCCGCCGGCGATCGGTGCCGCGGCTGATGCTGCGGGCCGCGACGCCGCGCGGCCTCTCGGTGCTGGTGGAGTCGGCGAGCGTCCCGCGGCTCGCCAATGTCGGGCAGCTGCGCCTCGGCGGCGCGGTTCCGGCGGGCATCGTTCTCCTCAACGTCGCCGCAACCGCGCTCTGGACGGTCGGTGTCCTGGCGTCGATCCATGCCGGCGCGCTCGAGCCCGATTTCCGCGTCACCGCCGCCACGCTCTCGGCGCTCGTCAACGGCGTGGCGACGATCCTGATGTTCGTCGTCATCGACCCCTACCTGTCGGGACTGACCGACGACGTGGTGGACGGCCGCGCCAGCGAAGCCGACTTCCGCCGCGCCATCATCTGGATGGTCGCAAGCCGCCTGGCCGGCACGCTGCTGGCGCAGGCGCTGCTCCTGCCGGCAGCCTGGCTCATCGTCTGGGCGGCGCGGGCGATCTGAGCCGGGGTCCGCCCCGGCGACGTCGCCCGGCTCCGGGCACCGGCGCCGGGATGTTCGGCCGGTGCCTGTTTCAGCACTGGCCGATGTTGGGGACGCAGATGCCGGCGCAGCCGCCGCCGAAGGGCAGGCAGGCGCCGACGCAGCATCGGCCGGCGCCGCAGCAGTCCGAAGGCGCCAGCACGGCGCTGCGGTCGGGGCTCCTCGCGTGGCCGCGGGCGACGGGGAGGGACATGGTCGGGAGTCTCATGTTCGTTTCCTTTTGCGGAACCGGCCCGGGACGCACGGTGTGAGAGGGCCGTCTCGCTGGCGAGGCGGTCGGCACGCGCCGCCCCCGCGGCGGCGCGGTCAATTCGGGAGTCCGTCAGACGGACGGCTGGCGACGCATCCTGCGCCCGATGGGCGGATCCGGTGGTGCGGCCGAGCCGGGCGGCTCGCCTCTCCGGCCGTCAGAGTGCGATGGGCAGACACACGCCCACGCAGCCGACGATGGGGAGACAGGCGCCGATACAGGTCCCGCCGGGACAGCACTCGGAAGGCGCCAGCACGGCGCTGCGGTCGATTCCCCTGGCGTGGCCACGCGTGACGGGGAGGGACGGGGTTGGAAGTCTCATCTTCGCTTTCCTTTCATGCGACCGGCCCGGGACGCGCGGTCTCGAGGCAGCCGGTGGAGCCGCCGGCCACGGCCCGCCGCCCCCGAGGCGGCGAAGTCCTTCACAGGCAGTCGATGCAGGAACCGGCGCCGAGCGCGCCGAAGCACGAGATGCAGGCGGCCGGTCCGGCAAGGCACGTCGCGGCACAGGCCGCCACCGCCGCGGCACAGGCGACCTTCTTGAAGACGTTGCAGCCGGACGGCGTCACCCCCGGTGCGAGGGCTGCGGTGCCCGACCGGCGGGCGATGGACGGGCTCTGGACGGGAAGTCTCATGATCCGGTGTTCCTTCTGGTTGGCCGGGCGCGGTCCCTTGCCGCCTCCGGCAAAGGGTGGTCAGCGTCTGCAGGTCTGGGCACAGAGCGTTCGACAGGCCTCGCGCAGATGCCCGCTCAGACGATCGCAGCCGGAAAGGCAACCCGCGCAGTCCTGCTGCGACAGGCCGGGCCGCGCGCGCATGCGGCTCGACGACACGGTGCGGGGCAGGGGCTCGGCCTGGTTCGGCAGGCGAAGCAGGCTCCGGGGCCGGCCACGTTTCGATCGCGCGGCCATCGTCACACCCTCCGGGTCCAGCTGCGCACCGTGCCGATCGTGACGGGCACGACGTCGCTCACGTCGACCGTGAAGCGGTAGATACGGCTGGCGACGTTGGTGTTGTCGGGGTTGAAGAACGCGATCTCGACGTCGTAGCAGTCGGAGTCCGGGCGGCAGACGGGGCTCTTCTTGACCATGATGGTGTCGAGATCGAGCGACTGCCGGGTGGTGTTTTCGATTACTGCGGCGATCTGGACCGCATTGGTGGCCGAATAGTTCAGCGCACGCTCCTCGCCGGTGACGCCGAGGTTGCGCAGATCGTAATAGACCCGACTGAGGAAGTTCCCGAGCCCGCTCGAGAACCTGTCGTAGGTTTCCTGCTCCGCTGCGGCCTGCGGCCGGGCACCGAGCACGCTCTGCACGAGCGCGGCCGGCTTCCAGCAGTAGATCCCGCGCAGCGCGGGGACGATCAGCGGCACCACCTGACCGGATTCCAGAGTGCGCGTCCCGGCGATCAGTCCCGGGACCGAGACGAGATCCGCGCCCTCGCGCTCCTGCGCTGCCAGGGCATCGCGCAGCATCTCGTACCCCTTCTCCGCATAAGGGCCGGCGGGCTGTACGGCATAGATCGGCGTCGCGTCGAGGCTGAGCGTCCAGATCGCGGAGGGGGCCTCGTAGGGCGCCCCGTCGAGATATCCGAGCCAGGGCTCGGCGGCCATCGGATTTCCGCCCATGGCCTGGGCGATCGAGTCGCGGCGTGCCTCGGAGCCGAAGTCGTAGCCGATCCGGCCCAGCGCATAGACGAGCTGCGGCTTCGCCGGTCCACCGCTGCCACCGCATCCGCATCCTGCTTCGCTCTTGCCCTTGCCGCCGCAACCGCACCCGCAGTCGGAAGGTTCGATGCCCGCGGCCAGGACGGAACGGACGGGATCGGCACCGGACCTCGCCGCACGGGTGCCGGTCGGGATCGTCGACCCATCACCCTGTGGCGGATGGATGGATGCGCGCGGCTCGCCGCCGGCCGCCCCTCGCACGGAGAGGAAAGGAGCTGCCTGATCCGCGCGGACGATGGGATCGGGGCTTGGCTGCTCGAGGTATTCCGACATGACGAGTCCCCCTTGGACCTTGGCGGTTGCTGCAATGACGTCGATGCGACCGGCGAGGAACCGCGCGCAGCCCTCCTGTGCCTGGTCGGGACATGGAGCGGCCGTAGCCAGCAGCGCGCCGGCGATGCCGTGCGGATCGGGCGCCCGGCCCGCGCCGACCTGCAGGGCCGCGAGCCGCGCCGCATGGCCGGTCACGTGGGGCGCCGCGTAGCTGGTTCCGCTTCGGCTGGCGGTTCCGCCGCCGGCGAGCGCCCCCATGATGTCCTTGCCGGGGGCCAGAAGGCCCTGCCGCCCGTAGAGGGCGCCCCAGTTGCTGGACGGCAGCGGCGTGCCGGTCTCGTCCATCGCGCCGACGGCGAGCACGCCGGGAGCCGCAGCCGGTACGTGCAGGCATTCGCAGCCGTCGTTTCCCGCTGCCGCCACGATGAGAACGTTGCGCGTCGCGCACCGTGCGATCGCATCCGCGAGAAATGGCTCCGGTGCGCCGGACGGCGAGAGCTGGCCGCCGCTGATGTTGATGAAGTCCGCACCGTTCTCCACCGCCGCGAGGATCGCGCGCGCGAGATCGAGCTGGGAGGCGGCGAGCCGGCCGCCGCGGTCCTGGAAGATCGGTATGACGAGGCCGCGGCAATGGGCCGCCAGTCCTTCCACCTCGCTGCCAGGCTGGCCGAACAGCAGGCTCGCCACATGCGTGCCGTGCCGCGTCGCCGGCGAAGCGGGATCGGGTGCCGGCTGTCCGTGAGGCAATTCGATCGACGCGCCCGAGAAGCAGGGGTGCCCGAGATCGACCGGGCCGTCCAGAACCGCCACGGTGATACGGCGAACTGCTCCCGTCTCGATCGGCTCCGTCGGCATGTCGCAACCTCCGAGAGCATCGTGTATGAAATGCAACCATAAGTCAAGAAGGGGGCGCCGACCACCTGAACTTCCACCGGGGGTTGATCCTGGGGGAGAGGCGCGCGGGATGGCGCGCTCGGGCCGGCTGAACGGCCACGGCCGCTTGAATTCCGCGGCCCGCGCGGCATGTTCGGCGCTGAAATCCGGTTTGGCGTTTTGCACCGGAATGCTCTATACGGCCGGCCCATGACCCCTTTGAAGAACATCCGCAACTTCTCGATCGTCGCCCATATCGACCATGGCAAGTCGACGCTCGCCGACCGCCTGATCCAGATGACCGGCTCCCTGGAGGAGCGCGAGATGAAGGAGCAGGTGCTCGATGCCATGGACATCGAGCGCGAGCGCGGCATCACCATCAAGGCCAACACCGTCCGGCTCGAGTACAAGGGCCGGGACGGGGTCGACTACGTGCTGAACCTGATCGACACGCCCGGCCACGTCGACTTCGCCTACGAGGTGTCGCGGTCGCTGCGCGCTTGCGAAGGGTCGCTGCTGGTCGTCGACGCCTCCCAGGGCGTGGAGGCGCAGACGCTCGCCAACGTCTACCAGGCGCTCGACGCCGACCACGAGATCGTCGTGGTTCTGAACAAGGTGGACCTGCCGGCCGCCGAGCCCGACCGCATCCGCGAGCAGGTGGAGGAGGTGATCGGCCTCGACGCCTCCGACGCCGTGCTGATCTCGGCCAAGACGGGGCTCGGCGTCGACGAGGTGCTGGAAGCGATCGTCAAGCGCCTGCCGGCCCCCAAGGAGGGCGACCGCGACGCGCCGCTGAAGGCCATGCTGGTGGACTCGTGGTACGACGCCTATCTCGGCGTCATCGTGCTGGTGCGGGTCATCGACGGCGAGCTGAAGCGCGGCCAGAACATCCGCATGATGGGCACCGGGGCGAAATACTCCGTGGATCGCGTCGGCGTCATCACGCCCAAGATGGTGACGGTCGAGGCGCTCGGGCCGGGCGAGATCGGCTTCATCACCGCCTCGATCAAGGAGGTGGCCGACACCCGCGTCGGCGATACCATCACCGAGGACAGGCGCCCGACCGCCGAGATGCTGCCGGGCTTCAAGCCGGCGCAGCCGGTCGTGTTCTGCGGCCTGTTCCCGGTCGACGCCGCCGACTTCGAGGACCTGCGGGCGGCCATGGGCAAGCTTCGCCTCAACGACGCCTCCTTCTCCTTCGAGATGGAGACCTCGGCCGCGCTCGGCTTCGGCTTCCGCTGCGGCTTCCTGGGGCTCTTGCATCTCGAGATCATCCAGGAGCGGCTCGAGCGCGAGTTCGACCTCGACCTGATCGCCACGGCACCCTCGGTCGTCTACCACCTGAAGATGACCGACGGCACGATGAAGGAACTGCACAACCCGGCCGACATGCCCGACGTGGTGAAGATCGCCGAGATCGAGGAGCCGTGGATCCGCGCCACCATCCTGACGCCGGACGACTATCTCGGTGCGATCCTGAAGCTCTGCCAGGAGCGCCGCGGCGTGCAGATCGACCTCTCCTATGTCGGCAAGCGCGCCATGGCGACGTATGAGCTGCCGCTCAACGAGGTGGTGTTCGACTTCTACGACCGGCTGAAGTCCATCTCCAAGGGCTACGCCTCGTTCGACTACCAGCTGAGGGACTACAAGGAGGGCGACCTCGTCAAGATGTCGATCCTCGTCAACGACGAGCCGGTCGACGCGCTGTCGATGCTGGTCCACCGCTCGGCCGCCGACAAGCGCGGCCGCGCCATGTGCGAGAAGCTGAAGGACCTGATCCCCAAGCACATGTTCAAGATTCCGATCCAGGCCGCCATCGGCGGCAAGGTCATCGCCCGCGAGACCATCTCGGCGCTGCGCAAGGACGTCACAGCCAAATGCTACGGCGGCGACGCCACCCGCAAGCGCAAGCTGCTCGAGAAGCAGAAGGAGGGCAAGAAGCGCATGCGGCAGTTCGGCAAGGTCGAAATCCCGCAGGCCGCCTTCATCGAGGCGCTGAAGATGGGCGAGAGCTGAGGGTCCCATGACCGTCCCGAAGCCGCTCGTCCTGACGCAGCATGCGCGGGACGCGGTGGAGGAACGCGAGATCGACCACGGCTGGATCGAACGTGCGGTGCGCGCGCCCGAGTGGCGACATCCGGACCCGCACCGCGCGGGCGTGGAACGCCGCTTTCGGGCCATCCCGGAGTTCGGCGATCGGGTGCTGCGGGTGGCCTGCTTTGAAACCCCGTTCGAAATCCGTATACTGACCGTGTTTTTCGACCGCAGGGCACGACCGCCGTCATGACGCCGAGCATAACGTATCGACCCGAGGACAACGCCGCCTACATCCGGCTCTCCAGCGCAAAGGTGCTGGAGAGCGAGGAAGTCTCTCCCGACGTCGTCTTCGACTACGACGCCGAAGGTCGCATCGTCGGCATCGAGCTACTCGACGCCCGCGCCCAGCTTCCCTCCGACGCCCTCGGCAAGGCCGCCTGATCCGCACAGTCCTGCTCCGACTGAGGCTCTTACGCGGATGACGGGGCGGGGATGGGGAGCGCCCGGGACGCGTTGCGTCCGCCTGCTTCGCCTCTGCTTCAGACCCTTCACCTTCGTCATCCCGGGCGAAGCCGGAGCGGAGCGCAGGCGCAGACCCGGGATCCATGCCTCGGCAGGGGACGAAGGCGGGACGGTACAGAAGAAGATGGCCGCTGTGGTCGCATGGCGGCGGCCCGTGGTTCCTCCTGCACCGGACTGCGGGCATGGACGGCGAGGCATGGATCCCGGATACGTCGTCCTTCGCTTCGCTCCGACGCCGTTCCGGGATGACGAAGGTAGGGCGGGGGGCATGGCCAAGCGGTGCCGTTACCCTGACGGTCCCCATTCGGACGCGGCCCTGAGCTTGTCGAAGGGGAGCCTCGACGAACTTGGCGACATACCTATACAGCAGAACCGATGACCAAGGCCGGGGCTTTTCCCACCGTCGCCGATCGCCTAGACCTCGTCTCATGCGCGCCCTCATCCAACGCACCACCGCCGCCTCCGTCACCGTCGACGGCACCACCGTCGCGGCCATCGGTCCGGGCCTGGTCGTGCTCGTCTGCGCCATGCAGGGCGACGGGGAGGCGCAGGCGGGGTGGATGGCGCGGAAGATCGCCAATCTGCGCATCTTCAGGGACGACGCCGGCCGGATGAACAGATCGCTCGTCGATGTCGGCGGGGCGGCGCTGGTTGTCAGCCAGTTCACGCTGGCGGCCGAGACCAAGGGCAACCGGCCGGGCTTCTCCTCCGCCGCGCCCCCCGACGAGGGTCGCCGGCTCTACGAGCAGGTCGCCGCCGCGCTCGCCGCCCATGGCGTTCCCGTCTCGACCGGCGTCTTCGGTGCCGACATGGCGGTGTCGCTGGTCAATGACGGGCCGGTGACGATCTGGCTCGACAGCGACAGGGGGTGAACGGCGGCCCTTTCCGCCCGGTTCCCGGACCGCATGCGCCCTCTTGATCCGCGCGCCGCGCGGCCCGAGTATCGCGGCCATGATTCGCGGCCTCCTCCTCGCGCTCGCCATGCTCGCAGCCGCCCTCCCGGCGCGGGCGGAGGAAATGACGTTCTTCGTCATGAACCGGGCGCCCTACGGCGTGGTGATCGAGTTCTCCGATGTCGCGTCGGGCAAGGTCTGGCCGGGCGGCGAGCGGATCTATCTTCTGGAGAAGGGCGAGAGCAAGTCGGTGGCGATCGACTGCACCGGCGGCGCGCGCATCTGCTACGGTGCCTGGCGCAACGGCGACGACCGCACCGTGTGGGGCGTCGGCCCCGACCGCGACCTCGAATGCCGCGACTGCTGCCACATCTGCGCCCTCGGCCCGGGCAAGGGCGAGACGATCGAGATCGAACCCTGAGCGGCAGCCGCCGCGAAAGCCGGCGAGCCCCGCGCGATCGGTCAGACTGCAACCGCCGGAGGGCTGTCATTCCGCGGCTCGGGTCGGCAGTCGCGGAGGTGCAGAAGCCATTCGGCGATCCTGCCGTCGATGGAACGGCGATCCTGGCGGTAGTCGAGCACGAAGCCCGGGAACGCTCCCTGCCGCAGTGAAGGAGTCGATCGGTAGGGGTAGCAGCCGGCTTGCGAGGTGCCGATGGGCCGCAAGCCCGTCTGGTCGAGGGCGTCGTGGAGCCGGCCGAGCGCTCCGCAGAAGGTGTCGGAATGGAACCTCGCGTCGCCAAGGCCGAAAAGCGCGATCGCGCGCGCACTCCCCAGGACCGGCAGCAGGGCCTCGAAGCGACTGCTCCATGCGTGGTGCCAGTCACCGTGTCCGTAGGTCGGGCTGCCCATGAGGAGCAGGTCGGCCCCATGATGCATCGCGTCGACCCTGGCGTCTCCACCGATGTCGACGGTCACCGCTCCGCCCAGACGGGCGGAAAAAGCCTGCGCAACGGTCCTGGTCGCACCTGAGGTCGACGCGTAGAGGATGACGATCACGAGGCGACCCTGTCGGGAACGGACGAAACCCGGGTGCAGAGGGCTTTCGGGCGCGTGGCGAAACGCCTGATCAGGTCGTACCCGCCGAACTGGTTGTCCTTCAGATGCTCGGCCGCCGCCTTCCACAGGAAGGATCCCGTCTGCTCCAGATAGGACACCGCATCGACGGCATGGAACATCGGCATCACGCTGCCGTACTCCTTGTGGAAGCGCCACCCGCAGTAGGAGAAGTATCCCAGCCGCTCGAAGAACGGGATCAGGTGCCGGTTGCAGTCGATGAAATTGACCTGGACGCCCCGCCTGTACCCGTCCACCGCGAAATCCCGGATGAGCCGGTACGTTATCGGCGTGTTCCTGTGGTCGGGATGCACGATGAGCTTGGTCGTGATCTGTATCTTCGACAGGTCGGGGAAGTCGAACAGGCCCAGCTTGTAGACGCTGCGGTAGTAGAGCATGGCGGGATCATCGGCGCGATTGCTGCGCACGGTGGCCACGACGTGCCCGTGTTGGTCGAGGGCGATGTGGGTTCGACCGTGCTCGTCCTGCGGCTCGACGATACGCTCGCCGGCATGGTCGGCGTAGATCTGGCGCCGGCCCATCCCTTTGACATAGACGTCGTAGCGGAACCGGTACGCGCACTCTAGCAGCACGTCGCTGTCGGCGAGAATGATGGTCACCGGAGACACAGAACCTGCTCCTACGCGGCCGCCGCGGATTCTTCCCGGCCCAAGCGTCGCACGGCCCGCGTGCAGGCCGCTTCCCAGACCGGGAGCGGGTAGACGTGTTTGAAGTACTCGTAGCCGTAGGCGATCGCGGCCTTCGAGTGGGGGTAGAGGTCGGCGACCTCCACGATCAGCGCCCGGATCTGGCGGGTGTGTTCGAGATCGGCGGTCGCGTGGTGGCGTATGAACTCCAGTCCCTCACCGGCGCCGCTGCGCTGCGCCATCATGTCCATGACGATCTTCGTCGCGATCGGCGTGAGACCGTCGAACAGATAGACGGCGCCGAGGTAGAGAAACGGATCCCGCTTGTGGGTGATGTTTCGCCACATGGCAGCGACCGCGAAGGCACTGGGCGACTGCGTCCTCGATCGGGCGTAGGCTTCGTCTCCACCGAATTTGAGATAGTCCCGCAAGGCCATCTCGCCATGGTCGAACTCCTCGACCTGGTGGTGCAGCATCTCCTCGATGAGTGCGACCGGCATGGAGCGCGGGAACTGGCCGATCGAGGCGATCGCAGCCTCGATGGAATCGGGCTGGTACATGGAGATCTCGAGGTAGACTTCCTTCAGGATTTCCGTGATCAGCCGCAGGTCGCTGGCGGGGTCCGAGAGCGTCCGCCAGACGTTCGACGACAGAACTTCTTCCAGCGTCTGCTGGACCCGCTTCTCGAGATGCTGCGCGAGTCCCTCTCCGTCCAGCAACTTTGGGTCGAAACCCAGATCATCGAAAGCGCCGACGTGCTTCGAAGCTGCGTGAAAACTGCCGTTCATTGGATGCCCTTCACAAAATCTACACGGTCAACTAGATCCAAAATCAGGGCAGCGTCTTCACCCGTTCGGGTGAGACGGAAGGAGGCGGGTGCTCGCGGACGGCCTGCGCGGGCGCGGCGGCCGAGGGGCAGGTTCCATGCGATCGGCGATCACCGTGGAACGACGGCGCGCCGCAGGGCTTGCCGTTCCGGAGTCCGAGGTGGAATGCGGGTGCCGCGGCGCCTGGATCATGGGGGCGGAATGGAGACTTCCGAACTTGTCGACCTCGTCTACGAGGCTGCGATCGTGCCCGATCTCTGGCCCCGTGCATGTGATGCGATAAGCGGCATGATCGACGGCTACTCGACGGCGCTGATAACCTTCGCCCCGGGTGAGTCCATGCGCTGGACGTCGAGCCCCCACGTCACGGAGTCCATGGAAATCTACGAAAGGAGCGGGCTGGCCGGCCGCGCCAGGCGACCGCAGATCGCCCTCACGATCGCACCGGGCGCGTTCATGCGGGACATCGATTTTCTCTCGCCGGAAGAAATCGCTTCGTGCCCGATCTACAATGAACTGCTGAAGCCGCTCGGCTTGGCCTGGGAGATGGGAGCCGTATTTCGCGAGCCGTCAGGTTCGATGTTCGTCTTCAGCCAGTTGCGACGCTCCGAAGACGGGCCGTTCGACCCGCGTGCGGTCGACCGCATGAACGCCCTCAAGCCCGATCTCGCGCGCGCCGCCTTCATGACGGCGCGGCTCAGCCAGCGGCATGCTCAGACGGTGGCCAATGCCTTGGCGCTCGTGGGCCTGCCGGGGGCCGTTCTCGGCGACCGCGGGAACGTCCTGGCATGCAACGAGATGTTCGATGCGCTTTCTCCGCAGATCGAGATCAAGGCGTTCGACCGCGTGCACATCGCAAGCAGACAAGCCTCGCAACTGTTCTCCGAGGCGTTGAAGCGGACGCTCGGCAACCGCGGCGCACCGGTGCAGTCCATACCCATCCCGTCCGCCGATGGGACGGAGGAGGGCGTCATCCCCCCGCTCATCCTCCACGTGGTCCCGGTCCGGCGCCGTGCCAGGGACGTCCTGGCGCGATGCGCCGCGATCCTGGTCGTCACCCCCGTCGGCGAAGGAAGCCCGCCCGATCTCGGGCTCCTGTCCGGTCTGTTCGATCTCACGCCGGTCGAGACGAGGGTCGCTGCGGCACTGTCGGCCGGAAAGAGCATCGACGCCGTGGCGATCGATCTGCGCGTGGGGCGGGAGACCGTCCGCAGTCATCTCCGCGCAATCTTCCGCAAGACCGGTACCAACCGGCAGCCGCAACTCGTCAGCCTGCTTTCGAGAATCGGGCAGGCGGCTCCTTCAGGCGACTGATCACCGGCGCTGCGGATGATCTTATGCCGCGATCGCCGGTTGCTTCGCGGCCGCGGTCACGCCGTTCGACGCGCCCGGGACGTCGGCTGCATCCGGTCGATCGAGGCCCAGGCCGGCCGTTCGAACAGGAAGCGCCCGCGGCCGCTCCACTGCACGATCCCGTAGAGCACCACCGGTCCGGCGATCCCGGCGATGGTGGTGATCAGCGCCATCAGGCCGACGTCGGGGATCAGCCCGGTCGAGACGAGCGCGACGCGGGTCGCTGCCATGGGCAGGAAGAAGGCGAGGTAGACGACGATCGAGTGCGCGCCAAGCCAGCGCAGCCAGGAGGCCCATGGCGCGCGGGCCAGCAGCGCGGCGACGGCGACGATGCCGAGCGCGCCGGCGAGGCCGAGCGCGAGCGAGACGCCCGGCAGTTCCGACAGGCCGCCGGTCGCCCCCGTGTCGCCGCTCTCGCCCTGGATCAGGAAGCCGAGCGCTTCGGGTGTCGGCGTGAAGACGAGGAGCCCGTTGACGAGTCCGAAGGCCACGAGCCCCGCGAGTGCCAGGCCCTGCCGCCGGGCCGCCGCCGCAGCGAAGGCGAAGACATGCGGGGCCAAGGCGTAGCCGGCGAAGAAGAAGACGTAGCGCTGCGCGAACTCGTCGAACACCACCCATCCGGTATGCACCGGCAGCGCTTCCAGCACCGCCGCCCAGGCGAGCACGAACCAGACGGGCAGCCCGCGCACCAGGCGCGTGAACAGGAAGAACACCGGCAGCACGTAGATGAACCACAGCGTGCCGAAGGGCTGCCACAGCGCCTGCAGCCAGCCCGACAGCGGCGCGTTCCAGCCGCCGGCCGCGGCCGCCATCTCCGGCGCCTTGAAGGCGAACTGGATGGTCAGCCACAGAAGGTAGAAGTAGAGGAAATGCACCACCTTTCGGTCGAGATAGCGCCGCCAGGGCCGGTCGATGGTGAGCGCCAGGAAGAGACCGGAGATGAGGAAGAAGTCGGGCATGCGGAACGGCCGCGCGAAGGCGACGACGGCGTGCATGAAGCCTTCTTCGGCCATGGCGATCTCGACGCCGATCGTGGCATGCACCATCACCACCAGGATGATGCACAGCCCCTTGGCGGCGTCCACCCAGTCGACCCGGCCCTCCGCCCGTTCCCTCTCCGTCATTCCGTCGCATCCCTTCGCCGGCTCGGCCGGCCCCGGGCACACCCCTACGCCGACGGTGCAACCAAAGGCTTAAGCCCAGCGCTGCTCACGCAAGCGTGATCCGGCGCCGGCCGCCGGCGACGTGGGGTGGAACAAGGCACGGGCGTCCTCGGCTCGTCAGGAGCGGCACGCCGCCGGGGGAGAGCCGGTCTTCGCCGCACCCGTCATCATCGCGTGCAGATCATGCGCGATGGAACCCGTCCGCGGGACGTCGAGGCGGCTATCGGCCGCCGGCCTCGGCATCCGTCGTCGCAGGAAGGCATCCGTCCAGGATCAGCTTCACGATCGTGTCGCGCGCTTCGACGTAGTCGGCAGGCCGGAGCTTCGGCTTTTCGAGCGTCATGGCGGCGACCTCCGCGAAATCCGCGTAGAACTGCGTCGAGGCCCACAGCATGATGAAGAAGTGCTTCGCCGCCAGCGGGCGCAACTTCCCCTGCCGGATCCAGTCTTCCACCACCTCCACCCGCTCGCGGGTGATGTCCTGCATGTGACGGCGCTGCGCCCGCGACAGGAAGCCGCCGCCGCGCATCATCTCGTTGGCGAAGAAGCGCGACTGGGTCGGATGGCGCCGGGAGTAGTCGAGCTTCGCCGCGATGTAGCCGGCGATCGCCTCGCTCGGCTCCCGGTCTGCCCGGATGTGCTCCAGCGCCTGATCCCAGCCCTGCAGCAGGCGTTCGATCAGGACGCCGTAGATCGATTCCTTGGTCTCGAAATAGTAGTACACGTTCGCCTTGGGCAGGCCGCTCGCCTCGGCGATCTCCGCGATCCGCGTCCCGTCGAATCCCTTGCGCGCGAACAGCTCGACCGCGGCCTTCAGGATTCTGGCCTCGTTGCGCGCGCGGATCCGCTCCTCCGGCGCCCTGGTGGCCCTGCGCTTCGGCGTCGCGCTGCTCTGCTCCATTCCTGATCCTCCTTGATCCCCGTCTTACATCCCGCCGGACGCGCTTCCAACGGCCTTCTCCGGCCTATCCCAAGAATCTGACGTTCCGGTCAGGAAATGCGTTCCAGGAAGTTGACTTTCTGGTCAACTTTTGGATTCATTGCGGAGCGTGAGGGGAGCGTCGGCGGACATGGCTGCAAGATTGGTCGATGCACTGCGTGACGTCCTCGCCGGCTGGCAGGACGACGTTCCCGCGTCGTGGATCCCGGTGCTTCGCCAGGTGGAACTCGGCTTCGACGGATGCGACCCCTCGCTCGACTTCGAGGCCTGGGAGCCGATCTTCCCGTCCCGCAGGGCGCGCGGGTTTCCCGGCGCTCCCGCCGGGGCCCACATGCTGCGCGCCTTCGACGGCATCGATCCGGACGCGGTGCGCTGCGTGGTCCTCGGGCAGGATCCCTATCCGGAGCCGGGCTTCGCGACCGGCCGCGCCTTCGAGGCAGGCAACGTCGCGGCCTGGCGGGAGCTCGACAAGATGTTTTCCAGAAGCGTGCGCGCCTACATGCAGCAGATCTGCGCCGCGCGGACCGGGCGTCCCGAACTCGCGCGCTCCTTCGGCGACTGGCCGGGACTCTTGAGCGAGATCGAAGCCGGCTCGGTGCGGATCGAGCCGCCGGGCGAGATCGCGGACCGGTGGGTGAGGGAAGGCGTGCTGCTGCTCAACTCCTCGCTCACCCTCTCGCGCTTCCGGGTCGAGGTCGATCCCCACCAGTCGCGCGGCCACCTGCCGGTCTGGCGTCCGCTGATCCAGGCGGTCCTGCGCCATCTCGCGGCATCCGGCCGGCCGATCGTCTATCTCGGCTTCGGCGACGCCGCCGCGGAGAACCTGCGGCTCGCGGGCCTCGACACGCCGCGGGATCCGCAGGCGACGTTCCAGCGCCCCCATCCGGCCTTCGCCGACGATCTGTTCTCCCTCGAAAACCCGTTCGTCGCCTGCAACCGCCATCTGGCGGCTGCCGGCCTGCGGCCCATCGGCTGGTGACGCCATGACGAAGACGAAGACAAAGACCTGGGACTACATCATCGTCGGCGCCGGCTCCGCCGGCTGCGTGCTCGCCAACCGGCTCTCGGCCGACCGGAACAACCGGGTGCTCCTGCTGGAGGCCGGCGGCCGCGACCGCAATCCGCTGTTTCGCCTCCCCATGCTGATGGGGAAGCTCTTCCAGTCCGGGATCTACAACTGGCACTACCACACCGAGCCCGAGCCGCACCTCGACGGACGGTCGCTCTACTGGCCGCGCGGCAAGGTGCTGGGCGGCTCCTCCACCATCAACGGCATGATCTACGTGCGCGGCAATCGCCACGACTACGATCGCTGGGCGCAGCTCGGCTCGCCGGGCTGGTCCTACGAGGACGTGCTGCCTGCGTTCCGCCGCTCCGAGGGACACATCCAGCGCCGGGATGATTTCCACGGTTCGCAAGGCGAGCTCACGGTCTGCCGGGCCCGCAGCACGAGTCCGCTGCACGACGTCTTCGTCGAGGCGGGCACGCAGGCGGGCCACGCCGCCAACGACGACTTCAACGGGGCCGAGCAGGACGGCGTCGGCAAGTTCGACTTCACCATCAGGGACGGCAAGCGCTGGTCCACCTCCTTCGCGTTCCTGCGCCCGGTGCTGTCGCGCCCGAACCTGTCGGTCGAGACCGAGGCGCTGACCGAACGCGTGCTCATCGAGAACGGCCGCGCCGTGGGCGTCCGCTATAGCAAGGGCGGGGCGGTGCACGAGGTGCGGGCCGAGCGGGAGGTCGTGCTGGCCTGCGGCACCGTCAATTCGCCGCAGATCCTCATGCTGTCGGGCATCGGACCGGCGGACCAACTCGCCGCGCACGGCATCGAGGTGGTCCACGACCTGCCGGGCGTCGGCAAGAACCTGCAGGACCATGTCGACTGCGTGATGTCCTGGGAATGCCGGCAGCCGGTCACGCTGCATGGCGATCTGCGCGCCGACAAGCTGGTCTGGTCGGTCGTGCAGGGGATGCTGTTCGGAACCGGCGTCGTCACCACCTTCCCCTACGAGGCGGGGGCTTTCCTCAAGTCGCGGCCGGACCTGCTGGCGCCCGACATCCAGCTGCATTTCATGCCGGCCCTGGAGAAGACGGCGAACCTGCACTTCCCCAATCCGTTCCGGCGCCGGCGCGCGATCGAGGCCGACCACGGCTTCACGCTCAGGGTCGGGCCGGTGAACCCGGAGAGCCGCGGCGAGATCACGCTGGCGTCGGCCGATCCCGCCGAAAAGCCGCGTATCCGCGCCAATTACCTTCAGTCGGACTTCGACCTCCGCACCATGATCTCCGGCATTCGCATGACGCGCGAGATCATCGCCCAGAAGGCGTTCGACCCCTTCCGCGGCAAGGAACTCGCTCCCGGCCCGGGTGTCGGCAGCGATGCCGAGCTGGAGACGTGGCTGCGGGCGACGGCGATGACGACGTTCCACCCGGTCGGCACCTGCAAGATGGGCATCGACGCGATGGCCGTCGTCGACCCGCGGCTCAGGGTGCGCGGCATCGAGGGACTGCGCGTCGCCGACGCCTCGATCATGCCGATCATTTCCAGCGGCAACACCAACGCGCCCGCCATCATGATCGGCGAGCGGGCGTCGGACTTCATCCTCGGGGAGACCAGCGCATGATCGTGGAGCACCGCACCTACACCTTCCGGCCCGGCACGGTCGACGGCTGGCTGAGGAAATACGAGACCGAGGGGCTCCCGATCCAGAAGCGCCATCTCGGTCGCTTCATCGGTCTCTTCGTCAGCGAGATCGGCGCGCTGCACACCACCGTGCTGATCTGGAGCTACGACAGCCTCGCCGACCGCGAGGCGCGGCGCGCGGCCATGTATGCCGATCCCGAATGGCAGTCCTTCATTTCCGGCGTCTGGTCGCTGAACGCGATCCAGAGCCAGAACGTGATGATCATGAACCCGGCCTCGTTTTCGCCTGGAGCCTGATCGAACGCAGCAGTCCGAGCAACCCATCGACAAGACCGGCCAACGGCAACATCCAGAGGAGAAAAGACACATGACCAGCAAGCAGACCACTCTCTCGTTCCTGCGGTCGTCCTTCGACCGCCGATCCTTCCTGAAGACGGCGGCCGGAACGGCCGCGATCACCATGACCGGCGCCCTGACGGCGGCGGTCGCGCAGGCGCAGGGCGGACTGATCGCCCTCGTCCACACGCAGGCGGCCGGCGATGCCGGACCGGTCGATTCCATGATCGCCAAGCTCAAGCAGCTGTCCGAGGAGAAGGGGCTGGAGCACCGCGCCATCTATGCGCAGGACCCCGCGACCTACGAAACGATCTTCCGGACCCTGGGCGACGCGGGCGCCGCGGTGGTGGTGTCGACGTTCAACGAGGTGGCCGAACCCTTCAAGGCGGTGGCGCCGTCCTATCCGGATACCAAATGGATCCAGCTGTTCGGGGATCCGTTCGAACCGGCGATTCCGAACGTTGTGACGGTCTCCTACGACTACTATCTCGGCTGCTACCTGTCCGGCATCTTCGCCGGGCGCATCAGCAAGACCGGCAAGATCGGCTTCATCGGCGGCATCTCGATCCCGCCGCTCAACGCCGACTTCAATGCGCTCAAGGCGGGCGTGCTGTCCGTGCGCCCCGACGCCACCGTGACGGCGGCCTTCGCGGGTTCCTTCCAGGACCCCGCCAAGGGCCAGGAGATCGCCACGCAGATGTTCTCCGACGGCATCGACTACATCCAGACGGACGCCGCCGCGACCGATTTCGGCATCATCGCCGCAGCCAACGAGGCCCCGGGCCGCCATGTCAGCGCGCTCGACCCGGCGCAGTTCAAGCTCGGACCGAAGTCGCTGATCTCGATCGTCGGCCTCGACTTCGGCGTCTCGCTCTACAACGAGACCTCCAAGGCGCTCGGCGACGGCTGGGCCGGCGGCTCCCACGTCAACACGGGCCTCGGCACCGGCGTGATCGACTTCATCCTGTCGCCGCTCTTCCAGCAGGAAGGGGACGCGGAAACGGTCGCGAAGTCGAAGGAGGCCTGGGCCGAGATCGAGAAGGCGAAGGCCGGCATCCTCGACGGATCGATCAAGGTGCCGTTCAATACGACGCTCTGAGCGAGGGCGGCGGACGGGGCATGCCACGATGAAGGGAAACGACAACATCATCCTCGCCTGCCAGGACGTCGCCGTGCGTTACGGCGACGTGGTGGCGCTCGATGACGTCTCGATCTCTTTCCGGCGCGGCCTGATCCACGCCGTCGTCGGGCAGAACGGCGCGGGCAAGACCACGTTCGCCCGTGTCGTCTCGGGTCTCGTCCGGGCGCAGAAGGGGTCGGTCGAGATCGGCGGCGCCCGGCTCGCGGGCGGCAGCGTCAACGACGCCCGCCAGGCGGGCGTCGAACTCGTCCACCAGAGCTTCGCGCTTCCGCCATCCTTCACGGTGGCGGAAGCGATGCAGTTCGGCGCCTCCGGCGGCACGCTCTACACCCGCGGCAGGCTGGAGCGCCGCTGGCAGGCGCATCTCGACGCTCTCGACGTCAAGGTCTCGGCGCAGGCCCGGATCCGCACGCTGACGGTGGAGCAGCAGCAGGCGGTGGAGATCGCGCGCGCGCTGGTGAGCGATGCCCGTCTGCTCATTCTCGACGAGCCGACGGCGGTCCTGTCGCCCGAGGGAGCGAGCAAGCTGTTCGAGCGCGTCCGCAGGCTCAAGGAGCGGGGCGTGACCGTGCTGCTCATCCTGCACAAGATACGGGAGGTCCTGGCCGTCGCCGACACGGTTTCGGTGCTGCGCGGCGGACGGCTGGTCGACGGGCCGCTGTCGACGGAGGGAATGGACGGCGACAGGCTCGCCTCCATGATCATCGGATCGTCCGCGCGGACGCTCGCGGGCGAGGATCGCGCGGCGTTGACGGGCACGGCGGTTCCGTCTGGCGAAGCCCAGGCCGCGGCGGCCGAGCGGCAGCCGGTGGCAAGGCTGCAAAGCGTGAATACCCGTCCGGACGAGGACGGCATGGCGCTGCAGTCGGTCGATCTCGTGGTCCGCCAGGGCGAGATCGTCGGCATCGCCGGCGTGGAAGGAAATGGCCAGCGCACGCTGGTGCGCGCCATCTGCGGCCTCGCGGAGGTCGATGCCGGTTCGGTGGAACTCGACGGCGCCGACGTCTCGCGCGCCACGCTGGCAGAGCGGCGCGAGGCAGGACTTCGGGTGATCCCGTTCGAGCGCAACGTCGAGGGTCTGAGCCTGACGAGCCCCCTCTGGGAGAACTGGTCCGCCGGGAGGCTGCTCGCCCGGCCGCTCCTTTCCGCCATCAGTCCGGCCGGCCTGCGGCGCGATTGCAAGACCGCGCTCGATGCCTGGGACGTGCGCTACGCCCATGTCGGGCAGCCGGCAGGCTCGCTGTCCGGCGGCAACGCACAGAAGGTCATCCTGTCGCGGGAGATGGACGAAGCCGGACGGCTGGTCATCGCCGCGCAGCCAACGCGCGGCCTCGACATCGGCGCGACCGCCTTCGTGTGGGAGGCGCTGCGCAAGGCGCGCGGGCGGGGATGCGGCGTGATCTTCGTGTCGTCCGATCTGGACGAGATCTTCGACCTTGCCGACCGCGTGGTCGTCATGCTCTCCGGTCGCATCGTCGCCGAGTTCCGCCCGCCTTTCGATCTCGAACGTGTCGGAGCGGCGATGACGGGAGCACGCGCATGAGCGACAGCCTGGCCGCGATCGTTCGCGCGATCCTCTTCATCCTGCTGGCGCTTGCCATGTGCGGGGTCATCTTCGAGTTCGCGGGCTATTCCGCGCCGCAGATGTTCCAGTCCATCGTCGACGGCGCCTTCCTGCGCCGCAACGCGCTGGAACATGCGCTGCGCTGGGCGCTGCCGCTCTTCATCACGGCCACGGGCGTGGTCATCTCCTTCCGCGCCGGCTACTTCAACATCGGCGCGCAGGGCCAGTTCTACGTCGGAGCCATCTGCGCGGCCTTCGTCGCCGAATGGCTTCGCGGATATCCGGCCGCGATGGTGATCCCGCTGTGCTTCGCGGCAGGCATGACGGGCGGCGCTCTCTGGGCGCTCTGGCCCGGTCTCCTGCGGCTTCGGTCGGGCGCCGACGAGGTGATCACCACGCTGATGGGCAACTTCCTCGCCGGCCTGCTGCTCGTCTACGTGACGGCGGGTCCCCTGAAGGATCCTTCCGGCTCCGGCCAGCAGGCGTCGAGCCGTCCGCTGGAGGCGGCCTATCGGATCAGCACGTCGAGCGGGGTCTCGCCGACCATCATCGGCATCGCCGTCCTCGTCGGCGTCGCCCTGTGGTGGCTCGTCAACCGCACCGCCTTCGGCGTGCTGTCGGGGCTCAGCGGACGCAACCCCACCATGGTCCGGTGGCAGGGCGCCAGCACCTGGAAGATCGGCCTTGCGAGCTTCCTCGTCAGCGGCGCACTCGCCGGTCTCGCCGGCACCATCGAACTGATGGGGCCGAACGGCAGACTGGCCGGCGGCTTCCTGCCCGCTCACGGTTTCACCGCCATCCTCATCGCGCTGGTGGCCGGACTGTCGATCACGGGGGCGGCGATCGTCGCCTTCTTCTTCGGCGGCCTCGCTTCCGCGGCACTCTACCTCCCCGTCATGGCCGGCCTGCCCTCGGCGGCCATCGACATCATCAACGCGGCGATCGCACTCTTCATCACGGCCCGCTCGCGTTTCATCGATACGGTGACGAAGGTCTGGAGGCGACCATGGACGACGTCGTAATCGCCATCCTGCGTTCGGGAACGCCGCTGGTCTACGTGACGCTCGCCGGCGTGATCGCCCAGCGCGCGGGCATCTGGCATCTCGGCCTCGAAGGCCTGATGATCACCGGCGCCTGCGCCACCGTGGTCGGCACGGTGCTGACCGGCTCCGTGGGGACGGCTCTGTCCATCGCGGTCCTGATCTGCGTGGTCGGTTCGATCCTGTTCTGGTTCGTGGTGGAGAAGCTCAGGGCCAACCAGATCATCGCCGGCCTCGGCCTGACCGGCCTCGGCCTCGGTGGCACGTCGCTCGCCATCCAGTCGATCTTCGGAAGCCAGGCGGCGGTCAGCGCTCCCGCCGGCCTGCCGCGCATCGGTGCGGCATTCGGAGCCTACGGGGTGCTGTCGGTGCTCGTGCTCTTGATGCCGCTCGCCGTCTTCCTGTGCTGGCTGCTTCTGTGCCGCAGCCGCTTCGGCCTCAGGCTCTCCGCCTCGGGCGAACATCCCTTCGCTGCCCGCAGCGTCGGCGTGAACCCGTCCGCCATGCGGCTCGCCGCCCTGATGATCGGCGGCGTGCTCTGCGCGCTGGCGGGCGCCGAACTCGCGGCCGGCAGCCTGCAGATATTCTCGCAGAACATGACCGCGGGTCGGGGTTTCATGGGCTTCGCCGCCGTGATCTTCGGCGCCGGCCACCCGCTGTGGGCGACCTGTGCCGCATTGTTCTTCGCCGTCGTCGGCGCACTCGGCATCCGCGCCCAGCTCGTCTTCGGCGACCGGGTCCCGCACGACCTGCTGCTCGGCCTGCCCTACATCGCCACGGTGTTCGGCGTCTGGCTGTCGGCGCGCCTGCGCGGCGGCGCCAAGGCGGCGGCCGGCGGCTTCGGCGAACTGCGGGACAACTGAACCGATGAAGCGAAAACTGATCATCCTCACCGATCCCGGCCAGGACCAGGCGGCGGCGATCCTGATGATTCTCGGCGCGGCCGACGCCTTCGAGGTGCTGGGCCTCGTCGCCACCGCCGGCAACATCGACCTGCGCCACACCGTCGCCAACTGCCTGAAGCTGCTGGAACTGGCCGGGCGGCCCGACATCCCGGTCTTTGCGGGATGTCCGCGGCCGATGACGCGCGATCTCGTCACGGCCGTGCATGTCCACGGCCCGACGGGCCTCGACGGTCCCGACCTCACGGAGCCGCGGATCGCCGCGTCGACAGTGCACGGGGTCGACTTCATCGTGGACACGATACGATCGTCGGAGCCCGGCTCGGTGACGATCTGCTCCCTCTCGCCTCTCACCAACCTCGCCATGGCGCTGGTCAAGGCGCCGGACATCGCGCCGCGCATCCGGGAGATCGTGGCGATGGCGGGAGCCTATTTCGAGGTCGGCAACATCACCCCCTCCGCCGAATTCAACGTCTACGTCGATCCGGAGGCGGCCGAGATCGTGCTCGGCGCCGGCATCCCGACCACGCTGCTGCCGCTGGACGTCACCCATCGCATGCTGTCGACGCGACAGCGGCTGGATGCGATGCGGGGGCTCGCCAATCGCTGCGGGATCGCGACCGCGCAGATGCTCGAATTCTCCGAGAGCTTCGACCTCCGGAAGTACGGCTGGGACGGCGCGCCGCTGCATGGCCCCTGCGTTCCGGCCTTCATGCTCGACCCGGGCATCTTCTCGGGCCGGGAGGTCAACGTGTCGGTCGAACGGGCCGGCACGCTGACGCAGGGCATGACCGTCGTGGACTGGTGGGGCATCACCGACCGTCGGAAGAACGCGTTCTGGGTGCGCGACGGCGATCCCGACCGCTACTATTCGCTTCTCCTCGAATGCCTGGGACGCCTGCCATGAGCGGCCTGCTCGTTCGCGACGCCATGATCCTGACCCTGGATCCGCGCCGGGGGACCACGCCGTTCCAGGGAGACGTGCTGGTCGAGGGGACCCGTATCGCCGCCGTCGGCGTCGGGCTGGAGGCCGGACCGGGGGTGGAGGTGATCGACGGACGGGGCAAGCTCCTCATGCCGGGCCTCGTCAATGCGCACACGCACTCCAGCGAGACCTTCTTTCGCGGGCGCTACGAGAAGATGCCGCTCGAAGTCTGGCTGCTCTACGCCTACCCGCTGCTGATGGGGCCGGTCATCGACGGCGAGCTCCTGCACATGCGCTCGCTGCTGCTGGCGACGGAATCGCTGAAGGCCGGCGTCACCGCGATGACCGACTGCTTCTTCGACCCGCCGGCGCACGACCTCGACCGGCTCGGCATCGTGTTTTCCGCCTACGAGCTCGCGGGGATCCGCGCCACCGTGTCGAGCGACGTCATCAACATCCCGACGCTGGAGGCACTGCCCTTCGCCGGTGACGTCTTTCCCCCGGACATCCGGCAGCTGATCGACTTCGGGCCGATGATCGGCGCGCCGGCCTATCTCGACTTCTGCCGGGCCGCCATCGCGGCCTTCCACGGCCGCGCCGGCCGGCTGAACTTCCAGATCGCGCCGTCCGCCCCGCAGCGCTGCACGCCCGATCTGCTGACGGGCTGCTTCGACCTGGCGCGAACGCACGGGCTGCCGTTCCACTGCCATGTCCTGGAGACCGTGACGCAGGCCGTGACAGGGCGGGAGCTCTACGGCGGCAGCCTCGTCCGCTACATGGGCGACCTCGGCGTGCTGGGGCGCAACACCACGATCGCCCACTCCGTCTGGGTGGACGATGCCGACATGGCGCTGATGGGAAGGGCCGGCGTCAGCGTGGTGCACAACGCGGTCTCCAACCTCAAGCTCGGTGCAGGCGTAGCACCCGTGCGAAGGCTGATCGAGGCCGGCGTCACCCTGGCGCTGGGCACCGACGGCGTCTCGTCCAACGACACGGCGAGCATTTTCGACGTCATGCGGGTCGCGGGTCTCCTGCACGGCGCCAGCGGGCCCGATGCCGGCACCTGGCTCTCCGCGGCCGAACTGCTGCGCGCGGCGACTCTCGGCGGCGCGCGCAGCGCCATGCTCGACGACGTCTGCGGTTCGCTGGAACCCGGCAAGGCCGCCGACATGATCCTGATCGATCTCGACGACTGCGCCTTCCTGCCGCTGAACGACGTCGCCCGGCACCTCGTCTATGCCGCCAACGGTTCGAACGTGCGGACCGCGATCGTGGCGGGCGAGGTGGTGATGCGCGATCGGCGCATGACGCGCTTCGACGAGGACGCCCTGTTCGCCGAGATCCGCGACAGGGTGCCTGCCTATCTGGAGGCCCACGGGCTGGTGGAGCAGCGCAATGCCCTGCTGGAGCCGTACTTCGCCGAGATACACCGGCGCTCGGCCGCCAGCCATTCCGGGGTGTACCGGTATGCCGGGGACGCGGCGCTGCGCCACCGGAACTGGTCTTTCGGAGAGCCGGCGGCCGGTCGTTCCTGATCCGCATCCGGTCGACGACCACGGCAGTCCGGCGGATGCACTGGCGCCGAGCTTGATCGACGCTTCGGCAGCGGTCTTGTCTTCTGCCTGCTCGTGGCACCGCCAGACGCTAACGCTTCCTAAAGATATCAGTCACTTGAAATTAATCTCCCTTTAAACCGCCATCTTTAGCCTCCAGGGGGACGGCCGGTCGAGGCCCCCGACGACAGGCAGCACGATGGCCAAGCGCAACAGGAACGTCCGGATCGAGCCGCGCTTCGATGATGCGCGTCCGGCGCGCAGCGCGGGCGACCTGACGGCGAGCGAGGAGGACCGCGTCGTCCAGCCGGGGCGACGCGCGGCACCGGGCGGCAGCAAGGCCTCCCGCGGCACAGGGCGGAAGCCCGCCGCGGGCCGCAGGCGCGCGCCGCGCCGAAGCGGCTTCTCCGTCTTCGGTCTCCTGCGCGGCGGTGCGTACTGGGCACTGGTGGCCTCGATCTGGATCGGCATCGCCGGCGCGGTGATGATCGCCTTCTACGGCGCGCGCATGCCGTCGGCCACCACCTGGTCCGTACCCGACCGCCCCCCCAACGTGCGCATCGTCTCGGCCGACGGCCAGCTGCTCGCCAACCGCGGCATGACCGGCGGCGAGGCGATCGGACTGCACGAGATGTCGCCGCACATCCCGCAGGCCGTCATCGCCATCGAGGACCGGCGGTTCTACTCCCATTTCGGCGTCGACCCGATCGGGCTCGCGCGCGCCATGGCCGCGAACCTCTTCGAGGGGCGGCTGGTGCAGGGGGGGTCGACGCTGACGCAGCAGCTGGCCAAGAACCTGTTCCTCAACGCCGACCGCACGATCGAGCGCAAGGTGCAGGAGGTGCTTCTGTCGCTCTGGCTGGAGCAGAAGCACACCAAGGCCCAGATTCTCGAGATGTATCTCAACCGCGTCTATTTCGGCTCGGGCGCCTATGGCGTCGAAGCCGCCTCGCGGCGCTATTTCGGCAAGTCCGCACGTGACGTGACCCTGTCGGAGGCGGCGCTGCTGGCGGGCCTGCTGAAGGCGCCGTCGCGGCTGTCGCCGGCACGCGATCCAAAGGCTGCCGAGGCGCGGGCGCAGCTGGTCCTGTCGGCCATGGCCGAGCAGGGCATGATCGGCGGCAGCGAGATGACCGCCGCCATCAGTGCCCCGGCCACCCGCGCCGCCGCCTACTGGACCGGTTCGGAGCACTACGTCGCCGACCGCGTGATGGAGGAGCTGCCCGGCCTGATCGGCGACGTCCGCGGCGACGTGGTGGTGGAGACGACGATCGACCTGACGCTGCAGAAGCTCGGCGAGGCCTCGATCCGCAGGCTGATCGCCGAGAACCGGGAGAAGCTCGCCGTGACCCAGGGCGCCCTGGTGTCGATCGACGGTTCGGGCGCGGTGCGTGCGATGATCGGTGGCGCCGACTATGCCAACAGCCAGTTCGATCGCGCCTCGGAAGCCCGCCGCCAGCCGGGTTCGGCCTTCAAGCCCTTCGTGTTCCTCGCAGCCCTCGAGCAGGGCCGGACGCCCGAGAGCATCCGCAACGACGCCCCGGTCAGGATCGGCAAATGGACGCCGGAAAACTACAACGGCAAGTACTACGGCGAGGTGACGCTGACCGCCGCCCTGTCGAAATCGCTCAATTCCGTCGCCGCGCAGCTCGCCATGGAGGCGGGGCCGAAGGCGGTGGTGGAGGTGGCGCACCGGCTCGGCATCGAATCCCCGCTCGCTGCCAACACGTCGATCGCGCTGGGCACGTCTGAGGTGACGCCGCTCGAGCTGACGGCCGCCTACGTGCCCTTCGCCAATGGCGGTTACCGGCCGCAGACGCATTTCGTGCAGCGGGTGAAGAGTGCCGCCTCCGGCAAGGTGCTCTACGAGCACCCGCAGGGCGGCATTCCGCGCGTCATCAATCCGCAGATCGTGGCCATGATGAATGCGATGATGGCCGAGACGATCCGCACCGGCACCGCCCGCAAGGCCGACTTCGGCTGGCCGGCCGCAGGCAAGACGGGGACCAGCCAGAACGCGCGCGACGCCTGGTTCGTCGGCTTCACCGCGAATCTGACCACCGCGGTCTGGTTCGGAAACGACGACGCGACCCCGATGAAGGGCGTGACCGGCGGCTCCCTGCCGGCGCTGGCCTGGAAGGACTTCATGACGGCGGCGCATGAGGGCGTGCCCGTGGTGGCGCTGCCCGGCGCCGGCTGGCGCCGCACCCTGCCCGCCGACGAGCCCGTGCGCAGGCCGTCGCTCCCCGTCGGCTCGCCGGAGGACGAGGCTCCGGCGATTTCGGGCGCGCCGATCCGGCGCGACGAGACCACCGCCTCGATTCGGCGCCCGAGCGCGGACGTCGGGGAGGATTCGGGGCCGCGCGGCTCCATCATGGACATCATCCTCGGACGCTGAAGCGTGCCGCGAACGTTCGGCTTCGCTCCGAACGCTTCGGCCCTTCGTTTTCACGCATGTCCGTCGCCCGAAACCGGTGCCCACGTTCGGGAGACATGCTTCAGCCCGCCTTCCGGCCCATGATCGGACGCCGCCCCTCGCCAGGACGGTCCCGCGCGCCTACATAGGCAGCCGGAGACCCCCCCATGACGAATCCAGATTCCCGCAAGACCATCGTGCTGACGGGCGCGAGCCGCGGCATCGGCCACGCGACCGTGAAGCGCTTCTCGCGCGAGGGCTGGCGTGTCATCACCTGCTCCAGGCAGGCCTTTTCGGAGGATTGTCCCTGGCCGCAGGGCGCGGAGGACCACATCCGCGTCGACCTTACCGATCCGGAGGACGTCGGCCAGGCGGTCTCCGAGATCCGCCACCGGCTGCAGGCGCTCGGCGGCAGGCTGGAGGCGCTGGTCAACAACGCGGGCATATCGCCGAAGCTCGCCGAGGGCGGCCGGATGAATTCGATCGACACGCCGATGCACGTGTGGCGCGACGTGTTCCAGGTCAACTTCTTCGCGCCGATCATGCTGGCGCGCGGCCTGTTCAAGGAGCTTGCCGCCGCCCGCGGCTCGATCGTCAACGTCACCTCCATCGCCGGCACCCGGGTGCACCCTTTCGCGGGCACCGCCTATGCCACGTCGAAGGCCGCGCTCGGCTCGCTGACGCGGGAGATGGCCGCCGACTTCGGCCCGCACGGCATCCGCGTCAACGCCATCGCGCCCGGCGAGATCGACACCGCCATCCTGTCGCCCGGCACCGACAAGATCGTCGAGGCCATTCCGCTGCGCCGGCTCGGCGAAACGGCGGAGGTGGCCGACATCATCTATTTCCTCTGCTCCCCGCAGGCCTCCTACGTCTCCGGCTCCGAAATCCACATCAATGGCGGCCAGCACGTCTGAGCGGGCGACGATCGCCCCCGCCGGCTTAGCCGGGCATGCCCGACAGCGAGGCGAGCAGTTCGGCCACGTTGCTGGCGCAGTATTTCTTGAGAAGGCGGGCGCGGTGCGCTTCCACCGTGCGCGGCGAGAGGTCGAGCAGGCGGGCGATCTCCTTGCTCGTGCGGCCTTCCCCGAGATGCATCACGATCTGTCGCTCGCGCGTGGTGAGCTGCATCACCGGCCGATAGGCCGACAGGTCGGCGAAGGACCACACCGCCCGCGCCAGCGGATTGTCGCGGGTGAAGGAATGGCCGCGCACGCGGCACCAGAACAGCGCCCCGTCCTTGCGCGCCATGATGCGTTCGTCGGAATACTCGTTGGAACGTCGGAGCGGCTCGACGCCGACGTCGCGGATCCGCTCGAACTCCTCGTAGGTGGGATAGAGGAAGGCGAAGGACTGGTCGATCAGCTCCGCCCTGTCGTAGCGGAAGATCAGCGCGAAGGTCAGGTTGCAGGCCCTGATGATCCGGTTCTCCGTCAGCACGATCCCGACCGGAGCGTGTTCGAAGGCCAGTGCCTCTAGCGTCGTGTCCCGGTCATCCATGCGTATTTGTACGATATTGATGAGAAAGTGCCCGGGACGGATAGTACCAAGGCGCGCAGGATCGCAACACAAGAATCCTCGAAAACATTCCTTGCGCGCGGGAGGACTGCTTTCATGAAGCTGGCCGAGGGGTTGGCCATCGTCGCGGGCTCGCGTCCCGGTGGCACCGCATTGTCCGATGGGCCCGCATGGTCGGGCTTCCACGCCACCGTTCGCGCGCACATGGCGTCCGTCGCGGCCGCGTCCGGCGAGACCGCACGATGAGCGGAGCGACGCTGAGCGGCCGGGCCGCGCTCGTCACCGGCTCCGTGCAGGGCATCGGGCTCGCGATCGCGCGTTCTCTGGCCGCCGAAGGCGCCCGCGTCGCGGTGCACGGGCTGGCGGCGCCCGGGCAGGCCGCCGCCGTCGAGGCGCAGCTGCGGTCGGACGGCGCGCCGGACACGGTGTTCCTCGACGCCGACCTGCGCGACGTCGACGCGATCGAGGCCATGATGGCACGCGCCGCCGTCTGGGGACCGGTCGACGTGCTCGTCAACAATGCCGGCATCCAGCGCACGGCACCGCTGTCCGAGGCGACGGCGGCGACCTGGAACGACATCCTGGCAGTCAACCTGTCGGCCGCCTTCCACACCATGCGGCTCGCCATGCCCGGCATGGGCGAGCGCGGCTTCGGCCGGGTGATCAACATCGCTTCCGTCCACGGGCTGGTCGCCTCCAGGGACAAGTCGCCCTACGTCGCGTCCAAGTTCGGCCTCGTCGGGCTGAGCAAGGTCGCCGCGCTCGAATATGCGGCCTGCGGCTCGCGCGAGACGGGCGGCGTCACCGTCAACTGCATCTGTCCCGGCTGGACCGAGACGGCGATCATCGGCCCGCAGGTCGATGCCCGCGCCGCGGCCCATGGCGGCGATCGCGACGCCGGCATCGCCAGTCTGCTGTCGGAGAAGCAGCCGAGCCGTCGGACGTCGGATCCGGCCGAGATCGGCGCGCTTGCCGTCTGGCTCTGCCAGAGACCGGCCCACAACGTCACCGGGACCGCGATCCCGGTGGATGGCGGCTGGACCGCCCAGTGAACGACACGCTCAAGAAGGAGGAGACGACATGAAGAGACTGATCTCGACGGTCGCCATCGCTGCGGTTCTCGCGGCAGGCGGCCTCTCGACGGGCTTCACGCAGGAGGACCCGGTCAAGATCGCGCTGGTGCACGGCCTTTCCGGCTCGCCGCTGGAAGCCTATTCCAAGCAGACCACCGCCGGCTTCAACCTCGGCCTCGAATACGCCACCAAGGGCACGATGGAGATCAAGGGCCGCAAGATCGAGGTGATCGAGAAGGACACCCAGTTCAAGCCCGACGTCGCCCGCTCGGTGCTGGCCGAGGCCTATGGCGACGACGAGGTGCTGATCGCCGTCGGCGGCACGTCGTCGGGCGTCACCACCGCCATGCTGCCGATCGCCGCGGAATACGAGAAGATCCTGCTCGTCGAACCCGCCGTGGCGGATTCGCTCACCGGCCCGGATTCCAACCGCTACGTCTTCAAGACCTCGCGCAACTCCTCCATGGACATGCAGGCGCAGGCGCTGGCGCTGCAGCCCGACGACAAGCTCTTCGTCGCCACCCTGGCGCAGGACTATGCCTTCGGCCGCGACGGCATCGCCGCCTTCAAGAAGGCGCTCGAGGGCACCGGCGCCAACCTCGTCGCCGAGGAATACGTGCCGCAGCAGACGACCGACTTCACCGCCACCATCGAGCGTCTGTTCGGCGCGCTGAAGGACAAGGAAGGCCGCAAGGTCATCGTCATGTACGTCGCCGGCATCGACGCCATGACGCCGCTGGCCGCCGCCGACCCGGCCCGCTACGGCATCGAGCTCTCCACCGGCGGCAACATCCTGCCGGCGATGGCGTCCTACAAGAAGGTGCCGGGCATGGAAGGCGCCATCTACTACTACTACGAGGCCCCGAAGAACGAGATCAACGACTGGCTGGTCGAGAAGCACCAGGAGAAGTACGGCTCGCCGCCCGACTTCTTCACCGCCGGCGGCATGGCCGCGGCTCTCGCCATCGTCAAGGCGCTGGAGACGGCCGACGACTGGGAGACCGAGACGCTGATCAAGACCATGGAGGGCATGTCCTGGGAGACCCCGAAGGGCACCATGACCTTCCGTCCGGAGGACCACCAGGCGCTGCAGTCCATGTACCACTTCAAGATTGCGGTGAAGGAGGGCGTCGACTGGGCCGTTCCGGAGCTGGTGCGCGAGATCAAGCCGGAGGAGATGGACATTCCGGTGGGGCGGAACAACCAGCAGTGAGGTTGCGGGAGTAGGCAGTCGGCAGTCGGCAGTCGGGGTGGAATGGCGGGGGCTTTCGTGATGGCCTCGTCGTCCTTCGCCGCTGCCTGATCCCGACTGCCCACTGCCCACTGCCTCCACTACAAAAACCGAACCGCTCCGCCCATGACCCCCTCCCTCCGCACCGAGAACCTGACCATCCGCTTCGGCGGCCACGTGGCGGTGAACCGGGTGACCTGCGCTTTCCGGCCGGGCGAGCTGACGGTGATCGTCGGGCCGAACGGGGCGGGCAAGACGACGTGGTTCAACCTCGTCTCGGGACAGTTGCGGCCGAGCGAGGGCAAGGTGTTCAAGGACGGGCGCGACATCACCGGCCTGTCTCCCTCGGCGCGTGCGAAGGCGGGCATCGGCCGCGCCTTCCAGCTGACCAATCTTTTTCCCAAGCTCTCGGTGCTGGAGAACGTACGGCTGGTGGTCCAGGCGCGCAGCGGCGCCGGGCCGCGGACCCTGTCGCGTGCGGCGGCGCTGACCGGCATCCGCGACGAGGCGATGGGCCATCTCGAACGCGCCCGCCTGGCCGACGTCTCTGCCTATCCGGCGTCGGCGCTGCCGCATGGCGACCAGCGCAAGCTGGAGGTCGCCATGCTGATCGCCATGCAGCCGGACGTCTTCATGTTCGACGAGCCGACCGCCGGCATGTCGGTGGACGAGGCGCCGGTGATCCTCGACCTGATCGCCGGCATCAAGAAGGATGCGTCGAAGACGATCCTGCTGGTCGAGCACAAGATGGACGTGGTGCGGGCGCTGGCCGACCGGATCGTCGTTCTGCACAATGGCGAGATGGTCGCCGACGGCCGCCCCGACGAGGTGATGGCGCTGCCCACGGTGCGCGAGATCTATCTCGGCGTCGGCGCGGAGGAGGACGCATGAGCGGCGCCATCCTGAGGCTCGACGACGTCCACACCGACATCGGCCAGTACCACATCCTGCACGGCATCTCGCTGAACGTGCCCGAGGGCGGCGTCCACGTGCTGCTCGGCCGCAACGGCGCAGGCAAGACGACGACGCTCCGGACCATCATGGGCCTGTGGCGGGCGCGCAAGGGCGCGATCGTCTTCCGCCACCACGACATCACGGCCATGCCCACCCCCGACATCGCCCGCCTCGGCATCGCCTACGTGCCCGAGAACATGGGCATCTTCGGCGGTCTGACGGTGGAGGAGAACATGCGGCTCGCTTCCACCACCGGCCGTTTCGACGACGACCGGCTGGGGCGCATCTTCGCGCTGTTCCCGGCGATGGAGAAGTTCTGGACCCGCCAGGCGAGCGGGCTTTCCGGCGGCCAGAAGCAGATGCTCGCCATCTCGCGCGCCATCGTCGAGCGGCGCGAGCTGATCCTGATCGACGAACCGACCAAGGGCCTGGCACCCGCCATCATCCGCGCCATGATCGGCGCCTTCCGCGAGATCGCGCAGGAGACGACGATCCTGCTCGTCGAGCAGAACTTCCTCTTCGCCCGCTCGCTCGGCCGCGGCGTGGCGGTGATCGACGACGGCCGCATCGTGCATCACGGCGACATGGCGGCGCTGGCGGCGGATGAAGCGCTGCAGACGCGGCTCTTGAGCCTGTCGCTGGCGGATCATCAGTAGGAGATCGACATGGCCGTCGCGCTCTACGGCGCCCCCCTCTGCCTGCCGGCATCTCCCCCACGAGGGGGGAGATCGGCCGTCGCCGCCGTCTCGGCCCATCGCCAGCGGCGCAGGGGGAGATCGCGCGCCGAAGCTGCCGATCTCCCCCCTCGTGGGGGAGATGGCCGGCAGGCCAGAGGGGGGCGCCATAGAGCACCGACCGTCCAGGAAGGCGCGCGCACCCACCCCGGAGCCCGTCCATGAACGCCGCCCTCGACCGCGTCGGCGGCGTCTATGCCCTGCCGGTGATCCTCGCGATCCTCGCCTTCGCGGCCATCGGCTCCACCTCGACCTGGGTGACGCTGACGGCGGCGGGCCTGGCGATGGGGATGATGATCTTCCTGATGGCGTCGGGCCTGTCGCTGATCTTCGGGCTGATGGACGTCCTGAATTTCGGCCACTCGGCCTTCGTCTCCTTCGGCGCCTTCATCGCCGCCTCGGTGCTGGCCGCTCTCGGCGTCTGGCTCGCGGCCGACAGCGTGCTTCTCAACATCGCCGCGCTGATGGCCGCCATCGCGGCTGCGACCGCCTTCGGGGCGCTGGCCGGCTGGGGCTTCGAGCGGGTGATCGTCAAGCCGGTCTACAGGGACCATCTGCGCCAGATCCTGATCACCATGGGCGCGCTGATCGTGGCCGAACAGCTGCTGCTCGCCATCTGGGGCGGCACGCCGATGGCGGTGGCGCGGCCGGCCTTCCTGACCGGATCGATCATCATCGGCGACGTGGCGATCGAGGCCTATCGCATCTTCGCGCTGCTGCTCGGTCTGGCGGTCTACGTCGCCATGTATCTCGCGCTCAACCGCACCCGCATCGGTCTGCTGATCCGGGCCGGCGTCGAGAACCGCGAAATGGTGGAATCGCTCGGCTTCCGCGTCGACCGGCTGTTCATCGGCGTCTTCATGGCGGGTTCCGCGCTGGCGGCCATGGGCGGGGCGATGTGGGCGGGCTACCAGAGCCTGATCACGCCGGCACTCGGCCAGGAACTGATGATCATCGTCTTCATCGTCGTCATCATCGGCGGGCTGGGATCGATCCAGGGCTCGCTGCTCGGCGCCATCCTGGTCGGGCTGATGACCAACTACGTCGCCTTCCTGTTTCCCAAGCTGGCGCTGGCCTCCAACATGCTCTTGATGATGGCGGTGCTGCTCTGGCGGCCCTATGGGCTGCGGCCGGCGGTGAAGGGGTGATGGGGATGCATGGCGCGTGTGATACCCCCAGCTCCGCCGTCATCCTCGGGCTTGTCCCGAGGATCTGCTTCGCTTCGCGATCGAGGCTCGGCGTCGATGACGGTATGTGGCAGCCGGTGACGCTCTTCGCTCGGGCGGCAGCAGATCCTCGGGACAAGCCCGAGGATGACGGCGTCCGTGGTGGCTTGCGTCGCAAACCAGCCTGCCGGCGTGCCGGGGACGTCCGCCGATGACCGCTTCCTCCATCCCCTCCACCCCCGCCCGCCGCGTTCCCGCCGGGCGCCTCGCCGTCTACGGCATCGTCTTCGCCATCGGACTCTGCCTCGCCTTCGCGCCGTTTCTCTTCACCGACGTGCGGGCGGCAGAGGTGGCGGCGCGGATCTGCATCTTCATCGTGCTGGTGGCGAGCTACGACCTTTTGATCGGCTACACCGGCATCGTCTCCTTCGCCCACACGATGTTCTTCGGCCTCGGCGCCTACGGCGCGGCGATCGCGCTGAAGGCCTGGGGACCGGGCTGGGATGCGATCCTGATCGGCGGCGGCGCGGGGATCCTCGCCGCGCTGGTGCTGGCGGTGCTGATCGGGCTCCTGTCACTCAGGGTCAAGGCGATCTTTTTCGCCATGGTGACGCTGGCGGCGGCTTCCGTGATGCTGGTGCTGGCGAGCCAGCTCTCCGACATCACCGGCGGCGAGGACGGCTTCACCTACCAGGCGCCGCGGCTCTTCTCTCCGGCCTTCAAGCTGTTCGAGGACGCCGACGGCAAGGTGCTGCGGCTGTTCGACGTGGCGCTGAACGGCAAGGTGGCGGCCTATTACTTCGTCTTCCTGTCGAGCCTCGTGCTGTTCCTCCTGATGCTGCGCATCGTCGCCTCGCCGATGGGCACGGTGCTGGAGGCAATCCGCGAGAACGAGATGCGGGCCGAGGCGATCGGCTACAAGGTGGTCGCCTACCGCACCGCGATCTTCTGCATCGCGGCGGTCATCGCGGCCACGATCGGCGTGGTGCGCGCGGTCTGGCTGAAATACACCGGGCCGGAAGTGGCGCTGTCCTTCCACATCATGATCGACATCCTGCTGATGGTGGTGATCGGCGGCATGGGCACCATCGTCGGCGCCGTCATCGGCGTCGTGGTGATGAGCCTCGCCCAGTTCTACCTGAAGGACCTGATGGAGGTGGCGGCCGAGGCCACCGCCGGCATCCCGCTGCTGCCGGACCTGCTCAATCCGGACCGCTGGCTGCTCTGGCTCGGCGTGCTCTTCATCCTGCTCGTCTATTTCTTCCCCGCCGGCATCGCGGGCACGCTCATGAACAAGGGAAGCCACAAATGATCCCGCGCTCGACCTATGTGCCCGCCGGGCGGCACGAGATGCACGTCACCGAATGGGGCGAGCGGGGCCGGCCGGCGCTGGTGATGTGGCACGGCCTGGCGCGCACGGGGCGCGATTTCGACGAGGCGGCGGCAGCCCTTGCGGACAGCTATTTCGTGATCTGCCCCGACACGCTGGGGCGCGGCCTGTCGAGCTGGTCGGCCCCCGGCGGGGCCGACTATTCCTATGCGAGCTTCGGGGAGACCGCACTCGCCATCCTCGACTTCTACGGCATCGGCGATCTGCGCTGGATCGGCACCTCGATGGGCGGACTGCTCGGCGTGACGCTGGCGGCCGGGGCGCTCAAGGACCGCATCACCCATCTCGTCATCAACGACATCGGCCCCGACATCCCCGAGGCCGGTACCGGCCGCATCGCCTCCTATGTCGGCAACCCGCCGGTCTACGACACGGTGGCCGAGCTGGAGGGCTGGCTGCGGACGAACTATGCGCCCTTCGGGCAGAACAGCGAGGCCTTCTGGCGCCGCATGGCCGACACCTCGGCGCGTCGCACCGACGCCGGCAAGGTGACGGTGCATTACGACCCGCTGATCGTCACCCAGTTCACCCTGCACAAGGGCGACCTCGACGTCTGGGACAAGTATGACGCGGTGACGGCGAAGACGCTGCTGCTGCGCGGCGAGGCTTCCGACGTGCTCTCCGCCTCGACCGCCGAGGCGATGACCCGCCGCGGCCCGAAACCGAAGCTGGTGACGATGCCCGGCTGCGGCCATGCGCCGACGCTGGCCAGCGCGGGCGAGATCAAGATGCTGCGGGAGTTTCTGGGGTAGCGGCGGCGCGGTTCGGTTTCGCGAGGTCGCCTTCGCAAGGTCGGTGCGGGGACCCCCACCCCTTACCCCTCCCCTCAAGGGGGAGGGGGACGTGAGACGTCGGCGGCCCCCTCCCCCTTGAGGGGAGGGGTGGGGGTTCTTCCAACACTCAACGCGCGCGATCGCCTCTTTCCCGCTTACGCCATCAGCAGATTCGCACGTTCAAAGTCGTTCGGTCTCAGAGGCGCGGGGTCGTGTGCAGGCGCCTGGCGCGACGCCCCGCGTCCTGCCCGGGTGCCCGACGCGGCGGAGTGATCCTCTCGGACCGTCCTGCCGCGCCGGCCGCAGGTCCTAGCTTCCTGCCAGCACCTTCTCGATCTCCGAGACGCTGTGGTTGGTCAGCGTCTTCGCCACCTCGCCGGTGACCTTGTCGGCCACCTCCTTGTGCAGCTTCTTGCGCATCTCGCCGAGCACCTGGGGCTGCGCCACCAGGACGAGCTTCTTGAAGGTGCCCTTGTGCGCCATCTTGTAGAGCTGCGCGGCGATCTCGTCGGCGAAGCGGTCCTTCTCGATCCGGTGCCAGTCCGTGTCGGCGACCGCGCTGCGGTGGTTGTCGGAAGCGTCGTGGAGACGGCCCGGCCGATCGGTGCCCTGCTCGCGCGTCGGCGGGTTGTCGTGATGGTCCTCGCGCATCACCTGCAGGTTCGGATATTGCGCGTCGCCTTCGTTGCGAAGGAAGAGCGCCTTCTCGCCGTCGGCGACGAGAACCCACATGTCGTGTTCGAGCTTGATGGCGGACATTTCGAACTCCAATCCTGTTCCACTGGATGACACGCCCGGGCGGCGCCGATCGCCTTGATCGGGATCAAGGCCGGCCCGCGGCCGTCATCGGTGGGAGAACGTCCCGCGTGGCCGGCCGTTCCGGAGCGGACGGCGGCGCCAGGCGCCGCGTGGCGGACCACGCGGGCGGGCGGTCCGACGGCGATCGGAATGGTTTTCCGTCCTGCGCCGACGCCGCGGAAAACCCGTTGCGGCCACCCCGACCCGGCAGGACGGTGTGCCTTCAGATCGCCGAGCAACGGACCGACAATGCAGCCCAAAGGTGGAGACGTGCGCCCATGGCTGCCGCAACTGCAAAACTGAACGCTTTCCCGGTCTTCATGAAGGTGGAGAAGCGGACCGTCGTGATCGTCGGCTCTGGCGACGAGGCGCTGGCCAAGGCGCGCCTGATCGGCCAGTCCTCGGCCGAGATCCGCATCGTCGCCGACGAGCCGGAGGCCGAACTCGCCGCCTATGCCCGCGAGGCGGGCATGGAGCTGGTCGAGCAGGCCTACCGGCCGGATCTGATCGACGGCGCCTGCCTCGTCTTCGCCGCCACCGGGGAGGAGGCGCTCGACGGTCGCGTCGTCGCCGACGCCAAGGCGCGCGGCATTCCGGCCAACGCCGTCGACCGCCCGCATCTCTGCGACTTCTTCACGCCCGCGCTGGTCAACCGCGCGCCGGTCGCCGTCGCGATCGGCACGGAGGGTGCCGGGCCCGTGCTCGCCCAGATGATCCGCGCCAGGGTCGACCGTATGCTGTCGCCCGCACTCGGGCCCCTGGCCAGCCTCGCTGCCAGCCTGCGCGACACGGTCGAGCGGCTGGTTCCGCGCGGCAATGCCCGCCGCGCCTTCTGGAGCGACTTCTTCGAGGGCGCGCCGGCGCGAGCCATGGAGATCGGCCACATCGAGGAGGCGCGCGAGGCGGCGGCCGAACTGATGCAGCGCCGCACCGAGGCGCGCGGCCATGTGGCTCTCGTCGGCGCTGGGCCGGGCGCGGAGGACCTGATCACCATCCGCGCGCAGCGGCTCCTGATGCAGGCCGACGTGATCCTGTTCGACGCGCTGGTGCCCGAGGCGGTCGTCGCCATGGGCCGCCGCGACGCCGAGCGGATCTCCGTCGGCAAGCGCAAGGGCTGCCATTCGAAGAAGCAGGAAGAGATCAACGGCCTGATCGTCGAGCTCGCCCGCGAGGGCAAGCGCGTGGTGCGGCTGAAGTCGGGCGATCCGCTGGTCTACGGCCGCGCCGGCGAGGAGATCGCGGCGCTGCGCGAGGCCGGCATTTCCTACGAGATCGTCCCGGGCGTGACCGCCGCCTTCGCCGCCGCCGCCGATTTCGAGCTGCCGCTGACGCTGCGCGGCGTCGCCTCGTCGATGGTCTTCACCACCGGCCACGACCTGAAGGGCGGCGCGCTGCCCGACTGGGCGCGGCTCGCCGTTTCGGGCGCGACCGTCGCCGTCTACATGGGCCGCACCATCGCCGCGCAGGTGGCGGGACGTCTGATCGAGGCGGGCCTGTCGCCCGATACCGGCGTCGCCGTGGTGGAGAATGCAAGCCTCGTGGCGCGACGCCTGTTCCACGGCACGCTGGCCGACCTGCCGGCGCTGGAAGACCGCAGCGAGCTCGACGGTCCGGTGATGACCATCATCGGCGACGCCGTCGCCGGCGCCAATTTCGCCTTGTCCACCCCGCTCGCCGTGCATGCGCGGCTGCCGGTCGCGGCCTGAGGAGGGCCATATCATGAAAGTGCTTACCGCCAACCGGCTGATCGACGGCGAAGTGGTCTGGTACGGGACGGGCGAGGCCTGGATCGAGCTGATCGACGGCGCCCGCATCGCCCGCGACAAGGCCGGCGAGGAGATGCTGCAGGCGATCGGCAAGGCGGCGCTGGCCGCCAACCTCGTCGTCGACGTCGACCTGATCGACGTCGAGCTCGCGGGCGACCGCATCGTGCCGACGCGCCTGCGCGAGCGTATCCGCGCCGCTGGGCCGACGAACCACCGCCACCACGGCAAGCAGGCGCGGCCCGATTTCGCGCCGGCCGCCTGAACCGGCACAGCAAGACACGCCGTACGAGCAGGGAAGACGAGAATGTACCGCTACGACGAATTCGACCACACCTTCGTGCAGGCCCGCGTGGCCGAGCTGCGCGATCAGGTGGAGCGCCGGCTGGCCGGCGAGATTACCGAGGACCAGTTCAAGCCGCTGCGGCTGATGAACGGCGTCTATCTGCAGCTGCATGCGTACATGCTGCGGGTGGCGATCCCCTACGGCACGCTGAGCGGCCGCCAGATGCGGATGCTCGCCCACATCGCCCGCACCTACGACAAGGGCTACGGCCATTTCACCACGCGCCAGAACATCCAGTACAACTGGCCGGCGCTGGCCGACATTCCGGCGATCCTGGATGACCTGGCGAGCGTCGAGATGCACGCCATCCAGACGAGCGGCAACTGCATCCGCAACGTGACGGCCGACCATTTCGCGGGCGCTGCCGCCGACGAGGTCGCCGATCCGCGGCCCTATGCCGAGATCCTGCGGCAGTGGTCCTCGGTGCATCCCGAGTTCTCCTACCTCCCGCGCAAGTTCAAGATCGCCGTGACGGGGGCGGAGCGCGACCGCGCCGCGATCCAGGTGCACGACATCGGCCTGCATCTGAAGAAGGATGCCTCGGGCGCCCTGGGCTTTGCCGTCTACGTCGGCGGCGGCCAGGGGCGCACGCCGATGATCGCCAAGAAGATCCGCGACTTCCTGCCGGAGGCCGATCTCCTCGCCTACTGCACGGCGATCCTGCGCGTCTACAATCTCAACGGCCGGCGCGACAACAAGTACAAGGCGCGCATCAAGATCCTCGTCCACGAGACCGGCACCGAGGAGCTGACGCGCCAGGTGGAGGCGGAGTTCGCGCATCTGAAGGATGGCGCGCTGACGCTGCCCGAGGCCGACATCGCTGCCATCCAGGCCTATTTCGCCCCGCCCGCGCTGGTCGCGCGGCCGGAGGGCGACGCGTCGGTCACGCAGGCGCGGCTCGACTCGCGCGGCTTCGCCGACTGGCTCGGCCAGAACGTGACCACGCACCGTCACCCCGACTACGCCGCGGTGACGATCTCGCTCAAGGGGATCGGCGAGGTGCCCGGCGACGCGACCGATGCGCAGATGGATGCCGTCGCCGATCTCGCCGAGCGCTACGCCTTCGACGAGATCCGCGTCAGCCACGAGCAGAACCTGATCCTGCCGCATGTCGCGCGCGCCGACCTGAAGGCGGTCTACGACCGGCTGGTGGAGATCGGGCTGGCCACGGCGAACTCGAACCTGATCAGCGACATCATCGCCTGCCCGGGCCTCGACTACTGCGCGCTCGCCAATGCCCGCTCCATCCCGGTGGCGCAGGACATCTCGCGCCGCTTCGCCTCGCTGGAGCGGCAGCGCGAGATCGGCGAGCTGAAGCTCAAGATCTCCGGCTGCATCAATGCCTGCGGCCACCACCACGTCGGCCATATCGGCATCCTCGGCGTCGAGAAGAAGGGCGCCGAGCTCTACCAGATCACGCTCGGCGGCTCGGGCGACGAGAACACCTCGATCGGCGAGATCGTTGGTCGCGGTTTTCCGCCGGAGGAACTGACCGACGCGATCGAGACGATCGTCGACACCTACCTGGCACTGCGCCTCGACGCCTCGGAGCGTTTCATCGACGCCTATCGCAGGCTGGGCGCGGCACCCTTCAAGGAGGCGCTCTATGCTGGCGAAGCTAAGGCCGCTTGAGGCGGCGCACGACGCGGAGGCGGAAGCCGCCGCGCTGGAGGAGCGTTTCGGCGATCTCGACGCGCGTGACCTGATCGCGCTGTCGATCGGGCGGTTCCGGCCGGGTGCGATCGCGGCGGTCTCGTCCTTCGGGGCGGATTCGGCCGTGCTTCTGCACATGATCGCGCGCATCGATCCGGCGCTGCCGGTGCTCTTCCTGGAGACGGGCAAGCATTTCGGCGAGACGCTGCAATATCGCGACGCGCTGGTCGCCGATTTCGGCCTGCGCGACCTGCGTATCGTCGCGCCGCGCCCGGAACTCCTGGCGGTCCGCGATCCGGACGGGACGCTGCACCAGCGCGACACGGACGGCTGCTGCGACGTGCGCAAGGTCGAGCCGATGGCGCGCGCCGTGGCGCCCTTCGAGGCCTGGTTCACCGGCCGCAAGCGCCACCAGGCGGCGACGCGGGCCGGCCTGCCGGTGTTCGAGGCGGTGGGCGAGCGCATCCGCATCAACCCCCTTGCCAAATGGACGACCGCCGATCTCGCCGCCTACATGCGCGAGCATCAGCTGCGCGAGAACCCGCTCGTGGCCTACGGCTATCTGTCGATCGGCTGCTTCCCCTGCACGCAGCCGGTGAAGGAGGGCGACGACCCGCGCGCCGGCCGCTGGGCGGGCCAGGCGAAGACCGAGTGCGGCATCCATCTTTCGGGCCTCGACGACTCGCTCACGGCCTCCTCGCTCTGATATAGACACTGCGCCCGTCGGCCGCGGCGGCAGGACCGCCGCGGCCGACGGTTTTCCGCGACCATTCGACAGGCGATCATGACCCAATCCACCCCCGACGCACCACGGCTCTGGACCCCGGACGGTTTCCGCGAGGATACCTGGACCCATGCCGAGAGCGCCGAGGCGCTGGAGGGCAACGCCGCCGTCATCCTGCCGCTGCCCGTCTGGCAGGCGCTGGATGCGGACACGAAGGCCGCCAACCGTGACCGCATCGGCGTGCTTCTGGCGCCGGGCGAGCCGCTCGACGCCATCGTCGAGGCGTTGCCCGGCCTGCCGCTGGTGGCGCTGTCCTTCCCGGCCTTCAACGACGGCCGCAGCTTCTCCAAGGCCGAGCTGCTGCGCAGCCGCCACGGCTATACGGGCGCCGTGCGCGCCTGCGGCCAGGTGCTGCCCGACCAGATTCCGCATATGATCCGCACCGGCTTCGACGAGCTGGAAGTGTCCCATCCGGTCGCGCTGAAGCGGCTGGAGGAAGGCCGCGCCGGCGGGCTGCCGCTCTACTACCAGCCGGCGGCGAAGGGCGGGGAGGCCGAGGGCAAGTACTCCTGGCGTCGCAAGCCGGCGGAGTGAGAGACCCGCGTCAGGCCGGCGGCGCGGCGGGACGCGAACCGCGCGCCATCAGTGCGACCGCGCAATAGCCCGCGACGGCTGCCGCGCCCACCACAGCCACCATCGCCAGCGCGGTCATCGACGAGGCGCGCGCCATGACCAGCGCGAAGGCGAAGGGGGCGATCGCCGTCGAGACCTGCCGCGCCGCGCTCATCCAGCCGACATGCGCGCCGTAGGCCGCCCGCCCGAACACCTCGAGCGGCAGCGTGCCGCCGACGATCGAGAACAGGCCCGAGCCGAGGCCGAAGAGGATGACGGCCGCCGCGATGCCCGGCACGCTGGGGGCGACGAGCGCAAGCAGCACGACGCCGGACGTCAGGAACAGGCCTGCGAGGATGGCGAGCCAGGACTGCCTCAGCCTCCCGCCGAAGACCATGTTGATCAGCCGGCTGGCCACCTGCGCCGGCCCGAAGAAGGTCGAGACCAGAACGCCCGCGGTGCCGAGGCCCATGCCGGTGAGCAGCGGCACCATGTGCAGCAGGATGGCCGCCTGCACGAAGCCGGCGAAGGCGAAACCGGCGAGCATCAGCAGGAACACGGCGCGCAGCCGGATGGGCGCAAGGCCGATGCCGTCGGCAGCCGCGACCGTGGCCGCGACGGCCGCCGGCGCAGCGAGCGCGCGGCGCTTCGCGAGCCGCGCGATCCAGCCATGCACGGGCAGGCAGAGCATCAGGTTCATGCCGGCGAAGACGAGATAGACCTCGCGCCAGGTCAGCGTCGCATGCAGTGCCGAGGTCAGCGGCCAGAACAGCGTCGAGGCGAAGCCCGCGATCAGCGTGAGCAGCGTGATCGACCGCTGCGCCCCGACCGTGCCGGTCTGGACGATCGCCACGAAGGCGGTCGAATAGAGGACGAAGCAGGCCGCGAATTCCATCGCCAGAAGCGCGATGACGAAGCTTGCCCGTCCCGGCGCCAGCGCGCAGGCGACGAGCGCGAGTGCGGCAATCGCCGAGCCCGCCGACATGACGCGGCCGGCGCCGTGCCTGTCGGCCAGCCGCCCCGCCAGCGGGGCAAACAGGCTGCCGAAGAACAGCGCCGCCGACAGCGCCGCGAAAGCGAGGTGTTCCGGCACCGCAAATTCCGCGGCGATGGCCGGCGCGAGGATGGGGAAGGAATAGAACAGCGTGCCGTATCCCACCACCTGCGTCAGCCCCAGCCCCCAGATGACGGCGGGAGGCGCCTTGGAATCGGAATGCGGCATCGGCGGGTCCGGGTGGGGGCAAGGATCGGCGGGCGGGAAGGCTGAGGCCGGCGGGCGACGCGAGCCTAGCCGGGCGGCGACGCTTCGCCCGGCGGAAACGAGCCGTCGGCGCAGCACTCTTCGGAGAGGAACCCGATCAGCGCCTCCATCTCGGCATAGACCGCGCGACAGATCAGCGTCGTGCCCTGCCGCTCCTGGCTGACGAGTCCGGTCTCCACCAGACGTCGGCAATGGTGCGACAGGGTCGAGGCAGGAATGTCGAGCTTCTCCTGGATGCGCCCCACGGCAAGCCCCTCGGCACCGGCGCGCACCAGGATCCGGTAGATCCTGAGCCGCATCGGACTGCCGAGCGCCTCCAACTGGCGGGCGACGGTTTCGATCGTCATGGGCACGGCTTAGGCCGGGCCCGCGCGGAGGTCAAACGGTATTTCGGGAAATATGGAAACAGAATTTGCGAGGCTTTCAGGGTCGCACCTGCGGGCGCCATGGAGTGCGATCGTCCAGGAGGGCGATCACACCCACGATCCTCAGCCTCGGCTGCCCAACTCCCGACCGCCGCCCGCCTACGGCCAGATCGACCAGACGTAGACGCCGTAGCCCGTGAGCAGGACGGCGCCTTCCCAGCGGCTGATCCGGCGGCCGGTCCAGGCGAAGACGAGCACCAGCAGCGACACGCCGATCATCACGAGATTGTCGAAGGAGACGATCTCCTGCGGCACCGTGGTGGGCGACATCAGCGCGGTGGCGCCGCCGATGCCGAGGATGTTGTAGATGTTGGAGCCGACGATGTTGCCGAAGGCGACGTCGGTCTGCCTGCGCAGCGCGGCCATGACCGAGGTGACCAGTTCCGGCATCGAGGTTCCGACCGCCACGATGGTGAGGCCGATCACCGTCTCCGAGATGCCGAAGGAGCGGGCGAGGCCGACCGCGCCGGTGACGAGAAGGTTGCCGCCGTAGACGACGATGCCGAGACCGGCCAGCGCCATCAGCAGCGGCCAGAGCAGCGAGCCCTTCGACCGGGCGGCAGGCACCAGGCCGGCATCGGCCTCCTGCGCGGCGAGGCTCTTGTCATAGACCGCGCCATGCTCGGCGCCGGCCCGGCTTTCCTGCCGGAAGGCGACGTAGATGTAGAGGCACAGTGCGGCCACGAAGACCGCCCCGACCAGACGGCCGGCCGGCATGGTGGCTGCCATGGCGGCGAAAGCCAGCGTGACGCCGATCATCACCACGCCGTCACGCTTCAGCGTGCTCGATTCGACGGCGATCGGCAGGATGATCGTCGCGACGCCGAGAATCAGCAGGATGTTGGCGATGTTGGAGCCGACGATGTTGCCGTAGGCGATGCCCGGCGCGCCGGCCAGCGCCGCCTGTACCGAGGTCACGAGTTCGGGCGTCGAGGTGCCGAAGCCGACCAGCGTGAGGCCGATCACCAGCGGCGACACGCCGAGGCGGCTGGCGACGTTGACCGACCCGCGAACGAGCAGTTCGCCGCCGAGGACGAGCAGGACGAGGCCGCCGAGCAGCAGGAGGAAGGTTGTCAAGCGATCGGCTCCGGTGGCTCGATGGAGGAGGGACGGCGAATGCCGAGGCCTCATATAGGCGAGCAGGCGACGATTGCCAGTGACGGCCGGCGCACGGCAGATCCGGCCGATGGCTCCGCGGCCGTCCCGCCGCGCCGCGGCGCGCGACGGACCGGCCGCAGCCGGTTCAGTTGTTCGCGGGATCGGTCTCCGCCTCGTAGGCGAGGCGCAGGATGACCGCGATGCCCCAGAGGGCGGCGATGCCGAAGATGCCGTAGAGCACGGTGGCGACGGTCTGCGACAGGTGCAGGAGCACGATCAGCGAATAGACGAAGACGCCCCCGACGGTGACGAACTGGCTGGCGATCAGCGTCGACACCGCCGCCATGCCGAGCAGCGTGGCGGGCGTGACGATACGCCGGGACGGGGCGGAGAGGGTTTGATCTATCTGTTTCATATGTCTTTCCATAGAAGAATGCGCCCGAACGGTGCCTGGCACCGGGGCGGGGAAGAGGGGGATGGCGGATGGGGGCGTCAGCCGCCGAAGCGGATGCCGGTCACTTCGAAGATCATCAGCAGGATGCCGAAGGAGCCGAGCACCGTGACGACCATGATGGCCGCCGTCGCCGCAAACTCGTTGTCGAAAGGCGCACGGACGATGCCGGCGGCGTTCGGCCGTGCATAGCGGACCAGCGCGAAGCAGACGGCGAGAAGCACGAGACCCATGACCAGTTCCATGGGAGTTCTCCAGGATGGGGGATTCCGGATGGCCGGCCGGCGATCGCGCGCGTCGGAATTTCCGGCACGGCGCGCGAGCGTCCGCGGCTGGCGGGGATCAGACGTTCCGGGAAAGGGTCGGCGGCGCGCGCTGGCCCGGCGCGAAGGTGGCGCTGCGGACGGAGGCGGGTACCTCGCGGGCTGCGGCGGCCAGCACCGCGCCCTGCGGCAGGGGCAGCCGCGCGGACGGAAGGATGGCATCGCCGGCCGGCTTGCCGCCGACATGCGGCTGGCGGTCGCCGGCGGCGAAGCGGATCTCGCCCTGCGGCGCTTCCGACGCCAGCGCCGGCTGCTGCAGGTCTCCCGACGACAGGACAGGGTGTCCGAGGTCGAAACCGGACCGCGCGACGCGGCCGGCATCCGAGACGTGCGACAGCACCGTCAGGACCACCAGGAGCCCGACCAGCCAGCGTGCCGTGAAACGGTTGAGGATGTTCAACGAAGCCTCTCGACGGCTCAGGCCGCCACGATCTTCAATACCAGTCCCGCGGCGCGGACGCCAGACCGTCGGGCATGACCGTCAGCGCATGCGCGCGGCGGCGCCGTGGCGCAGCGAGATCGCCTTGTGCAGATGCACCATCATGGCGGCCGCGAACAGCGGCGTCAGAAGGTTGACCAGCGGGATCGCCAGGAAACCGGCGATCACGAGGCCGGCGAGGAACACGGTGCCGGCATGCCGCCGCCGCAGGGCCTTGGCCTCCGCCTCGTCGCGGAAGCGCATGGCGGCGAACTCGAAGAACTCGCGGCCGAGCAGGTAGCCGTTGACGACGAAGAAGGCGACGAGGTTGACGCCGGGGACCAGCAGCAGCAGCAGCGCGACGAGATTGCCGAGGATGACGATGGCGAAGAACTTAAGCGACAGCCACAGCGCCTGCACCGGCGGCATGGCGCGGCCGGGCGGATCGGCAGGATAGTCGCTCTTCTCGACCAGTTCGGCGACGTCGTCGAGGAACAGGCCGGCGATCAGCGCCGAAACCGGCGCGACGAGCAGCGCCAGCCCCAGTGCCAGCGCCAGGCCGGCGACGATGGCGGCGATCAGCCCGAGCCACCCGGCCCAGTCGGGCATCGCGGGCACGAAGCCTTCCAGCACCGGCAGGGCGAGCCAGGCGAAGCCCTGCGTCAGGGCGAACCACAGCGCCACCAGCGCGAGCAGCGTCAGCCCCAGCGTCTTGAAGAAGACGGTTCGGAAGGCGGGGGAGAGGAGCTGGCCGGCGGCGCGGCCGGCGGCGTCGAGGATCATCGCTGGGTCTTTCCTTGTCGGCGCGCAGATAGGCACGGCCGCGCGGCGAAACAAGCGTGCCGCCGCCGCCGCGCCGCCGCACCGGCCAGCCCGACCGTGCCGCGCGCCGCGCCGTTGCAAAGTCGGGCGGATCGGCTAAACCGGTCGCACCGCCCGCTCGCAACAAAGGCTCTCCTCCCCGTGCCAACCGATCCGACCTACGATGTCCTGTGCATCGGCAACGCCATCGTCGACATCATCGCGCGCTGCGACGAGGCCTTCCTCGTCGACAACGGCATCATCAAGGGTGCGATGAACCTGATCGACGCCGAGCGCGCGGAACTCCTCTATGCCCGCATGGGGCCGGCCGTGGAGGCGTCCGGCGGCAGCGCCGGCAACACCGCGGCGGGCGTCGCGAGCTTCGGCGGCCGCGCCGCCTATTTCGGCAAGGTCTCGAACGACCCGCTCGGCGGCCTCTTCGCCCACGACATCCGCGCTCAAGGGGTGGCCTTCGACACGCAGCCGCTGACGGGCTTTCCGCCCACCGCCCGCTCGATGATCTTCGTCACGCCCGACGGCGAGCGCTCCATGAACACCTATCTCGGCGCGTGCGTGGAACTGGGGCCGGACGACGTCGAGGAAGAAAAGGCGCAGGGCGCCAAGGTCACCTATTTCGAGGGCTATCTCTGGGACCCGCCGCTGGCCAAGCAGGCGATCCGCCGTACGGCCGCACTGGCGCACGCCGCCGGGCGCGAGGTGTCGATGACGCTCTCCGACCCCTTCTGCGTCGACCGCTACCGCGACGAATTCCTCGACCTGATGCGCTCGGGCACGGTCGACATCGTCTTCGCCAACGAGAGCGAGATGAAGTCGCTCTACCAGACCTCGTCCTTCGAGGCCGGCCTCGAGGCGATCCGCAAGGACTGCCGGCTCGCCGCCATCACCCGCTCCGAGCGCGGCTCGGTGATCGTGCGCGGGCACGAGACGGTGCAGGTCGACGCCATCGAGATCGCCGAGCTCGTCGACACCACCGGCGCCGGCGACCTCTACGCCGCCGGCTTCCTCCACGGCTACACCACCGGCCGCTCGCTCGCCGACTGCGGCAAGCTCGGCTCGCTGGCGGCCGGCATCGTCATCCAGCAGGTGGGGCCGCGGCCGATGCGGAGTTTGCGCGAGGCGGCGGAGCAGGTGGGGTTGGGGTGAGGGGGCGCCGCTTTCAGTGCCGCGTACCCCACCTTCATCGCGGGCTGATCTGCGGACGACGTCTCAGTACCATTCCGGAGGCCGCTTCTCCTGCCTGCGGCCTACCATCCCATCGTCCCCGGCCCGCCCTTGAACGGGCCGACGACCCGGCTGGTGATCCATCCGCCGTAGAAGCGGCCGGGCTGGGGCGTCACGGTTTCGCCGTCCACCGTGCACCGGTCGAAGGGCCCGGCATAGAAGGCGACGTGGTCGCGCAGGAGCGCGAAGGCCGGCGTCGGGTTGGGGTAGCTCCAGCCGACCCGGGGCAGCACGGTGTCTCCCACTAGGACGTCCCAGTAGACGGCAGTGCCTTTCCATTCGCAGAGCGAGGTTCCCGCCGCCCTGCGCAGCACGCCCGGCGCGATGTCGGCCGGCGGGATGTACCAGGATGGCGGGTGGCTGGTCTCGAGCGTCCGCACGGCCGACCGGGTCTCGGCGATCCGTCGCCCGCCATGTTCGATGACGATGTGGCAGGGGCTCGGCTCGGCGATGGCCGGGCGCGGATAGGACCACACGCTTTCCTGGCCGGGCCCGACCGGATCGCCGCGGCGCATCATGCCGGCGCCGACCGGCGGGCGAGGCGCTGCAGCCGCGGCCGGACGCGCAGGAAGGCCACGTAGCAGCGCTCCAGCACGGCCAGCACGAGCGGGATGCGGGCCAGCACGCCGAGGGGGCGCAGAAGCGGGATTGCCCGCCACATGGCTGCGAAGGCGCCGGCGCCCGACACGAGCACGCCGTTCTCCCGGGCGTGAAACCGGGCGAGCAGTTCGGCGCGGTCGATGGGGCAGTCCGCGACGCTGGATGCCGCGACGTCGATGAAGTCGATGGCGCCGCGGCGGTCGAGGCGCTTCATCAGCATGATCTCGCGCGTGCAGAGCGGGCAGGAACCGTCGAACCAGATGGTGAGCGTGGCCATGACCCGGGATATGGGGCACGCCTCGCCAACGTCACGGCCTCAAGATGTCGCACGGTGCGGAGCGTGCCGGCGGTCGCCTTCTGGCTGGTGAGGTCGGGCGTCGGAAACGTCCAGCCGAAACCGCGCGTGCTCCGAGGACGACGGTGAAACGCGTTCTGGAGCGAAGAAGCGCGGCGGCCTCATGCGCGGCGATGCGCGGACGAGGCCGCCGATGGTCGATGTCATGGCGCCCGTCACGCCGGCGTCGCGCCGCCGCCATCCCCGGGCCCGACGGACAGGGCAACGGCGCCGCGAGCGCTTGGCGGTCGCGGCTCCGGGGGCTTGCTCAGCGGATGGGGGCGAGCAGTTCGGAGGTCGTGACCAGCTGCCGCACGCCGTGGGCGTGCTCTTCCTTGAAGACGTTGCCCTTTGCCGCCCAGGCATGCAGCGAGCCGATGTCGAGGCGGGCGCAGTCGGGGCGGACGCTCCAGGTCACCTGGAGCGGCGAGCAGGCGCTCTCGGTGTATTTCGGGCCGGTCGTGGAGCCGGCGAAGACGACCGGCGTGCCGGTGCCGCGCGGCAGCGCCTTCGGCTGATGGTGGCCGTCGCCCTGGCGCACGGTTTCGGCGAAATCGGCGAAGTCGAGCGCACGCGCGTCGTTCACCAGCAGGAACACCTGCGATTCCACCCGCAGCTGCGGGTTGGTGCAGGTCTCGCTCATGCAGGCGCCGAGGCCCTCGCCGGGCGCGACGTCGCAGGAGCTGTAGACCCAGTGGACCTCGATCGTGTCGCCGGGCTCCACGCCGTGGAAGCCGTGCTCGACATGTTCGGGCTTCTCGCGTTCGGCGGGCGTCAGGCTGTCCGCATCGTTGCAGCGGAAGCCGCCATGCTCGCCGGCACCGGCGCTGATCGAGAAGCCCGGCCCCTTGTGCTCGGCATTGGCATGGGTGTGGATGTTGCAGAGGTTCATCGCCTCCGGCGCCGGTGCGGCGGCGAAGACGCGAGAATTGGTCCCGGCAAGGCTTGAAATGTCGCGTGGGGCCTGCGGGCCGTAACCGGCACAGACTTCGCCCGCTGTGGCGGTCGAGATCAGGGCGAGCGAGGTGGCGAGCGCGGCCGCAGCGCGCACCGTGGCAGTGTTGAACATTCGGGTACCCCCTTGAACAATCTTGTCCCGAAACATTCTTTGCCCGAGGCAAATTAAGACAAGAATGATGAGGGTTGCGACATTTGACGCGAATTTGTGCGAAGTCGCGGGGCGGGACGGTCTTCCACTTGCATCGCTGCGGAAGACGAAGGACGGCATCCCGCCGCAGCCTTTCAGACGATGTCCTCCGGCCGCCGCCCCGGCCGGCTCCGGTAGGGCGGGAAGGTCCAGCCGAACCACAATGCGCCGCCGCGCACCGCGAAGGCGGCCAGCGCCCCGAGGACCGCGGCGAGCGGCATGGTCAGGCCGAGGATGGCGAGCAGCGTGAAGGTGGCGGCGCCGGAGAGCGCGGCGGTGACGTAGATTTCGGGGCGCAGCAGCACCGAGGGTTCCTGTGCGGCGATGTCGCGGACGATGCCGCCGAAGGTCGCGGTCATCACGCCCATGACGATGGCGATGGTGGCCGAGCCGGTGACGATCAGGCCCTTGTAGGCGCCGAAGACGCAGTAGGCGGCGAGCCCGACGGCGTCGAGCCAGAGCAGCAGCTTGTAGCGCGACTCCAGCAGATGGGCGGTGAAGTAGACGATGACGGCGACCGCCGCGCAGACCAGGATGTAGTCCTGGTTGACGGTCCAGAACACCGGCACGCCGAGGATCAGGTCGCGCAGCGTGCCGCCGCCGGTGCCCGTCACGCAGGCCATGAAGACGAAGCCGATGATGTCGAGCTCCTTGCGCGAGGCCGCCAGCGCGCCGGTCGCGGCGAACACGGCCACGCCGGCATAGTCGAATGCGAGGATCGGGATCATGGCGGGCCTCCTGCGACAGGCTTAGCGCGGATGGAGGCGGCTGCGCCAGACGGGGGATCGGAGAGGGGATCGGATCGTCTGCAGCGTCGATCCCGCCGCCCGTCTGAAGGTCGCGCTCTGCGGCACCCCCCTCTGCCTGCCGGCATCTCCCCCTCACGGGGGGAGATCGGCAGCGTCGGCGGCGCCGCTCTCCCTGCCACGTCGAAGACTTGCGGAGCACACGCTCCGCGGGCTTCGCGCGCACATTGCCTGCGTTGCAGGACGAAACCGCCGATCTCCCCCCTTGAGGGGGAGATGCCGGCAGGCAGAGGGGGGTGTCGTGGAGCGCGAGCTTGCAAGGCACCGGCGGCCGAGCAGGCCGCCGAGGGGCAAAGCGCCGGGATGCCTCCCGCTCAGCCCTTCGCGTCTTCCGCCGGAGCAGCTTCGGCGGCCGGTGCGCCCTTGGGGCCACCCTTCGACACGCCGACCATGGCGGGGCGCAGCATGCGTTCGCCGATGACGTAGCCGGTCTGCACGACCTGGACCACGGTGTTGGCCGGCAGATCCGGGTTCGGCACCTCGAACATCGCCTGGTGGAAGTTCGGGTCGAAGCGCTCGCCCTCGGGTTCGATCTTCTTCACGCCGTGGCGTTCCAGCGTCGACAGCATGCCGCGTTCGGTCATCTCGACGCCTTCGAGCAGCGCCGCGAATCCGGCTTCGCCCTTCTCCTTCGCCTCGGCGGGCACGGCGGCCAGCGCGCGCTGGAGGTTGTCGGAGACGGTCAGCATGTCGCGGGCGAAGTTGGCGATCGCGTAGGCGCGGGCGTCGTGAACGTCGCGGGCGGTGCGGCGGCGCAGGTTCTCCATCTCGGCGGCAAGCCTGAGCGCCTTGTCCTTCAGCTCCTCGTTTTCCTTCGCCAGCCGCATGAAGGCTTCGAAATCGGCTGCCTGGGCGGCTTCGCCGGCTTGCGCATCGGCCGGCTGGCCGTCGGTGGCCGGGCTGCCGGCCTCGGGCTTCGCCGCATCCATGTCGGGGGCGCGTTCCTGGTTCGGATGGTCGCTCATCGCTTGATCCCGTATGCTCGAATTCCGGTCGGTGGGTTGCGCCCGATATCGAGGCTCGGGGGGCAAAAATCAAGGGGCCGGCAACTCACCCAAGCATCCGCGAGATCATCTGGGCGGTGTAGTCGACCATCGGCACGATGCGGGCATAGTTGAGCCGCGTCGGGCCGATGACGCCGAGCGCGCCGATGACGCGTGCGTCCTTGTCGCGGTAGGGGGCGACGACCAGAGAGGAGCCCGACAGGGAAAAGAGCTTGTTCTCGGAGCCGATGAAGATGCGCACGCCCGGCCCCTGCTCGGCGAGTTCGAGCAGCTGGATCAGGCCCTCCTTGGTCTCGAGATCCTCGAAAAGGTGCTTGAGCATCTCGATGTCGGCCTGCGCGGTGACGTTCTCGAGCAGGTTGGCGCGGCCGCGCACGATGAGGCGCGACGGCGTCCCGGTCTCGGTGCCGCCCCAGACGGCGAGGCCCTTCTCGACGAGGTCCTGCGACAGGCTGTCGAGTGCCTGGCGGGTCTCCTCGCGCAGCCGGGCGATCTCGGCACGCGCCTCGGCCAGCGTCCGGCCGCGGATATGGGCGTTCAGGTAGTTGGAGGCCTCGTGCAGCTGCGAGAGCGTGACGCCGGCCGGCAGGTCGATGACGCGGTTCTCGACATCGCCCGAATGCGACACCAGAACCGCCAGCGCCTTGTCCGGCTCGAGCTGGATGAACTCGATGTGCTTCAGCGCCGTCTCCGTCTTGCCGGCGAGCACGACGCCCGCGCCGCGCGACATGCCCGACAGCATGGTGCTCGCCTCGGTCAGCATGTGCTCCAGCGAGGCGCCGCGGCCCGAGGCCCTGACCTGCGCGTCGATGCTGCGGCGCTCCTCTTCCGACAGGTCGCCGATCTCCATGAAGGCGTCCACGAAGAAGCGCAGCCCCTTCTGCGTCGGCAGCCGGCCGGCCGACACGTGCGGCGAATAGATCAGGCCGAGATGCTCGAGGTCGCTCATCACGTTGCGCACCGTGGCCGGCGACAGCGACGAGGGTAGCAGGCGGGCGAGGTTGCGCGAGCCCACCGGCTCGCCGTCGCGCATGTAGGAATCGGCGATGAGCCTGAAGATCTCGCGGGAACGGACGTCGAGGGACTGAAGGGTCGGGTCGGTGATCGGCTTCGTCATGGGGGCGGAACTCCGGAAAGAACCATATAATCCGGAGCGGCACGAACACAACGCCGATCACGGCTCCTTTCCCTTTGCGTCGCTGCCCGGCAGGGGCTAAAAGCCGCCCTTTACAGAGACCGAGGAACCCCGATGCGTCCTTCCAAGCGCCAGCCAGACGAGATGCGCGCCGTCAGCTTCGAACGCGGCGTCTCCAAGCATGCCGAGGGCTCCTGCCTCGTCAAGTTCGGCGACACGCACGTGCTCTGCACGGCAAGCCTCGAGGAGCGCGTGCCGCCATGGCTGCGCAACAGCGGCAAGGGCTGGGTGACGGCCGAATACGGCATGCTGCCGCGCGCCACCGGCGACCGGATGCGCCGCGAAGCCTCCGCCGGCAAGCAGGGCGGCCGCACCCTGGAGATCCAGCGGCTGATCGGCCGCTCGCTGCGCGCGGTCGTCGATCTGGAAGCGCTGGGCGAGGTGCAGATCACGGTCGACTGCGACGTGATCCAGGCCGACGGCGGCACGCGCACGGCCTCCATCACAGGCGGCTTCGTCGCGCTCTACGACTGCCTGGCCTGGATGGAAGCGCGCAAGATGCTGACGGTGAGCAAGGTGCTCAAGGACCACGTCGCGGCGATCTCCTGCGGCATCCATGGCGGCACCTGCGTTATCGACCTCGACTATGTCGAAGATTCGTCCGCCGGCGCCGACGCCAACTTCGTCATGACCGGCAAGGGCGGCATCGTCGAGATCCAGGGCACGGCCGAGGGCGACGCCTTCTCGGAGGCGCAGTTCGCCGAGCTGATGGCACTGGCCAGGAAAGGCATCGCGCGCCTCGTCGACCTGCAGAAGATGGCGGTCGCCTGAGGCCGGCCGCGGCCGCGAACAGTCGGGAAACCGGACATGACGCCAGCGTCGATCCTCGAATCCGCGCTCTACGTGGCCGATCTCGACGCGGCCGAGGCCTTCTACGCCGAGGTCCTGGGACTGGAGCGGATCGCGAAGGTGGACGGGCGTCATGTCTTCTTTCGTTGCGGCCCGGGCGTCCTGCTGCTCTTCCAGCCGGAGGCGACGGTCATTCCGCCGGCGCCGGATGCCAGGCTGCCGGTGCCGCCGCATGGCGCACGCGGCCGGGGCCACCTCTGCTTCTCTGCCTCGGCGGGCGAGATCGACGGCTGGAAGGCGCATCTCCTGGCCCGCGGCATAGCCGTCGAGGCCGATTTCGAATGGCCGCAGGGCGGCCGGTCCATCTATTTCCGCGATCCGTCCGGCAATTCGCTGGAATTCGCCGAACCGCGCATCTGGGGCATCGCATGAATTCTCTCGCAGGGCGGAAGATCGTCGTCGCCAGCCACAATGCCGGCAAGCTGCGCGAATTCGCGGATCTGATGGCGCCCTTCGGCATCGAGGCGAAATCGGCAAAGGACTACGGCCTGCCCGAGCCGGAGGAGACTGGCACGACGTTCGAGGAAAACGCCTACCTCAAGGCCTTCGCTGCGGCGAAGGCGACCGGCCTGCCGGCGATGTCGGACGATTCCGGGCTCTGCGTCGACGCGCTGGACGGCGCGCCGGGGGTCTACACCGCCGACTGGGCGACCCGCCCCGACGGTACGCGCGACTTCATGATGGCGATGGAGAAGACGCAGTCGCTGCTGGCCGCGAAGGGCGCCATGGAGCCCGCGCAGCGGACCGGCCGCTTCGTGGCGGTGCTGTGCCTGTGCGAGCCCGACGGAACGGCCGAATATTTCCGCGGCGAGGCGGAAGGGACGCTGGTCTGGCCGCCGCGCGGCAGCGACGGCTTCGGTTATGATCCCGTTTTCCAGCCGCACGGCTTCGAGATCACCTTCGGCGAGATGACGGCCGAAGAGAAGCATGGCTGGAAACCCGGGCAGGAGACGGCGCTCTCGCACCGCGCCCGCGCCTTCCAGAAGTTCGCCCGGGCGAAGCTGGGGTCGGCATGACGGTGCTGGGCTTTCGTGCCACGCCGGACGGCGGAACGTTGCTCGCGGACGACCGGTCGCCCGGCTTCGGCATCTACGTGCACTGGCCCTTCTGCGCGGCCAAGTGCCCCTATTGCGACTTCAACTCGCATGTCCGCCACCAGCCGCCGGACCAGGTGCGCTTCGCCCGCGCCTTCGAGACCGAACTCGCCTCGATGCGCGCGCAGTCCGGGCCGCGCACGGTCACCAGCGTCTTCCTCGGCGGCGGCACGCCGTCGCTGATGGAGCCCGGAACGGTCGGCACCATCCTCGACGCGATCGCAGCGAACTGGACGGTGCCGGCCGGCATCGAGGTGACGCTGGAGGCCAATCCGTCGTCGGTCGAGGCGGAGCGCTTTCGCGGCTATCGCGCGGCCGGCGTCAACCGCGTCTCGCTCGGCGTCCAGGCGCTGAACGATCGTGACCTCAAGTTCCTCGGTCGGCTGCACAATGTCGAGGAAGCGCTGAAGGCGATCGAGCTTGCCCGCGCGACCTTCCCGCGCCTCTCCTTCGACCTGATCTACGCCCGTCCCGGCCAGACTCCGGAGGGCTGGGAGGCCGAACTGCGCCAGGCGATCGGCCATGCCGCCGACCATCTGTCGCTCTACCAGCTGACCATCGAGGAGGGCACGCCCTTCTTCGCGCTGCATGCCGCCAAAAAGTTCGCCATCCCGGATGCCGATCTCGCGGCCGACCTCTACCAGCTGACGCAGGAGGTGACGGCGGCGCACGGGCTGCCGGCCTACGAGATTTCCAACCACGCCCGGCCGGGAGCGGAGAGCCGCCACAACCTGACCTACTGGCGCTACGGCGAATACGTCGGCGTCGGTCCCGGCGCGCATGGCCGCTTCATCACCGAGGGCACGCGCACCGTCACGATGGCCGAGCGCCATCCCGAGCGCTGGCTGGCGCTGGTCGAGCAGCAGGGACACGGCGTGGCCGACGGCGAGGAACTGACGCGCGACCAGGAGGCCGACGAGTTCCTGCTGATGGGTCTCCGGCTCGTCGAAGGCCTCGACCTCGTGCGCTACGCCGAACTCGCCGGCCGCCCGCTGCCGCAGGACCGCATCGCGATCCTGCAGCAGGAGGGCCTCGTCGCCCCGATCGGCAATTCCCGCCTGCGCGCGACGCCCGCCGGCATGATCGTGCTCGACGCGGTGGTGGCGGACCTGGCGCGGTGAGGGGGAGCGTTGCGGCCACCCGGAATGGTCACTATAGTCAGTATGGTCATGCCGGCGTACCGGCGGTGCGGGAGCCGTGGGCGATCGAGTGAGCAAGTCTGCGAACAAGGATCTGGACGTCTGGACGCTGGCCAATGCCAAGGCCCGCCTGTCGGAAGTCGTGGATCGCGCGCAGGACGTTCCACAGATGGTCACCCGGAACGGCAGACCCGCGGTGGTGATCGTCTCGGCCGAAGAATGGAAGCGGAAGACGGACCGGAAGGGCAACCTGGCCGAGTTCCTTCTTGCCTCGCCGCTCCGGGGGCTCGATCTCGACGTCGAGCGCGTGGACGAACCGCCTCGCGAACTCGACCTTTGAACTATCTGCTGGACACCAACGTCCTGTCGGAATCATCTCGGCCGCAGCCGTCGCCCGACGTCATGCGATGGCTTGCCGAGCTGGACGAGGACCGCGGCTTCGTAAGCGTCATCACGGTCGCCGAACTGCGTCGCGGAGCGTTGATTCTCGCGCCGGGACGTCGCCGCGACTCGCTCATGTCCTGGATCGACGGGGAACTGCGGGACCGGTTCGCGGGCCGGATCATTCCCGTCGACGCCGAGGTGGCCGATCGCTGGTCCGATATCATGGTTGCCCGCCGTTCCGAAGGCCGTGGGCTCGGCGTCATGGACGGGTTCCTGGCAGCGACGGCGCTCGTTCGCGGTTTGACGGTCGTGACGAGAAACATCCGTGATTTCGCCTTTCTGGGGGACCGTGTCGTCAACCCGTGGGGAACCCCGTGACAGAGCCGCGCCATCCCACCTTCCTCGTCCACCAGACCGCCATCCCCGCCCGTCCGCTGGAGCCGGCGCTCTATCTCGTGGCGACGCCGATCGGCAATCTGGGCGACGTCACGCTTCGGGCGCTGGAGACGCTGGCGGCCGTCGACGTCGTCGCCTGCGAGGACACCCGCGTCAGCCGCGTGCTGCTGGATCGCTACGGCATCCGCCAGAAGCTGACCGCCTATCACGAGCACAATGCGCAGGCGGCGGGGCCGCGGCTGCTGGCCGATCTCGCCGATGGAAAGGCGGTGGCGCTGATCTCCGACGCCGGCACGCCGCTGGTCTCCGATCCCGGCTACCGGCTGGTCGGCGAGGCGATCGCCGCAGGCCACCGCGTCGTGCCGATCCCCGGCGCCTCGGCGGTGCTCGCGGCGCTGACGGCGAGCGGCCTGCCGTCCGACGCCTTCTTCTTCGCGGGCTTCCTGCCGGTGAAGGACGGGCAGCGGCGCACGCGGCTCGAGGCGGTGAAGGCGGTGCCGGGCACGCTGATCTTCTACGAATCGCCGAACCGGGTGGCCGACAGCCTCGCCGCCATGCGCGACGTGCTGGGCGGCGAGCGCGAGGCCGCCGTCGGCCGCGAACTGACCAAGACCTTCGAGGAGATGCGGCGCGGCAGCCTCGTCGCGCTGGCAGACCATTACGAGGCGGCGCCGACGCCGAAGGGCGAGATCGTCGTCTGCGTCGCGCCGCCCGGCGAAGCGGGGGAGGACTCGCCGGAGGACGTCGACCGGCTGCTCCTGTCGCTCGCCGCCGAGATGCCGACGTCGAAGGCCGCGGGCGAAGCCGCCCGCATGACTGGCCAGCCCAAGCAGGCGCTCTACCGGCGGCTTCTGGAGCTGAAGGAGGAGGGCGGTGCCGGCTGAAGCGCGCGACCGGCGCTTCCGCGCCTATCGCAAGGGCCACCGCGGCGAGTGGCTGGCCGCGCTCGCCCTGATGCTCAAGGGCTACCGCATCGTCGCCCGGCGCCATCGCACGAAGCTCGGCGAGATCGATCTGATCGCCCGGCGCGGCGATCTTGTCGCCATCGTCGAGGTGAAGGCACGGCCGACGCTCGTCCAGGCCATGGATGCCGTCGGCCACGAGGCGCAGCGCCGCATCGAAGGCGCGGCCGACCTCTGGCTTTCGAAGCAGCGCGACCACGCCCGCCTGTCTCTGCGCTTCGACATCGTCGCGGTGCTGCCGCGGCGCTGGCCGGTGCATGTCGAGAACGCCTTCCAGGGACGAAGCTGAGCCTTGCGCACAGTTTCGCACAGGCTCATGCTGCTCCTGATGCGGCTAATCAATAACCTGCGGAGTATTCGAGATGTGCCATCATTGCGTGATCGACGGCGTGAAGAAGAGCATGCTGTCGCGGCGTGACCTGTTCCGGGGTGCGGCGGTCGCCGCCGGCGCTGCGGCGATCGGTGCCGCGGCTGCGCCGCAGCCGCTGTTCGCCCAGGCGGCGAAGCCGACCCGGGCCGAGGACCTCACCCACGAACTCTACGACATGTTCCCGACCTTCTTCGGCGAGCAGCAGCTCTTCTACGACCAGAAGTTCAACTATGCGCAGCACAAGTTCAATCTTTTCGAACTGCGCGTGAACGAGCACACCGGCACCCACATCGACGCGCCGCTGCATTTCTCGGCGGACGGCAAGTCGGTGGCCGAGATCCCGGTGGTCGATCTGGTCTGCCCGCTCGTCGTCATCGACATCCGGGAAAAGGCGGCGGCCGACGCTGACGCGCAGGTGACGCCGGACGACATCAAGGCCTGGACGGCGGCGAACGGCGACCTGCCGGCCGGTGCCTGCGTGGCCATGCTGTCGGGCTGGGGCCAGCATGTCGCGACGGAGAAGTTCCGCAACGTCGGCGCCGACGGCAAGACCATGCATTTCCCCGGCTTCCACATCGAGGCCGCGCAGATGCTGATGGAGTCCGCCTCCGGGGTGAAGGGCATCGCCGTCGACACGCTCTCGCTGGACTTCGGCATGTCGCCCGACTTCGCGGTGCACTACGCTTGGCTGCCGTCCGGACGCTGGGGCCTGGAGTGCATCGCCAACCTCGAATCCATGCCGGCTTCTGGCGGAACGATCGTCGTCGGCGCGCCCAAGGTGCGTGGCGGTACGGGCGGGCCGTCGCGCGTCTTCGGCATGGCCTGACGCCGACGATCCCTCTGGACAAGCGCCTCGCGGGGCGCTTGTCTTTCCCTGCCGCAGGGAGGCCGCGGCGGGGGGAACGAGGATGACGTTCGACTATGTGATCGCCGGCGGCGGATCGGCCGGTTCGACGCTCGCCGCGCGCCTGTCCGAAGACCCGTCCGTCAGCGTCTGCCTGATCGAGGCCGGGGGCGAGGGGCGCGACCTCCTGGTGCGCGTGCCCGTCGGCGTGGCGGCGATGCTGCCGGGACGGCCGGCGAAGATCAACAACTGGTGCTTCGAGACCGTGCCGCAGCCGGGGCTCGGCGGCCGCAGGGGCTACCAGCCCCGCGGCAAGGCGCTCGGCGGATCGAGCGCCATCAACGCCATGCTCTACGTGCGCGGCCATCCATCCGACTATGACGAGTGGGCCAATCTCGGCTGCGAGGGCTGGAGCTGGAACGACGTCCTTCCGTTCTTCCGGAAATCCGAGGGCAACAGCCGCGGCGCCGACGACCGCCATGGCGCCGACGGGCCGCTGAAGGTGCGTGATCAGGCGAGCCCGCGCGCGGTCAGCGAGGCCTTCGTTGAAGCCTGCGGGCGCCTGCAGATCCGCCGCAACGACGACTTCAATGGACCCGAACAGGAGGGTGCCGGGCTCTACCAGGTCACGCAGTTCTTCGACGGCCCGCATCGCGGCGAACGCTGTTCGGCGGCGGCCGCCTATCTCCATCCGGTCATGGACCGGCCGAACCTGACCGTGATCACCGGCGCGCACGTCACGAAGATCGCCCTCGACGGACGGCGGGCGACCGGCCTTCGCTACCGGCGGGGCAGGGAGGAGCACGTCGTGGAGGCTTCGCGCGAGGTGATCGTCTCGGCCGGCGCCTTCGGTTCGCCGCAGCTGCTTCTTCTTTCCGGCATCGGCCCGGCCGACGAGCTGAAGAGCCATGGCCTGCCGGTCGTGCACGAGCTGCCGGGCGTCGGCCGCAACCTGCAGGACCATCTCGACTTCGTGCTGACGTGGAAATCGCGCCGGACCGATCTCTTCGGCATCGGGCTGCGCGGCGGCCTGGCACTCGCCGGACAGGTCGGCGCCTGGCGCCGCGACGGCTCGGGTCCTCTCGCCTCGCCCATCGCCGAGGCGGGCGCCTTCGTGAAGTCGCGGCCCGATCTCGACCGGCCCGACCTGCAGCTGCATTTCTGCGCCGGTATCGTCGACGACCACACGCGCAAGATCCGTCTCGGCTTCGGCTTCTCCAGCCACGTTTGCGTGCTCAGGCCCTTCTCGCGCGGCACCGTCGGGCTCCTCGACGCAGACCCGCTGTCGGCCCCGCGTATCGATCCGGCCTTCCTGTCGGACGAGCGCGATGCCGAGCTGCTCCTGAACGGCGCCCGGCTGATGCGCGCGATCCTCGCCGCCGAGCCATTGGCGCCGTTCCGCCACAAGGAGCTCTACCTGGACGGGCCGGTCTCCGACGCCGAACTGATGCAGCACATCCGCGCCCGCGCCGACACGATCTACCACCCGGTCGGCACCTGCCGGATGGGCGTCGACGACGAGGCCGTCACCGATCCGCAGCTGCGCGTGCGCGGCATCGACGGCCTGCGCGTGGTCGACGCCTCGGTGATGCCGACGCTGATCGGCGGCAACACCAATGCGCCGACGATCATGATCGCGGAGAAGGCGGCGGAGCTGATCCGGACGGCGGCCTGACGCGGGCGAACGGGAAGTACGGGGACAGTTTCCCGAATTCGGTCGCCCTGCAATACGACTGGCCTTTACCTTCGACCTTCGCGCCGCCCCTCATCCGCCTGCCGGCACCTTCTCCCCGTAACACGGGGAGAAGGACGCCGTCACCGACGGCTTCGCCGGTCGCAAAGGTCGCCTACCTGGTGCCGATGTCGCGGCCGTGCCCCCTTCTCCCCGCTTGCGGGGAGAAGGTGCCGGCAGGCGGATGAGGGGCAGCGCCGTGGGTCAATCGAAAAGACCGCTGGTGTAACCCTCATCGCGGCGCCGAGAGGCCGAACTCGGTAACTGTCCCCGTATCTCCAGACGGCCCGCGCTCAGCCGCGCGGCGTCACCGTCATCGGCAGGCCGCCGCCCGGCTGCGTCGTGAGCTTCTGCACCGGCCAGGGTTTCGTCGTCGGCAGCGTGTCGAAGCGGAAGCGCGACATCAGCGTTCCGAGCGCGATGACCGCCTCCTGCATGGCGAAGCTCGCGCCGATGCAGATGCGCGGCCCGGCGCCGAAGGGCAGGTACTGGTAGCGGTCGATCCGGTCGCGGTTGCCGGGCAGGAACCGCGCCGGAAGGAAAGCTTCCGGATTGTCCCACAGCTTGCGATGGCGGTGCACCGTCCAGGGCATGATCTGGACCTGGGTACCCTTCTGAATGACGAGGTCGCCGTAGGCGTCGTCCTCGATCGCCTCGCGGCTGATCGAAGCCGCCGGCGGATAGAGCCGCATCGCCTCCTCGAAAGCGGCGCGGGTGACCGGCATGGCGTCGAGCCATTTCACGGGGTCGGGCTCTGCCGGCAGGACCGTATCGATCTCCTGCTCGACCTTCACGCGTTCCCAGGGCGCTTCGGCCAGGCAGTAGAGCGTCCAGCCGAGCGCCCGCGCCGTCGTCTCGTGGCCGGCACCGATGAAGGTGATGATGTTGTCGGCGATCTCGTCGCCGGAAAGTCCCTGCGGCCCCTCCGCCCTGAGGAGCAGCGTCAGGAAGTCGTTCGGCGCGCCGTCGGGATCGCGCGCCAGCTTCCCTCGCCGCAGCTGCGCCGTGTCGTCGACCAGCCTGCGGAAGAAGGCCATGGTCTTGCGTCCGCGGATGCGGGTGAAGCGCGGCAGCCAGTCCGGCGCGCCGAGGAGGTCGAGCGGATCGACCCGTCCCATGGTCTCGAAGAGATGATCGACCTGCCGTGCGAAGGTTCCGGGCTCGCCGGCGATCTCGCCCGAGAACAGCGTTTCGGCGAGGATGTCGTAGGTGAGCATCGTCATGTCGTGCGCCAGATCGATCGCTCCGGTGTGCCCGGCATATCGATCCGCGAACGCCTGCGCGCTCTTCAGCATCGGCTCCGCGAAGCCGTGAATGTGGCGCGGCGTGAAGACGGGCGCCATCGCCTTGCGGGAACGCTTCCAGGTCTCGCCCTCGGCCGTCAGCAGCCCGTCGCGCAGGATCGGCCGCAGGATCTTCTGCCGTACCCGGCCCATGCGGTAGTTGCGGACGTTGTCGACGAGCACGTGGCGGATGAGGCCCGGATCGTTGGCAACGAGCAGCGGCCCGCCGATGCCGCCCTTCAGCGAGACCCATGGCTCGTTGTAGGATGGCTCGCCCCACAGTTCGAGCGGATTGCGATAGACGATCCGCAGCATCTGCAGTGCCGAGGGCGGCCGTGTGCGCGGCTTCGGGGCGGGCGGGACGAAAGGGGCAGGTTGGGCGTCCATGGGCGGTGGTCCTGTTGACGCGATCATACAGCTCAAGACTCCCGTCGCACAGGCGGCTTGCGGGGCAGGGGCTGCGTGCGGCAACGCGGCATGCGCGGGCGCCGTTCCCCGCAGTCGGCCATCGGGCCGCAAGGGCACCCCGCTGGTGGAGCCGCGCGGCCCCATTGCAGCGGATTGCTGCCCCGGCGACCGCGCAAAGGTGGATAAATCGGCCCATTCCTTTGGAATGGCGGCTTGAAAACCTATATGAAGGAAGCCTGTGGCCGATGCGATTCGCCGCCCTCCCGCGTGGCGCCGCGAGACAGTTTGAAAGAACGGAACTCCATGACCGAAACGCCCGAACCGATCCCCGGCGAACAGGCCGAGTACGGCGCCGAGTCCATCAGGGTTCTCAAGGGGTTGGACGCCGTGCGCAAGCGGCCGGGCATGTATATCGGCGACACCGACGACGGCTCGGGCCTGCACCACATGGTCTACGAGGTGGTGGACAACGCCATCGACGAGGCGCTGGCCGGACATGCCACCAGGGTGACGGTCACGCTGAACGCCGACGGTTCCTGCACGGTGACCGACAACGGTCGCGGCATCCCGACCGACATCCACAAGGGCGAGGGCGTCTCGGCGGCCGAGGTCATCATGACCCAGCTGCATGCGGGCGGCAAGTTCGACCAGAACTCCTACAAGGTCTCCGGCGGCCTGCACGGCGTCGGCGTCTCCGTCGTCAACGCGCTCTCCGTCTGGCTGAAGCTGAAGATCCGCCGCAAGGGCCGCATCCACGAGATGTCCTTCACCCACGGCGTCGCCGACGGGCCGCTGGTGGAGACCGGCGACGCCGGCAGCGAGACCGGCACCGAGGTCACCTTCCTGCCATCGTCGGACACCTTCACCATGGTCAATTTCGACTATGGCACGCTGGAGCATCGTCTGCGCGAACTCGCCTTCCTCAATTCGGGCGTGCGCATCATCCTGACCGACCGGCGCCCCGCCGACGTCAAGCAGGTGGAACTGCTCTACGAGGGCGGGCTCGAGGAGTTCGTGAAGTATCTCGACCGCGCCAAGAAGCCCCTGATCGACAAGCCGATCGCCATCAGCGCCGAGCGCGACGGCATCACGGTCGAGGTGGCGATGTGGTGGAACGACAGCTACCACGAGAACGTGCTCGCCTTCACCAACAACATCCCGCAGCGCGACGGCGGCACCCATCTCGCCGGCTTCCGCGGCGCGCTGACGCGCCAGGTGACGGGCTATGCCGAAGCCTCCGGCGTGACCAAGAAGGAGAAGGTGACGCTGACCGGCGACGACTGCCGTGAGGGCCTGACGGCGGTTCTCTCGGTCAAGGTGCCGGACCCGAAATTCTCCTCCCAGACCAAGGACAAGCTGGTCTCCTCGGAGGTGCGTCCGGTCGTCGAGGGTCTCGTCAACGAGGCGCTCGGCACCTGGTTCGAGGAGCATCCTGCCGAATCGAAGGTCCTCGTCGCCAAGGTCGTGGAGGCCGCCGCCGCGCGCGAGGCGGCCCGCAAGGCGCGCGAGCTGACCCGCCGCAAGGGCGTGCTCGACATCACCTCGCTGCCCGGCAAGCTCGCCGACTGCCAGGAACGCGATCCCGCGAAGTCCGAGATCTTCATCGTCGAGGGCGACTCGGCCGGCGGCTCGGCCAAGGGCGGGCGCTCGCGCCAGAACCAGGCGATCCTGCCGCTGCGCGGCAAGATCCTGAACGTCGAGCGTGCCCGCTTCGATCGCATGCTCTCGTCCGACATGATCGGCACGCTGATCACGGCGCTCGGCACCTCGATCGGCAAGGACGAGTTCAACGCCGACAAGCTGCGCTACCACAAGATCATCATCATGACGGACGCCGACGTCGACGGCGCCCACATCCGCACCCTGCTGCTCACCTTCTTCTTCCGCCAGATGCCGGAACTGATCGAGCGCGGGCACCTCTACATCGCTCAGCCGCCGCTCTACAAGGTGACGCGCGGCAAGAGCTCCCAGTACCTGAAGGACGAGCAGGCCTTCGAGGAATACCTGATCAATTCTGGCCTGGACGAGGCCTCGCTGCAGCTCGCCTCCGGCGAGGTCCGCGCCGGGCAGGACCTGCGCGCCGTCATCGACGACGCGCTGGCCGTGCGCACGCTGATTTCCGGCCTGCACACGCGCTACGACCGGTCCGTGGTGGAGCAGGCGGCGATCGCCGGCGCGCTGACGGCCAACGCCTTCGACGACCTCGGCCGCGCCAATGCCATGGCGCAGAGCATCGCCGAGCGGCTCGACATCATCGCCGAGGAGACCGAACGCGGCTGGACCGGCCGCACCGCGATCTCCAACGAGGGTCCCGGCGGCTACGTGCTGGAGCGCACGGTGCGCGGCGTGAAGGAGAGCGTGACGCTGGACGCCGGCCTGATCGGCTCGGCCGACGCGCGCCAGCTCGACCGCTACGCCTCCCGGCTGGCCGAGATCTACGGCGAGCCGCCGCTGCTGCGCCGCAAGGACAAGTCAGAGCCGATCGCCGGTCCGATGCAGCTTCTCGAAGGCGTCTTCGCCACCGGCCGCCGCGGCCTGTCGATGCAGCGCTACAAGGGCCTCGGCGAAATGAACGCCGAGCAGCTCTGGGAGACGACGCTCGACCCGAACGTCCGCTCGCTGCTGCAGGTGAAGGTGGCCGACGCCACCGACGCCGACTCCCTGTTCTCGCGCCTGATGGGCGACGAAGTGGAACCGCGCCGCGAGTTCATCCAGGACAACGCGCTCTCCGTGGCGAACCTGGATATCTGAGGGGCGGCCGCTTCGTCGCCCGCATTCGCGGGAGGCGTGGCGGCCGGCGACGGGCAGCGGAGGAGGCCTACCCGGAGCGCCTCCTTCGGCGCCTTCCGTCGCCGGCTCAGACGCGGCCCTGCCGCTTCTTCCGCCAGGGCGCGTTGGCTTCCCAGTCGCCAGCCATGATGCAGCCGTAGGGCAGCACCTCGTCGACGATCTCGGCGAGGCCGAAATCCTCGATCTGGCGGCGGACGGTGGATGCGCTCTTGTAGGCGCTCGGCAGTTCCGAGATGTCCGTGACACCCGAGAAGAACCGCGCGTCGATACCCTTCGTCTCCTCGGCGACGATGTCCTCGACGGGACGATCGCCCTTGAGCCGCTTGTGCTGAGTGCGTGAGAAGTTGCGCCCCGCGCCATGCGGCGAGAAGCCCAGCCCGTGAGCCGCGTTCCTGCCGCGCGCAATCAGCACCGGTTCCGCCATGTTGAGCGGAATCAGCGTCAGGTCGGTTGCGTCGTCCGCCCAGTCGTCGAAGGCGGGCGTCGCTCCCTTGCCGTGATAAAACAGACCGTCCGAGCGCCGGAAGACGAAGTTGTGCTCGTTCCAGAACCGGTCGCCCACCTTGGCGGAGAGGCGTTCCGCCGTGAGGTCGTGGATGAGTTCGTGGTTCGCCTTCGTCCAGGCGCGGATGGTCTGCAGCGCGTCCCAATAGTCGTCGCCTTCCCGCGTGTCGGCGGGGATCCAGGCGTTCTGGGGCAGCGTCGCCGGCGACAGCCGTTTGCGGAAACTCTCGGCGATCTTCATGCCGCGGGAATAGAGCCGGGCGCCCGGCGCGCGCGACCCGTGATGGGTCACGAGCGCCGTCTCGCCGGTCGATTTCAGCGTGCCGACGAAGGCGAAGTGGTTGCCGTCGCCCTGCGTGCCGAAGTGCTCGATCGCCGCGCTCATATTGTCGCGCAGACAGGGATTGGCGTCGATGCGCGCGGCGACTTCTGCCGGCGGGCGGATCTGTTGCCCGCGCGGGCGCCCGCCCGGTCCGAAATGCGTCACCGCATGGACCGCGTCGAGCAACGCGGCCGGCGATACGCCCGGGAAGGTCGAGATCGCCATCGAGCAGCAGATGTCGGCCGAATGCATGTCGGGATGGATCGCCTCGGAAACCACCACGCCGCCGACCGGGATCGTGCCAGACGGGCCCGCCGGGCACGCGTCGGGCATGATCGCGCCGGCGCGCACCACCGGCGTGCGCATCAGCATCCGCATCGAGTTGCTCACCGCTTCGACATTCGAGGCCTCGTGCTCGTTCTCCGCCTTGATGTTGACGTGGAACGGAATCGTATCCTGCGCCAGCAGCGGCACCGCTGGCGGCGGCTCGAAAGCGCGCGCGGCCGCGACCGCGTCCGCATGCGACCCGCCGCGCGCGAGCACCGTGTTGCCGGCGGCGAGCGCGTCGCGAAACCACTTTCCCTGCGCCAGTCCGGCGTCGATGAGATCCTGTCCGCTCAGTACGTCGACCATGTCGTCCATCCCTATTCATCTCTTCGCGAACCCATTGGGGCTGCGTCTGCCAATTGTTCAGCCGGCTTGCGGCGCCGGGTTCGGCGGTCGGACGACAAGGGGCTGCAAGACCATCGACGAACCTTCCGGTCCATCGGGCGGATTCGAACCGCCAGTACCGATGTAGTCCTGCATTCATTCGTCCTTCCGGTCTGGCGACAAAACGCGCCAGGACGTTTCTGAGCTACTTCGCGTCCTTGCGGGTGCGAGGGGCGACTTGAACGCCCGACCTCCCGACATGTGCCGGGTGCTCTATCCTGTAGTCCCGACTGCATTCGCCCTCGATGCTTGGCGGCAAGGGTTGGCAGGACAGCTTTGACTGCGCCACATCGCCTTGCGGCGATGGAGTGATTTGAACACCCGACCTCTCGCCTTGGGGCGAGCGCGCTACCTGTAGTCCTGCCCGCATTCGCCAGGCATCGATGATCGCGGCGCCAGAAATGACGAAACCCCGGAAGCCCCGCTCGTGCCAGTGAGCGCCCGCAAGGGTGAGGAGTCGAACCCCACGGGTCATCCCTGTATTGTGCTGTAGTTCCGTCGGCATTCGCCGCGATCGTATTGGGGTGTGACGACAATTTCGTCGCGAAACGTTCTTCTGCTCTAACCGCTGAGCTACGGCCCCGATTGGCGGGACCGGCGGGACTTGAACCCGCGACACGAAGGTTGGATGTAGTTCCGCTGTCATTCGTCACGCTCTTCTCGCTACTCCTTCTTTCAGTCCTGTTGGCACCCGACGTCGTCATGACGACAAGGGTGATGAAACGTCGCCCGCCTTGCGGCGGACACCTGCTCTACCGCTGAGCTACGGGCCCGCAGTGGTGGACCCGGCGGGATTCGAACCCGCGACCTGGAGGGTGACAGCCTGTAGTTCCATCGGCATTCGTCATGCGCTTTCGGTGTGGCTCCCGGCGGGTGCACCGCCGGGAGCCGTCTTCAAAGCGCTGTCGCATCGATGGCGCGGACCCAGTGATCCGGGTCGTTGCCGCTCGAAACGAAGCTTGCCACCACGTCGAACACACGGTCCGAGAAGCCGCCGACGTTCAGCACGTCGCCGTCGCCCTTCGCCTGCGTCGTCGCATGGGGCTGGATGTCGACGCAGACCAGCTTCGCCTTCGGGTTCAACGCCTTCAGCTTCCGCCACTCCTGCATCGTTCCGGTCCCCTGATGCGGATGCGCCGTAGCGTCCAACCAGGACTGGTTGTCCGAAACGAACAGAACCAGGTCGACCTTTGCCCGCTCCTTCACCAGCCGCGCCAGCGGAGCCGAACAGTTCGTTCCGCCGCCACCGATCGCGGCCAGCTTCGCCGCATTGGTCATCACCGTGTCGCGGGCGTTGAGGTGGACTTCCACCACGTCGTTCTCGAACGGCAGGACCCGCGCCGTCGGGTTGCGCCGCAGAACCGACGCCGCCACGAGCGCAGCGACGTCGATACAGCGGACCGTCGACGTCGACCCCTTGCGGTGGCCGGTCACCGACGACCCCATCGACCCCGAAACGTCCGGGCAGACGACGACGTTTCTGCCGAAGGACGGCACGTTGGCGAGTGCCACCTCCATCGCATCCTGCAACGAGTCCCGGACCACCGGCGGCACGGCTGGATCGACGTTCATGTACGCCACCAACAGCTGGTAGGGGAAAACGCGCGAGCGCTTCACCTCGGCGGGGTCGGCCAGGCGACGGGCAAGCCGCTCGGCAAATCCCTCCACCTCGAACACGCCGTGGCGTGCGAAGGTGTTCAGGTTCTGCCGCAGCATCTGCCAGCCGGCCGTCTCGGCGATCTCTGCCCAATGCTCCTTCGTCAGGGGCAGTGCGGTGAGCATCTGGAACGGCACGTTCGGCACCGGCAGCGACGGGTCGCGCTTGAACGCCTCGAACGCCGTAACCTGCACCGGCAGGGCGTTCACATCGTGCGGTTTGCCGAGCAGATAGCCGTAAAGCGCCTCACGCGACGCCGAGACCGGCTTCGGGTGAACCATCTTCACGACATCCGCCAGCGAGGGGTCGTTGCCGACCGCCGCCCGCATGAGTTCGACGTCCGAGGCCTTCTCCAGCCATCCGAGTACCAGCCGCTTGGGACGCGTCCCCAGCGACTTGCGCCCCGTGGCGCCCGACCGCATGACCTGCACGAAGGTGCGCAGCATCTTGCCGTTCTTCACGACCCGGCTGAACGCTCGCTCGAACTGGTCGCCCTGCATCTGCGAGAGGATCGCCAGCAGGAATGCCGGCATATCCTTCATGTAGCCCTGCTCGAAAGCATGCACGGCGGTCTTGGCCAGGAATTCCGGTTCGACCTGCCAGGCAAGCTTCAGCACCTCGTCGAGCTGCTCCCGCGCATCCGCGTAGAAGGTGGCGTTGAACGTTCCCGTCGCGGCCAGCTGCGCGAGAGCCTGATGCGGCGCCAGCCGGTAGGCCGGAGCGCCCTCGTGGTTCGTCGCGTCGGTACGCGGGAGCAGCTTTCCCCTGATCGCCGCAAACACGGATTTGTTTGCCATCTCTGTCTTCCTTCTCGTTCCCGCGACAAGCCTTTCAAGAGGCATGCCAAGTCGAGTTCCAGGCAGAGGGAGGCGTCCCTCTCTTCCTTCAAGCCTCTGATATCATTGCATACAAATCTTCCGACCAACGATGTTGCGGGGAATGTTGACGTTGGGTGGAGACAGGTGAAATAATCCCACGGTATAGATTCATATCGAATGAGATAAGAATGAAGCGGTGTGTGGCCATCAGCATTCTCGGAACCACCCTGGATGTCGGAGGTCGCGACGATCGCTGGAAGCGCTGGCGTCCGACTGTCTCGCTTTGCCTGCAGCCGAACCTCTTCATCGACCGGCTCGAACTTATTCACGGAGCGGCCGCGACGGGACTGGCAAAGCAGATCATTCGCGACATCGAGGAGGTATCGCCAGGCACCGAGGTGCGTCAGAACGTCATGAACATGCGCGACCACTGGGATTTCAGTGAGGTCTATACCAGCCTGCGTGACTTCGCCCGGGCATATGAGTTCGACACGGAGCGCGAGGACTATCTCGTCAATATCACCACCGGCACGCATGTCGCTCAGATCTGCTGGTTCCTGCTGACCGAGGCCCGCTTCATTCCTGCCCGGCTGCTGCAGCTCTCGCCGCCGCCGCGGCGGAGATCGCCGGACGATCCGATCGACGTCACCGGCAGCCATTCCATTATCGATCTCGACCTGTCCCGATACGACGCCATCGCCACGCGCTTCGCCGCCGAGCGCGACGAGGCGACGTCGTTTCTGAAGTCCGGCATCGAAACGAAGAACCCGGCTTTCAACCGGATGATCGATCAGATCGAGAAAGTTGCGATCCGCTCGCGCGCGCCCGTCCTGCTGACCGGGCCGACTGGCGCCGGCAAGTCGCAACTCGCCAGGCGCATCTACGAACTCAAGAAGGCGCAGCGCCAGATCTCCGGCGATTTCATCGAGGTGAACTGCGCGACGCTGCGCGGCGATCAGGCGATGTCGACCCTGTTCGGCCATGTGAAGGGGGCCTTCACCGGCGCGCAGTCCGAGCGCGCTGGCCTGATGAGGTCGGCCGACAAGGGCGTTTTGTTTCTTGACGAGATCGGCGAACTGGGACTGGACGAGCAGGCGATGTGTCTGCGTGCCATCGAGGAACGGCGATTCCTGCCGGTGGGCGCCGACCGCGACACGACGTCGGACTTCCAGCTGCTGGCCGGCACGAATCGCGACCTCTCCGCCAGCGTCAGGGAAGGCCGGTTCCGCGAGGACCTGTTCGCCCGGCTGAATCTCTGGACCTTCACCCTCCCGGCCCTGAGGGATCGGAAGGAGGACATCGAGCCGAACCTCGAATTCGAACTGCGCCGCTTCAGCGAGAAGGAGGGACGCAACGTCACGTTCAACAGGGAAGCGCGGGAGACCTACATCCGGTTCTCCATGGCACCGGAGGCAGCGTGGCGCGCCAATTTCCGTGACCTCTCGGCCTCCGTGACCCGAATGGCGACTCTGGCGCCGCAAGGCCGAATCAACGAGGAAACGGTCCGCGAGGAGATCGCGAGGTTGCGGCGGCTCTGGGCGGGCTCGCTTGCCGCCGACGAGCCGGAAGCCATGCTCGCCGGTCTCTTCGGCGCTGAAAGGCTGAAGGAGATCGATCCGTTCGACCGGGCACAACTCGCCACCGTCGTGGCGGTTTGCAGGCGATCCAACTCGCTCAGTTCGGCAGGGCGCGAGCTGTTTGCCGTATCCCGGCTTCAAAAATCCAGCAGCAACGATGCCGATCGACTGCGGAAGTACCTGGCCCGCTTCGATCTCTCCTTCGATAGCTTGGTCCGACCCTAGGCGGAAGCGGACCTCCCCATCGCCTACTCCGCCTCGCTCCGCGCCTGCCCCTCTTCCTCGGCCTTGCGCTGCATCTGGATGGCGTCGGAGAAGGCGGCGGCGAGGATGCCGGTGGGCATGGCGATGAGGCCGATGCCGGTGATGGCGGTGATGCCGGCGAGGATGCGGCCGAGCGGGGTGACCGGGAAGACGTCGCCATAGCCGACGGTCGTCAGCGTGGCGATCGACCACCACATGGCGCGCGGGATGCTGCCGAACCGGTCAGGCTGGACGGTGCCCTCGATCAGGTAGAGCAGCGTCGAGGAGACCAGAAGCAGGATGCCGGCGATCGTCAGGCTCATCAGCAGTTCGTAGCGGCGCGAGTTCACCGCCGTCGTGATGGCATCGATCGCCCGCGAGAAGCGCCCGAGGCGCGCCAGCCGCAGGATGCGCAGCAGCCGGAACAGCCGCACGACGAAGGCCTCGCTGCCGATGAAGACGAAGAGGCCGGGCAGGATGGCCAGGAGGTCGATCAGCGCCGGCACGGAGACCATGTAGCGCAGCCGCCCGAAGCGGCCGGCATAGCGGGGTTTCTCGGGCGCGATCCAGATCCGGACCAGATACTCGGCGAGGAAGACCAGCGTGAAGACCGCCTCGATGGCGGTCAGGAAGGCGAAGCGGCGCTCGACGATGGTCGGTTCCGTCTCGATCACGGCGAAGAAAACGGCGACCACGATCAGCGCGGCCAGCGCCTTGTTCAGCGGCGACAGGCCCCGGTGCGGCCAGGCCGTCGGCTCCAGGTTCCGGTAGGCGCGAGCGCGCAGACTGCTCATGGAAGGCCCCCGCGGCAACGCCCCCGTCGCCGCACCGTGCATTCCTAGCCTGCGCGGCGCGCCGCGGCAATCGATGCAGCCGCGGCTGAAATCGGCTCGGTCAGTTCCGGAACGTCGACCCCTCCTCGTCGAGGATCGCCTTGAGCTCCGCGAGATGCCGGCCGCCCATCGAGACGGGATAGTCGTCGATCTGCCGCGCCACCGTCCGCGCCACCTCGTCGGAGAGGCGGCGCAGCGGCTGTCCGGTCCACAACGCCTTGATGTAGGTCTCGCAGGCCCGCTCGAAGTAATAGAGCCGGTCGAACGTGTCGGCGACGCTCTGGCCGATGACCAGCACGCCGTGATTGCCCATCACCATGACCTTGACCTTCGGGTCTGCGAACAGCGACGCGCAGCGCTCGCCCTCCTCCTCGAAAGCGAGGCCGCCATAGCCGTCGTCGATCACCACCCGCTCGAAGAACATCGCCGAGTTCTGGTCGATCGGCGGCAGGGTGGAATCGGCGAGCGAGGCGAGCACGGTGGCATGGATGGAATGGACGTGCATGGCGCAGCGCGCATGCGGCACGCGGCGGTGCAGCGCTCCGTGCAGGCCCCAGGCCGTGGGGTCGGGCGCGTCGGGCCGCTCCATCGTCGTCGGGTCGTCGGCGTCGATCAGCAGGAGGTCGCTCGCCCGGATGCGCGAGAAATGCATCATGTTGGGGTTGATGAGGAACCGCGTGCCCGCCTCGTCGACGGCGAGCGAGAAGTGGTTGGCCACGGCCTCGTGCATGTTGAGCCGCGCCGTCCAGCGGAAGGCGGCGGCGAGGTCGACCCGCTCTTCGTAGTGGGGGAGGTTGGGGCGGCGGTCTGCGAGCGCTGTGACGGTCATGGGATCCTCCTGCGGCGGATCATCCTGACCCGACGCGCCCCGATGTGCAAGGCGCGAGGAATCGTGCCTGCGAAGCGGCTCCAGGACGGCCGGCCGCGCCCCGTCAGGCGAGGACGGCGGCCGCGCGCGACAACGCTCCGGTCCCGTGCGGGATGGCGAGGGCGGCCATGGCGGTTTCGATCGCGCCCAGCACGCCGAGCGTCATGTGCGTGTTGACGTGGCCCATGTGCGCGACGCGCATGAAGCCGTCGGCTGCCGGATCGCCCTCGGGCGCCATGCCGAGCCCGATGCCCAGCGTCACGCCGGCATGGGCCTGCGTCCAGCGGCGGATGTCGGTGGCGAGCGGAGCGGCGAAGCGCACGCTGGTGACCGCATGCGAGCGGCACGCCGGGTCGGCGACGTTGAGCCCGATGCCCGACGCCTTGCCGGCGTCCTCGCCCCAGGCGTCGAAGGCGGTCCAGACGGCGCGCGCCAGCCGCTCGTGCCGCCGCCAGGCCGCCTCGATGCCCTCCTCGTGGATCAGCATGTCGAGCGCCGCGCGCAGCCCGAACAGATGGTGCGTCGGGGCGGTGCCGCCGAAGCGGTGGTAGAACTGCTTCGCCTCGATCCGTAGCGTCCAGTCCCAGTAGGGCGTGCGCCAGCGCGCACCGGCGCCGGCCTGCAGCGCGCGGTCGTTGAGCCAGACGAAGCCGAGCCCCGGCGGCGTCATCATGCCCTTCTGGCTGGCGCAGACCATCACGTCGACGCCCCAGGCGTCCATCTCGAAGACGTCGCAGCCGAGCGAGGCGATGCAGTCGACGGCGAGAATGGCCGGATGCCCGACCCGGTCGATCGCGGCCCTGACGGCAGCCGGGTCGTTGCGCACCGAGGTGGTGGTGTCGACATGCGACATCAGCACGACCTTGATCGTCCCGCCACGGTCTTCGGCCAGGGCCTTCGCCACGGCATCGGGATCGACCGGGTCGCGGCGGCCGAAGTCGAGGCGCTGCACCGTCACGCCGAGCGCCTCGGCCGCCTGTGCCCAGCCTTCGCCGAAGCGGCCGGTGACCAGCGCCAGCGCGTGGTCGCCGGGACTGAAGAGATTGGTGGTGGCCGCCTCCCAGGCGCCGTGGCCGTTGGCGATGTAGACGGCGACATGGTGCTTCGTCCGCGCCAGCCGTTTCAGATCCTCGTAGAGGCCGGTCATCATCTCGTGCAGTTCGCCACCATAGATGTCGGGCGAGGCGCGGTGCATGGCGTTGAGGACGCGGTCGGGAATGACCGAAGGACCGGGGATGGCGTGGTAGTGGCGGCCTGTGGCGGTCATGTCTCAGCGAATCCGGAAGGGGAGGGCGCGAGTCCGCGATATCCTCCCGCGGACGCGCGCGGTCAAGCCGCGCCGGCCACGGCGGCGAAGTCGCAGGTGCCTACGGCCCGTCCGCGATCCAGCCACTGCGGCGACAGTAGAGAATCTCTGTGCGACCGCTGACCGGGCTGTTCTTGAACCCGGGAACGTCGATGAGCCTTGTCCCCAACTCGGCGAGATAGGCGTCATAGGACGTGTTGCGAAGCAGGCCGACATAGAACACGTATCGCGGATCGGCCGTCTTCCTTGCCCGTTTTTCCAGATGAGACCGATTGTGGACCCGATAGGGTCCGGTCAGCGTCGTCGCGGCCATCGCTGCGCCTCACGCGGCCGGGCGGCTGGAGGCCAGCCCACCCATTTCGACGATATAGCGCACCACCTCGTCCAGGCCCTTGCCGCGCGACAGGTCGGTGAAGCCGAAGGGGCGCTGGCCGCGCTGGCGGGCAGCATCGCGCTCCATCACGTCCAGGTTGACGTTGACGTAGGGCGCGAGGTCGGACTTGTTGATGACGAGGAAGTCCGAGCGCGTGATGCCGGGACCGCCCTTGCGCGGGATCTCCTCGCCCTGGCAGACGGAGATGACATAGAGCGTCAGGTCGGCGAGGTCGGGTGAGAAGGTGGCGGCGAGGTTGTCGCCGCCCGATTCGATGAAGACGATGTCGAGATCGGGGAACTTGCGGTTCATCTCGGCGATCGCCTGGAGATTGATCGAGGCATCCTCGCGGATGGCGGTGTGCGGGCAGCCGCCGGTCTCCACCCCCATGATGCGCTCCTCCGGCAGCGCCTGGAGACGGGCGAGGATCATCGCGTCTTCCTTGGTGTAGATGTCGTTGGTGACGACGGCGATGGAGAAATCCTCGCGCATCGCCTTGCAGAGCTTTTCGGTCAGCGTCGTCTTGCCGGAGCCGACCGGTCCTCCGATGCCGACGCGCAGCGGTCCCGTGCCCTTGGTCATGATCTGAACAGCCTCGAATATTGCGTTTCGTGGTTCATGGCGGCGATCTCTGCGGCGACCGTGCAGGAGCCGAGATCGTCGGGCGTCGAGCGGGCGGCGCGGGCGGCGGTCTCGAGCACCAGCGGCTCCAGTGCGGCGAGCAGGCCGACCGCGCCGGTCTGGCCGATCACGGAGAGCCGGATCGCTGCCTGCAGCTGATTGGAGGCGAAGGCCTGGAGCCAGGCGCCGAGCGCGGCTTCCAGCGAAACGCCGTGACGGCCGGCAGTGGAGCCGACGGCGACGCAGTAGGGCAGGGCGGCCGCATCCGCGCCCCAGGCGCCGGCAGCGGTCATGAAGGCCTCCCCCTGCAGCGTCGATTCCATGTGCCGCTCGCGCGAGCCGGCCATGGCTTCGGCGAGTTCGGCCATGTCCCCGGCGTCTTCGGCCGCCGTGCCGCGCCGCCAGCTCTCGGCAAACAGCACCGCGTCGTTCCAGGCCGAGCCATGGTCGAGAAGCGCCTCGATCCAGGCCTTCAGTCCCTCGCGTCCCTCGACGAGCCCGTCATGAACCGCCCGTTCCAGGCCATGGCTGTAGGTGAACGAGCCGACCGGGAAGGCGGGCGACAGCCATGCCATCAGGCGCAGCAGCGCGGCATGGCCGTCGCGCCGCTCAGGCATGGTTGTGTCCGTAGTGCGGATCGCCCGGCAGGCGCCCGAAGCGGTCGCGGTCGCCGTGGTGGTGGCCGTCGTCGTGATGATGCCCATGCCCATGCCCATGCCCGTGGTCATGACCATGCGCATGTCCGTGGCCGGAATAGGCGCCGCGCACCGGCTGGAACGGCTCGGACACCTCCGTCACCGCCGCGCCGAGGCCCTCCAGCATGTCCCGGATGACGTGGTCGCGCAGGATGAGGATGCGGTCCGCCTCGATCTGCGCGGCGAGGTGGCGGTTGCCGATGTGCCAGGCGAGTTCGGACAGGTGCACCGGTCCGCGGGCGCGGATGTCGTAGACCTCTTCCTCGGCCGCGATGATCTCGGCGCGGCGGCCGTCGTCGAGCACCAGCACGTCGCCATGGTCGAGCGAGACGGGTTCGGGCAGGTCGACCAGCACCTTGTCGCCATGCACCAGCGTCAGGACGCGGCGGCGCAGATGGCGCTCGTCATGGGCGAGCACGACGAGGTCGAAGGGTTGCGGCCGGTCGGCCGCGGGCTCCAGTTCGGCGGCGCGCAGGATGCGCCCGGCGCGCGGCAGCTTGGTGAAATCGGTGTTGAGATTGAGCTTCATGCGGCGGCGGCTTCCTTTTCCCGTTCGCGGGCCCGCGCCAGGGCGGGCCGCGACAGCACGCGATCCATGTAGGCGTTCACCGCTTCCGATTCGATGGCGAACTTGCTGCCGCGCGCCCACTGGCCGCAATGGCCGAGGATCACGTCGACGGCGGTGAAACGGTCGCCGAGGGCATAGAGCCGATCGCCGAGCTTGGCCTCCAGCGCCGTGACCTCGCTTGCGAAATCATGCGCGGTGGCGGCGCCGACGTCGGCCCGGCAGGGCTCCGGCAGGATGAACCTGTGGCGCAGCTTGTTCCACAGCGGCGCCTCGAACTCCGACTGGGCGAACTGCATCCAGGCCTCCATCTCGGCCTCGCCGCGCAGGCCGGGCTGCGGGCCGAACCCCTTGTCGGCATGCTTCTTCGCCAGATAGCTGCAGATCGCCGCCGAATCCGTCAGGACGAAGTCGCCGTCGACCAGCGCCGGCATCTTGCCGGTCGGGTTGTAGCGCCGCATCGTCTGCGAATGCTGCTTTGTCTTGACGATCTCGTAGGGCTCTCCGAGTTCCTCCAGCATCCAGGTGACGCGGGTCAGGCGAGAGCCGGGCGATCCGACGGCTTGGTACATGCGATCTCTTCCCAGGCTATTTAGTCGCGGATAATCATCCACTGCTCGAAAGGCTCTCCCGGGAAAAAGCGCGAATCCAGCGCTTGCTCGACCGTGAACGGCGGCTCGGCAGGGAATGCACTTGGCTGAAGGCCCGTTTCGTCGATCGCACGGCGGCGACCGTCCTCGTAGGCATTCTTGAAGACCTGACCCGGATAGCGCTTCAGGCTTGGGCTGTCCTTCAGGATACCGGGAATGAACGTTCTCTGCTCGCTGATCGTGATCCGCCAGCTTTCGCTCCTGCGCCCCGGTTGGAACTGCCATTCCAGTAGATGCTGGATAAGCAGGGCGAGCCTGTTCACGATTTCGCGCTTCTGGCTGCGTCCCACGCTTTCGACCTCCTCTGCGAGGTTGTCCCAGTCGATGTCGTTGTGGGAGCGCGCGCGCAGGTTCTCCGCCTGGTCCATCAGCCAGGCGTGGAAATCCCGCTCGTAGAGCGTGTCGGGGGTCTTGGCGAGTGTCTTGCCCATCCTCGAAATCTAGTACGAAGCGGGGCGGCGCGCCATGGTCAATAGGTCTCCACCTTGTCCGGATGCACGATCTCGATCGTCCGCGAGACGAGGTGCGGACCGCTCGCCTCGCGCCACACCGCCAGATGCGGCTGCTTCGAATGCGCCGTCAGGTCCTCGCGCGTCTCCCATTTCTCCACGAAGATCAGCTTCTGCGGATCCGACAGGCTTTCGAACAGCTCGTAGGCGATGCACCCGTTCTCCTTAACGGTCTCGGCGATGCAGGCAGCGGCCGGCGCGCGCAGCGCCTCCAGCGAGCCCGGCTTGATGGTGAGCGTGGCGACGACGTAGATCATGGAGCTGTCCTCTCAACTTGATTCGGCTGAATATCAAAGAATTTTGTCGAGATCGCTGATGCCGGGCAAATCGGACAGTTTCTTGAGCAATTCGGCTCCTGAATCTCCGGCACTCCCTATGGCGTCGGTAATCTCTTTCTCGACGCCTTTCTCTACTGCTTTTTTCCCGACTCGTTTCAACCAAGAAAAAAATCCTTTAGTTTGTGGTTCCTCGACATACGGAGCTTTTATCGAGGCTAAAGTGGCTTCAAGTAGAGCGATTATTTGAGAAGTTATGATGGGATCAAGTGGCGAATTTTCACCATTTAGCGAGTTGCTGCCGCGTATCAGGTCTCTCAGTCGGATAAGGCGAGTAGAAACTTGTGAAATCGTTTCCTGAACATCTTCGGCAGTAACGTCTCTCCATCGTGACCTCAGCCGAATGCTGTCTCCGAATGGAGCCAGCATTCGTGCCAACATACTGTCACTTATCCGTTCGCCCGCGAGGATCGCTTTGATAGTGCTGGGGCTCATTCCAAGCCGTTTTGCGGCCTCCGACGTCGTTATTTTATTGTCGTCGATCCAGAACTGAAGGGACCGTGCTACCTCACCGCCTTCGTACAGGTTCTTGCCGCGATCCCGTATATTGTAGACGGGTCCTCGCGCCAGCGCCGCCAGCACAGCTGAGGTTAGGTTCTCGAAACTATCCAAGCCGACCTCACGGTTCCAAGATTACCTTAGAACAGGAAATACCGCTGCGCCATCGGCAGCACGGTTGCCGGCGGGCAGGTCAGCAGTTCGCCGTCGGCGCGCACCTCGTAGGTTTCCGAATCCACTTCGATGTGCGGCATGGCGTCGTTGAGGATCATCGAGCGCTTGCCGATGCCGCCGCGGGTGTTTTCGACCGCGACCATGGCCTTGTCGACGCCGAGCCGCTGCTTCAGACCGGCGTCGAGCGCGGCCTTCGAGACGAAGGTGACGGAGGAGTTGGTGATCGCCTTGCCGAAGGCGCCGAACATCGGCCGCATGTGGACGGGCTGCGGGGTGGGGATCGAGGCGTTGGGGTCGCCCATGGGGGCAGCCGCGATCGACCCGCCGATCAGCACCATGTCGGGCTTCACGCCGAAGAAGGCCGGGTTCCAGATGACGATGTCGGCACGCTTGCCGACCTCGAGGGAGCCGATCTCCTTGGACAGGCCGTGCGCGATGGCCGGATTGATCGTATACTTGGCAATGTAGCGGCGGGCGCGGAGATTGTCGTTTTCTCCGGTCTCCTCCTTCAGCCGCCCGCGCTGGCGCTTCATCTTGTCGGCGGTCTGCCATGTGCGGATGATCACCTCGCCGATGCGGCCCATGGCCTGGCTGTCCGACGAGATGATGGAGAAGGCGCCCATGTCGTGCAGGATGTCTTCCGCTGCGATCGTCTCCTTGCGGATGCGGCTTTCGGCGAAGGCGATGTCCTCGGGGATCGACGGCGACAGGTGGTGGCAGACCATCAGCATGTCGAGATGCTCGGCGATGGTGTTGACCGTGTAGGGCCGCGTCGGATTGGTCGAGGACGGAATGACGTTGGGCAGCCCGCAGACCTTGATGATGTCGGGCGCGTGGCCGCCGCCGGCACCTTCGGTGTGGAAGGCGTGGATGGTGCGGCCCTTGATGGCGGCCACCGTATTCTCCACGAAGCCGCTTTCGTTCAGCGTGTCGGTGTGGATCATGACCTGCACGTCGTAGGCGTCGGCCACCGACAGGCAGCAGTCGATGGCGGCCGGCGTCGTGCCCCAGTCTTCGTGCAGCTTCAGGGCGCAGGCGCCGCCGAGCACCATCTCCTCCAGCGCCGCAGGCAGGGAGGCATTGCCCTTGGCCGACAGACCGATGTTCATCGGGAAGGCGTCGAAGGACTGGATCATGCGGCCGATGTGCCAGGGGCCGGGCGTGCAGGTGGTGGCGAGCGTGCCATGGGCCGGGCCGGTGCCGCCGCCGAGCATGGTGGTCAGTCCCGCCATCAGCGCCTCCTCGATCTGCTGCGGGCAGATGAAGTGGATGTGCGCGTCGAAGCCGCCGGCCGTGACGATCTTGCCCTCGCCGGCAATGGCCTCCGTGCCCGGACCGACGATGATGCTGACGCCCGGCTGGGTGTCGGGGTTGCCGGCCTTGCCGATGGCGTGGATGCGGCCGTCGCGCAGGCCGATGTCGGCCTTGTAGATCCCGGTGTGGTCGAAGATCAGCGCGTTGGTGATGACGGTGTCGACGGCGCCCGCCGCGCGCGTCACCTGGCTCTGGCCCATCCCGTCGCGGATCACCTTGCCGCCGCCGAACTTCACCTCCTCGCCGTAGACGGTCAGATCCTTCTCGACTTCGATGAACAGTTCGGTGTCGGCCAGCCGCACCCTGTCGCCCGTGGTGGGGCCGAACATCTGGGCATAGGCGGAACGGATGATGCGTGCGGGCATGGTCGGTCCCTTCAGAACGGTGAGGAGCCGGAGAGATTTCTCCCGGTCCGATTGACGCAGAGGTAAGGTGCGGCATAGTTGCGCACGTCAGCAGCCAGAAATGCACGTAATGCGGGAAATCCCGCCGCGCGTTCAAGCCACCGGAGGAAAAAGTGTACACGAGGACAATCACCGCGATACTGATCGCGATCGGCGGCGCCGCGGCCGCGCAGGCCGAGACCCCGGTGGAACGCGGCGAATACCTGGTCCGAGGCATCGCCGGTTGCGGCAACTGCCACACGCCGATGGGACCGGACGGCTTCGTCATGCAGCAGGAACTCGCCGGCCGACTCGTCGAGGACAACCCGCTCTTCACCGCCTACGCCCCGAACATCACGCCCGCCGGCCGCATCGCGCACTGGTCGGACGAGGAACTGGCCCGCGCGATCCGCGAGGGCATCCGCCCGGATGGCAGCCTGATCGGCCCGCCGATGCCGTTCACCATGTATCGCGGGCTCGGCGACGACGATCTCAATGCCATCGTGGCGTTCCTGCGCACGCTGCCGGCCGTCGACAATACCGTTCCCGCATCCACCTACCGCATCCCGCTGCCCCCGGCCTATGGTCCTCCGGTCGAAAGCGTGACCGCGCCGGAACGCGGCGTCACGGCCGCCTATGGCGAATATCTGGCTGGTCCGGTTGCCCACTGCATGGAGTGCCACACGCCGATGGGTCCGCAGGGCCTGCTGCTCGAGACCTCGCTCGGCCAGGGCGGCTTCGAGTTCCATGGTCCGTGGGGTACGTCCGTGGCGGCCAACATCACGCCCCACGAGGACGGTATCGCCGGCTACTCCGACGATGAACTGAAGGCGATGATCACCAAGGGCGTGCGGCCCGACGGCACGCCGATGTTCCCGCCCATGCCCTACGGCCTGCTCGCCCGCATGTCGGCGGAGGATCTCGACGCCATCGTGCTCTATCTGCGCAGCCTGCCGCCGCTGCCCGACGCGCAGTAGTCCGGTCTTCGGGTCGCTTCCGGACCCGCCGGGAACCATCCGGCGGGTTCCCTCGTTCGGGTCCGAGGCTCCCGTGCCCTGTGCTCGCGGGATCTCTCGACCGTCCCAGCGAAGGAGAACGGCTTGACCCGATACGATCCAGGAACGCGCTTTGCGCGGATGGCGCTTGCGGCATCGCTTGCGGCCGGGCTGACGACGTTCCCGGCCGCAGCCCAGGGGCTCGACGCGCCCGAGGCAATCGATTCGATCGTCCAGTCCGACGTTCACGAGGAAGAGGCCGAGGCCGGCGCCGATGCCGCCAAGGTGATCGCGGCGATCGAGAAGGCGGGGCAGTCGGCCAGCGACGTGCGCAAGGTGACCGTGCTCGACCGGCTCGACATCGTCTTTCTGGCGGACGCCGCGGCGACCGAAGGCGGGCCGCCGCCCGAGATCGCCGAGAAGCTGGCCGAGCATGGCGAAGATATCGAGACGCTGCGGCGCGAGCTTACCGGCAACGCCATGCTGTTCCATGCCATCGATTCGCGGAACATCCTTCCCCAGGACGTGCTGGGCATCGAGTTCGACGACGACCGCGGTGCGGTGATCTACGCCGCCGCGAGGCCCGCCAGCTGACGGGTCTCGGGCGTGACCGCCGCTGGCTGCGCCCGCCTGCCCCATTCAGAGCTTCCCCATCACCTTCTGCTGGAAGCCGTACACGGTGCGTCCGCCCGACAGGGGCACCAGCGTGACGTCGCGCTCTTGTCCGGGCTCGAACCGCACCGCTGTGCCCGATGCGATGTCGAGCCGCATCCCGCGCGCCTTCTCGCGGTCGAAGCGCAGGCCTTCATTCGTCTCGAAGAAATGATAGTGGCTGCCGACCTGGATCGGCCGGTCGCCGGTGTTGGCGACCTTCAGCGTCACGGTCGGCCGGCCGGCGTTGAGTTCGATCTCGCCGGCGGCGGTGATGATCTCTCCGGGGATCATGGCGCCACTCCTCAGCCGGCCAGCGCCAGCCAGATGCCGCCCAGAGCGGCGGCACCGCCGGCAAGCCGGGTCGCCAGACGCCCGCTCGCCGTGCCGAAGGCCTTGCCCAGCAGCAGACCGGCGGCCACGCCCGCCGCGTGCAGCAGCGCCGTGGCGACGGCGAAGCCCACGGCGTAGGACCAGGCGCCGGCCTCGCCGATCTCGCCGCCATGGGCATGGCCGTGGAAGAAGGCGAAGAAGCCGACCATGGCCATCGCCAGCACCGTCCGGACGTTCAGCGCGACGGCGGCGAGCAGTCCGATCACGACGACGGACGCCAGGATCACTGGTTCCACGAAGGGCAGCGGCAGGTCCAGCATCGCGGCGGCGAATCCCAGGATCATCGTGCCGACGAAGGCGGAAGGCACCAGCCAGAGCGCGCGCCGGTCGGTCGCCTGCGCGAGCAGCGCCGCCCACAGGCCGACCGCTACCATCGCCAGGATGTGATCGGTCCCGAACAGGGGATGCGAGAAACCGGCGGCGAAGGAGCCGTGGGCCACAGGATCGAGGTGAGCGAAGGCCGGCGAGGCGGTCAGGCCGAGCAGGGCGGCGGTTGCGGCAAGTTTCCGGATCATGGGTCCCTCTTCGGTCTGGTCGGTGGCGTCAGGCGGCGCGGCCGGCAGGCGCGCAGCCTTCGGCCTTGAGAATGCGGGCGGCGGATGGCGGGTATTTCGACAGGAGCCGGGCCGGCCGGATCGGCCGCGGCACGAAGCCGCCGCCGCAGTTGGGGCAGGCGTCCGCGAGAACGCCATGAGCGCAGTCGGCACAGAAGGTGCATTCGAAGCTGCAGATCATGGCGTCGGCGGCATCGGGCGGCAGATCCCGGTCGCAGCATTCGCAGTTGGGTCTCAGTTCCAGCATCGCGCGCTCCTGTCGGCCGGCGGTCCTACCGAATGGGCTCGTGCACGGTGACGAGCTTGGTGCCGTCCGGGAACGTCGCCTCCACCTGCACGTCGTGGATCATCTCGGCGATGCCCTCCATCACCTGCTCCCGGGTGACGACGTGGGCGCCGGCCTCCATCAGCTCGGCGACCGAACGCCCGTCCCGCGCGCCTTCCACGACGAAGTCGGTGATCAGCGCGATGGCTTCGGGATGGTTGAGCTTGACGCCGCGCTCGAGGCGTCGGCGCGCCACCATCGCCGCCATCGAAACGAGAAGCTTGTCCTTTTCACGCGGCGTCAGAATCATGCATCCGTCCCTAGATTGACCACACTTTGGGCAGCCCTGCCGCTCCGTTGAGCATATGGAGCAGCGGTATCAGCCGCTTGCGAAGGCCGTATCCGTCCTCGGCGATCAGTCTCGCAAGAAGCTTGCCAGTCTCGCCCACCCGCCAGGCGCTGGCCCCGCCCGTCGGGCCGACGAGGGTGCGGACCCGGTCGAGGAGGTCTTCGGCATCGTCGCGCAGCACCAGCACGGTCGCGACGGCGCAGGCCCCGCCGGTCCCCGCGTGCGGCGCCAGCCGGCCGGGCACGTCGGGGCCGATGGCGAAGTCCTCGGCATGGACGAGACGCCCGCCGCTGCGGATGCGCCAGCGGTCGCGAAACAGGCCGCGCCGCAGCGTCTCTCCCATGGTGAGACGGCCGAACAGTGTCGATTCCACGATCAGCCCGCGCGCGCCGACGGCGAAGTCGGCAGAGATCGTGCGCCGGAAGGCCGAGCCGTCGAACAGGATCGTTTCCTGCGGCAGCCAGGCGAGGCTCGCCCCGGCGCCGACGTCGAGCGCGATGGTCGAGGTGGCATCGCCGCCACAGGAGCGGTACACCTTCTCGCAGGCCTGCGTGGTCACCGACGCATGCGCTCCGTCTGCCACCGTGACCGTCCACGCCAGACGGTCACCGCCCGTCAGACCGCCGGCCGTGTTGATGAGCACGGCCTCGAGCGGGTCGCCGGCGCCCTGCGGCAGCCTGATCTTGGCGGCACCCTCCTGGAACAGCCGTTCGATGCGCGTGCGGCCGACGCGCCGGCGCACGTGCAGCGCCCCGCGGGCATCGACCCTCTGTTCGGCCAGTGCGGCCCCGATTGCGCCTTCGAACGACATCCGGCCCCTCCGTCGGAACGCACGATAGCGATTGCGCCGGGCCTGTCGAGCCGGGTCGCCGGATGTTCCAGGCGCGGCTTCCGGAAGCTGCGGCGTTGTACATGCCGTGTCGAGCGGCTAGAACTCGACCGGGAGCGAGGAGGATCGGGGTATGGAAAACGGGATGGAGCCAATGAGTGACGATATTTCCAGCCGCATCATCGGCCGCATTGCCTCGCATGCGCAGCCGGATGCGGGCGAGATCACGCTGGACACGGAGCTTTCCGCGCTCGGCATTCATTCGCTCGAACTGACGGAAATCATTTTCGACATCGAGGACGACTACGGAATCGAGGTCGAGATGAACACGGCCGATGCATGGAGCAACCTGCGCAACGTCGGCGACATCGTCGAAGCGGTCCGCGGCCTCGTCGAGGCAAAAAAGACAGCATGAGCAGGCCGCGCATCGTCATCACCGGCCTTGGCGGGCTCTGCTCGCTGGGAACCGACGCAGCGTCCATCTGGACGGCCATGAAGCAGGGCGTCGTCGGCATCGGGCCGATCACCACGGTGCCGATGCGCGATCTCAAGGTCACGATCGGAGCCGAGATCAAGGCTCTGCCGTACCACGGCATCGACCACCGGCAGATGACGACGATGGACCGCTTCAGCCTGCTGGCGGCCATCGCGGCGGGCGAAGCCATCCGCCAGTCCGGGCTCGAGGTCACCGCGCAGAACGCGACGCGGATCGGCGCGGTCGTCGGGACCGGCGTCTGCGGCTGGGAGGCCATCGAGGAGAACTACCGGGCGCTGCTGCTCGAGAACAAGCCCCGCGCCGGCATCTTCACCGTGCCGCGGGTGATGCCGGGCGCGCCGGCGGGGCAGGTGTCGCTGGTTCACGGCATGCGCGGACCGGTGTTCGGCGTGACGTCGGCCTGCTCCTCGTCAAACCACGCCTTCATCGCCGCGATGGACCAGCTCCGCTCCGGCCGTGCCGACGTCATGCTGGCCGGCGGTACCGACGCGCCCATCATCTGGGGCGTCATGAAGGCCTGGGAATCGCTCCGCGTGCTGGCGAAGGAGGCCTGCCGGCCGTTCTCGGCCGATCGCGACGGTCTGGTGCTCGGCGAAGGCTCGGCGATCGCCGTCCTGGAGACGCTCGAGCATGCGCAGGCGCGCGGCGCCACGATCCTGGCCGAACTCGCCGGCGGCGGCATGTCGGCCGACGCCTCCGACATCGTCTCGCCGACGGTCGACGGACAGGCCTTCGCCATCCGCTCCTGCCTCGACGATGCCGGGCTGGCGCCGCAGGACGTCGACTACATCAACGCGCATGGCACGGCCACCAGGATGAACGACGCGACGGAGACGAAGGCTCTTCAGACAGTCTTCGGCGATCACCTTCCCGCAATCGCGGTCTCGTCGACCAAGTCCATGCACGCACATTGTCTTGGGGCCTCGGGCGCTCTCGAGCTGATCGCCTGCGTCAACGCCGTCCGCGAAGGCGTCATCCCGCCCACCATGGGCTACCGTGTCGCCGATCCCGACTGTCCGCTCGACGTGACGCCGAACGAGGCGCGCCGCCGGCCGGTCCGTGCGGCGGTCAGCAATTCCTTTGCCTTCGGCGGCACCAATGCCGTCGTGGCGGTAAAGGCCTTCGGCGGCTGACCGGCACGGCGGTGCCGGACTGTTCATCAACGGGCGCCGCGGCCGTCATTGCTCCGGCGCACGCACCCGGGCATGATCTCCGCCATCGACGGCCGACGTCCCCTTTCTCTTTCCGGAGACCCTCATGACCGACCTGTCTGCGTTCGCGATCTCCCGCGCCTATCCCGCGCAGCATCCTGATCGACTGCAACTCTACTCCTTCCCGACCCCGAACGGCATCAAGGTTTCGGCCATGCTGGAGGAGATCGGCCTCCCGTACGAGCCGCACCTCGTCAACATCATGAAGAACGAGACCTGGACGCCCGACTTCCTGGCGCTCAACCCCAACGGCAAGATCCCCGCGATCATCGATCCCGCCGGTCCGGGCGGCAAGCCGCTGCCTTTGTTCGAGTCCGGTGCGATCCTGGTCTATCTGGCCGAGAAAACCGGCAGGCTGATGCCGCAGGACCCGGCCGGCCGCTACGAGACCATGCAGTGGGTGTTTTTCCAGATGGGCGGCCTGGGGCCGATGTTCGGCCAGCTCGGCTACTTCTTCAAGTTCGCCGGCACCGCCATCGAGGACAAGCGCCCGCTGGAGCGGTACGTCGCCGAGAGCAAGCGCCTGATGGGCGTGCTCGAGACGCGGCTGGACGGCCGGACCTGGATCATGGGCGACGACTATACGATCGCCGACCTGGCGATCTTCCCCTGGGTTCGGACGGTCAAGGAGTTCTACGGGGCCGGCGCAGTCACCGGGCTCGACACCTCGGTCAACGTGCTCGCCTGGCTCGAGCGCTGCATGGCGCGTCCCGCGAGCCAGGCGGCGCTGAACATTCCCGCCCGTCCCTGAAGGTCCGGGGGCGAGGGTGCGGTCCGGCGCAGGCCGGACCGTCAGTTGCCGCCGAACAGCTTCTGCAGCGCGGCCTCGAGCCTGCTCCGCTCCTCGCGGTCGATCGTCGGCGGCATGATGAAGCGGTTCATGAACAGCCGGGCGTCGCTGGCGGAGGTGACCGCGCCCTGCCGCAGCAGCGACAGCGTCGACAGCAGCGCGTCGCCGTCGCATTCCGCGGGGGAATACTGCCAGTATGACCCCTGCTCGCCCTGCGCCTGCTTCATCCCGCAGCGCTGGCCGGGCGGTGCGTCCCGCCAGAACAGCGACAGGATGTCCGTCAGCGCCGAAGGGTTGTTGGCGTAGTAGCTGTGCTTCAGCATGTCTTCGCCAATCTCGGTCATGTCGATGCTGTCCACATCGGCCACGTGCAGGATGCCGCGTCCACCCTGTCCGGCGCGCGGCGAATCGCCATGCAGCCGCCGCGACACCGCAAGCGCCCAGTCCTTGTTGGAAGCATAGAGCGTGATGCGGCGCGCCGCCACACGGATGGTCTTCATCATCTCGGCGAAGAGCCCGGCATCGAGGTCGGGCGCGGTGAACAGCACCTGGTCGAAGGCGGGCTGCGCGCCTTTGTAGCGCAGCGCGAAGAGCTCCAGCGCGTCGGTCAGGGCCCGGTTGCCCATCGAGTGCGCGATCAGATGGATGCGCTGCGCGCCCGACTTCGCCACCACGTCCTCCAGGAACCGGCTGAGCCGGCGGCCGCTGAGGTTCACCACCGCCGTGTCGGCGATGTAGGACAGCAGCGAGGAGCGGGACGGCCAGGAGTAGAGGATCGGCAGGCCGTCGAAATTCATGTCGTAGGCCATCTGCGCCGTGCGTTGAGCTGCCTCGTGGAACGGCACGTTGAAGCCGTGGACGAAGACGAAGGCCTCCGCCTTGCCGGTCTCCGCGACCTGTGCGCGCATCTCGGCGAACACCGCCTCGTCCGCCGCCGGCGTCACCGACAGCAGCACGATGTGGCGCTCCGGATCCTCGCGGAAGTCGAAGGTCCATATCGACGGCTTCTCGATCCGACCCGGCTTGTGAGCCTCGGGAATGCTGACTGTCGCAGTCCCGAGCTCCAGCTCGCCGCGCTCCCCGCCATAGACCTTCGCCGGCAGCGTTTCCCCGGTGCGCGCCCGGTCGGTCGCGTAGAAGATCCTGACGGTCGAATAGCCGGCGTCCGGGTCGAGGTCGAAGCTGCGGCCCGTCTCCGCGAGGCGGTCGGTCTCCCGGGCATGGTCCTCGGCGACCGCACGGGCGCGCTCGGCCGCCTCCGGGTCGCCGATCGCGGCGAGCCTGTCGAGGAGCGGCTGGACCGTGCCGGCGAGGCCGGCCGCCCGCGCGACGGCGAGCGCCCGTTCCAGCGCGTCGACGGCCTCGCCTGCGCGGCCCGCCGCGATCAGGTCGCCCGCCGCGGCGTCCAGCACCAGGATGAGGTCGGGCGCATTCTTCCCGTCTTCGGCAGCGATCAGTTCGGCGAGTGACAGCCGGGTCGCGGCGGCCTGCGCAGGCCGCCCGGCCTCGGCCTCGATTTCGGCCTTCTGCTCCAGCAGGTCGCGGCGGTTGCGGGTGTCAGCCTCCTCGGCGAGCGCGGCCGACAGCAGCGCGATTGCGCCGTCGGGATCGTCGGCGGCGAGCCTCTGCGACAGGGCGACGCCCAGCAACGGATCGGCCGCGGAGGCGGGCAGCGGCGCGGCCGCGACGAATGCGGCAAGCGCAGCCGCGGCGGCGAGGCGAAGTCCATCCGCTGCACGTCGAGTCGAGATGTTGAACATGCCGCGCGCCCACATGACGAGTTGGCCGGAAGTGACTGAGCCTGACGGTATAGACAGTGCGGGTCAAGAACGTCGTGAGTATGACGGGGCAATGGTCGCGTATCTGCGGGCATGCGGGCTGGTCGCGACGCACCACCCGGTCTTCAGATGCGAAGAAGGGCGCGGCCTCGCCGGCCGCGCCCTTCTTCTGCGGGACGAAGGCTGCCGCTCAGCGGCCGAGCCACTCGTCGATCTCGCGGTCGGCCTCGTCCTGGGCCTTGCCGTAGCGCTCCTGGAGACGGCCCGAAAGCTGCTTGCGATCGCCCTCGATCACCTGCAGGTCGTCGTCGGTGAGCTTGCCCCACTGCGACTGCACCTTGCCCTTGATCTGCTCCCAGTTGCCTTCGATCTGATTGCGGTTCATGGCGGATCTCCTTGGTTGGCAGACGACGGTCTGTCGTCCGTTCCAGATGAAAACGCCGTTCGCCGCCGCCGGGTTCCGCTTCCGCAATGACGTTGCGGAAGGCCAAGAAAAACCCCGCCGGATCGCTCCGGCGGGGTCTGCCGGATCGCTCCGGCCGGTCTTAGCGTCCGGCCCGCAGGGCCGGGCGGGCTCAGGAGTTGCCCTGCTTCTTCAGCGCGGCACCCAGGATGTCGCCCAGCGAGGCGCCGGAGTCGGTCGACCCGAACTGCGCCACCGCTTCCTTCTCCTCGGCGATTTCGAGCGCCTTGATGGAGACGTTGATGCGGCGGGTCTTCTTGTCGAACTGCGTCACGCGGGCATCGACCTTCTGGCCGACCGAGAAACGCTCGGGGCGCTGCTCGTCGCGGTCGCGCGACAGGTCCGAGCGGCGGATGAAGGTGTCCATGTCGTGGTCGACGAGACGCACTTCCAGGCCGCCATCCTTGACCGCCGTGACCTCGCAGGTGACGACCGCGTTCTTGCGCAGATCGCCCGAGGCAGCCGCCTCGCCGACCGCGTCGCGGCCGAGCTGCTTGATGCCGAGCGAGATGCGCTCCTTGTCGATGTCGACGTCGAGCACCTGGGCCTTCACCACGTCGCCGCGGTTGAACTCCTCGATGACCTGCTCGCCCGGACGGTTCCAGTCGAGGTCGGAGAGGTGCACCATGCCGTCGACGTCGCCCTCGAGGCCGATGAACAGACCGAACTCGGTCTTGTTCTTGACCTCGCCCTCGACCACCGAACCGGTCGGATGGTTGCGGGCGAAGGCCTCCCACGGGTTCTCGAGCGTCTGCTTGAGGCCGAGCGAGATGCGGCGCTTCTGCGGGTCCACCTCGAGCACCACGACGTCCACCTGCTGGGTGGTCGACAGGATCTTGCCCGGATGCACGTTCTTCTTGGTCCACGACATTTCCGAAACGTGGATGAGGCCCTCGATGCCCGGCTCCAGCTCGACGAACGCGCCGTAGTCGGTGATGTTGGTGACCGTGCCGGTGATCTTCTTGCCGAGCGGGAACTTGGTGCCGATTTCCGACCACGGATCCGCCTCGAGCTGCTTCATGCCGAGCGAGATGCGGTGCGTTTCCTGGTTGATGCGGATGATCTGCACCTTGACCGTCTGGCCGATGTTGAGGATCTCGGTCGGATGGTTGACGCGGCGCCAGGCCATGTCGGTGACGTGCAGCAGGCCGTCGATGCCGCCGAGGTCGACGAACGCACCGTAGTCGGTGATGTTCTTGACCACGCCTTCGACCACCTGGCCCTCCTCGAGGTTCTGGACGATCTCCGAACGCTGCTCGGCGCGGCTCTCTTCCAGCACGGTGCGGCGCGACACGACGATGTTGCCGCGGCGGCGATCCATCTTGAGGATCTCGAAGGGCTGCGGATTGTGCATCAGCGGCGTGACGTCGCGGATCGGGCGGATGTCGACCTGGCTGCGCGGCAGGAACGCCACGGCGCCGTCGAGATCGACCGTGAAGCCGCCCTTGACCTGGTTGAAGATGACGCCTTCCACGCGCTCGCCCTTGGAGAACTTCTCCTCGAGGCGGACCCAGCTCTCCTCGCGGCGAGCCTTCTCGCGCGACAGCATGGCCTCGCCCAGCGCGTTCTCGATGCGCTCGACATAGACCTCGACGGTGTCGCCGACCTTCATCTGGCCGTCCTTGGCCTTGGCGCCGAATTCCTTCAGCGGCACGCGGCCCTCGACCTTCAGGCCGACGTCGATGATGGCCATGTCCTTTTCGATGGCCGTGATGACGCCCTTGACGACCGAGCCCTCGGCGGAATGGCTTTCGGAGAAGGACTCTTCGAGCAGGCTCGCGAAATCGTCACGGGATGGATTGAATTGCGACATTGGTTCTCCTGGATGCCCCGGCCTCGCGGGCGGCGGGGCGGCACCGGTGGTTCGTGTTTCGGTTCGCCTGGACCCGCAATCCGCTCGTCTCGAGCGTTTGGCCGCTGTGGCGGCCGGTCCGGTGCAGTCTGAATGCGGGCAGGCATCGTTCACCCGGAACGCAAAAGGGCGGAGGGACTTCCATTCGCTCGCGAAAGGAAAGGTCCGCCGCCGCTGCTTCCGGTCAGTTCCGCCCCCCCAGCGCATCGTCGATGATCGCGCAGGCGGCGAGGAACGCGGCTTCTATACTCATTTGCGACGTGTCGAGCAAGTGTGCGTCGGCCGCCGGCCTGAGCGGCGAATCCGCCCGCTCCATGTCGCGCGCGTCGCGCCGCTCGATGTCGGCGAGGATCGCCGCGTAGTCGGCCTGGCCGCCGAGCCGCAGGATCTCGCGGTGCCGCCGGCCCGCGCGGACAGCGGGGCTCGCGGTCACGTAGAGCTTCACGTCGGCGTGCGGGCAGACCACCGTACCGATGTCCCGGCCGTCGAGCACCGCCCCCGGCGGCTGCGACGCGAAGGCACGCTGCTTCTCCACGAGCACCCGGCGCACCGGCGGAAAGACGCTGACCCGCGACGCCGCGTCGCCCACGGCGTGGGCAGACAACGCCGCGGCATCGAAGGCGGAGAAATCGACCGCCCTGGCCGCCTCCGTTGCCAGTGCCTCGTCGTCGAGAGGCCGGCCCGCTGCCATCAGCGCCTGCGCCACCGCCCGGTAGGACAGCCCGGTGTCGAGATGGCGCAGCCCGTACTGCGTGGCGAGCCGCCGCGACAGCGTGCCCTTGCCCGAAGCGGCCGGTCCGTCGACGGCGATGACGATGGGTTTGCTCATGGCCGGCGTTGAAGCGGGATTCGGGCGGGGAGGCAAGGGGCGAGGGGAGGCAGGACGCGCGTTGCGCGCTTTGACGCGCGCGGGCATCGCAGTTCGGGGCCCGGACGAGCCCGGCCGCTTTCGACCCGGCCGGGATGCCGACCCGATCACGGAGTGACGCGCGACATCGGTGGCGCAAAGAACTGGAACTGTCTGGTCATCCGTTCCATGATCGGGTTCCCGGGGATTGCATCCTATGCCGCAAGGAATGTCCGTACCCGCCGCCATGCGCAAATGCCTGAGCATCTGTTCAGGGCAATCCTGACCAGGGGTCCTGATCCTCATGCATTCTCCGGCCGCAACCGATCCGTCATCCACAAGAGGTCCTTCGCGCAGGCGGATCTGCGTGCTGGGCGCCACGGGGACCATTGGCCGCGCCACGGTCGGTGCACTCGTGCAGCGGGGACATGAAGTGGTCTGTCTCGTCAGAGCCCGCGCGGGCATCGGCGGATCGTCGGCGCCGGCAGACACCGTACACCTCCTCCACGGCGCCGCCGTCAGGGTCGTGGACCCTGCCGATCCCGCGTCGCTGCGCCGCGGCGTCTTCGATGGCGGGCGTTTCGACGCCGTCCTGTCATGCATGGCCTCCCGCACCGGCGCGCCGAAGGACGCCTGGGCAGTCGATTTTCGCGCGCATATGAACATACTCGACGCGGCGAAGCAGTCGGGCGTCGGGCACTTCGTGCTGCTCTCCGCCATCTGCGTGCAGAAGCCGCTCCTCGCCTTCCAGCATGCCAAGCTGGCCTTCGAGGAGGCGCTGACCACATCGGGTATGCGCTATTCCATCGTCCGGCCGACCGCCTTCTTCAAGTCGCTGTCGGGTCAGATCGAGCGTGTCCGCGGCGGCCGCCCCTACCTGATTTTCGGGGACGGGACGCTGACGGCGTGCAAGCCGATCAGTGACGCCGATCTGGCCGAATACATCGCGGGCTGCCTCGACGAGGAGAGCCGCTGGAACCGCATCCTGCCGATCGGTGGGCCGGGACCGGCGATCACGCCGCGGCAGCAGGGCGAAACGCTGTTTCAACTGCTGGGGCGCCCGGCACGGTTCCGGTCGGTTCCCCCGCAACTGCTCGACGTCATTGTGGCCGGGCTCGGGGCGGTGGGCCGCATCCTGCCCCCGCTGGCCGCGAAAGCCGAACTCGCCCGCATCGGGCGATATTATGCGACGGAATCCATGCTGGTGCTGAACCCGCGGACGGGCTCGTACGATGCCGACGCCACGCCCTCGACGGGAACCGAGACGCTGTTCGACTTCTACCGCGCGGTGCTTGGCGGCGGCCGCATGCCGGACCGGGGGGACCACGCCGTCTTCTGAGGAGGCGCGGAAGCGACGAGCGCCGCGGGGACGGGGGCCTGCCTGCGATCGCTTCGCCGGACGCCAGGCTGGCGTTGCCCCTTTGCGAAACCAATCGATCGGACGCGGTGACGGAGTTGGCCGGGAGAATGAAGAGGACGACGAGAATCCTTGCCTGGCTGGCGGGCCTGGCCGCACTTGCGATCGTCGTGTCGGCCGTCCTCCTCCATGCGCCCGACAAGTCCCGCGCCGTGCTGGACGTGGCCTACCCTGCCGACTACCGCACGGTGGAGGGGGTGCGGCTGCGTTTGCGGGACACCGGTCCGCGTGACGCTCCGGCGGTGATCCTGCTGCACGGGTTCGGCGCCAGTCTCGACACCTGGGACGCCTGGGCGCAAGGCCTGTCGTCGCGTTTCCGGGTGGTCCGGTTCGATCTGCCGGGCTTCGGCCTGACCGGCCCCGACCCGACAGGCGACTATTCCGACGCGAGGGCGATCAGGATCCTGCTCGGTCTGCTGGATGACCTCGGCATCGATCGCGCCGGAATCGTCGGCAGTTCGCTCGGCGGACGCATCGCCTGGAGCTTCGCTGCCCGTCATCCCGATCGTGTCTCGCGCCTCGTCCTGATCTCGCCGGACGGTTTCGCCAGCCCGGGCTTCGCCTACGGCGAGGCCGCCGGCGTGCCCGTGGTGATGCGGGCTCTGCCCTACGTCGCGCCGCGCGGCCTGCTGAAGGCCAATCTGGCGGCCGCCTACGCCCGGCCGGAAGCGCTGAGCGAGCGGGTGGTGACCCGCTATCGCGACATGATGCTGGCACCAGGCGTCCGAAAGGCGATCCTTGCCCGCCTGGAGCAGACGATCCTGTTCGACCCCGGGCCGGCACTCTCGAGCATCCGGACGCCGACCCTTCTCCTGTGGGGCGAGATGGACCGGATGATCCCGATCTCGAATGCGGCCGACTACCTGCGGCTGATGCCGAATGCCGTCCTGGTGCGCCTGCCGGATGCAGGTCATCTTCCGTTCGAGGAGGACCCACGGGGATCCCTTCCGCCGGTCGAGCGGTTCCTGTCCGGCGAGACTCCGTGAACTGGGCAGGGAGGAGGTCGGTCGCCGCATCGTCCGGGCGCGGCGGATCAGGTCACACGAAGCACCGTCCACCCGTTCGCGGTCCTGCCTGGAAAATGCGTTTCGCGCAGGGCAATGCCCGAACTCCCGACTGCTGCCGTGTTTCGGGAAATCTCGCCGATCGATCTCCGCTGCAGGATCGTCCATCGAAACCATCGAAACCATCGACGACGTCGAACGGGGGCGGTCATCAGAGACCCGGTCGGGCTCATCCAAGAACCGTATGGAGGTTGTGACGGAAAGGAATGCCGGATGCAGCAAACGACGACGCATACCCAAATTTGGGTATGCGCGAATACTCGGAAATCCTTAGCGTGCCTCCCGCGACGGGAGGGATATTCGTTGCGATCATGGCACGAGATGGAATAGCTTAGGGATGATGTTCGTTGAGGCAGCAGAGGACCGACGACGACTTTCATCGGTGACGCGCGCCTCACCATGCTTCGGTTCCCGTGCCGCCGGCGAACGCCCTCGTTTTCTCGGGGGAGCGCCCAGACGGAACCGGCCGCGCCGGAACGGCAGAAGACGTCGAGCGCAATGAAAGGATGCAGCTGGACGATGGGCGGCGGGAGCCTCATGACGAACAGGTCCATCGGTGTGCTGGCCTGCGGCGTCTCCCTGCTGACGCCGGCCGTCGCCTTCCCGCTTCCGGCACGCGCCTAGACCGGAGAGTTCGGACGGGCCGGGAACTTCCGGATTTCGATCTTCCGTTACTCTGCACCTGAATCATGAGGGGAACACCATGTCGAACTTGCGCATCGTCGCTTTCGCCACGCTCGCGACGGCCGCGGCTCTGCCGGCTCTCGCCCAGACGAACGACTATGGCGGCTACGACATCGTCAGCCAGCGCCAAGGCGAATATTTCTACGCCGATACCCGCGGATGGCGCATCTTCGCGGCCAGGGATGGTGCGGCATTCGCCTACTGCTTTGCCGATACGGATCAGAGCAACGGGACGTCCCACCGGCTCGGCTGGGACGGCATGCAGTGGCAGCTCGCGGTGCCGCTCCGGACGCGGCCGGACTGGGAGGGTACCCTCCAGATCGACGGTGCCGGATCCGGGCAGGGCTATGGCAAGGGGGGCGATTCAATTTCCGGCACCGCGAACGCCGAGTGGACCATCGCCTGGCTCGGGGAGGCCGAACTCGACGGCATCCGCCGGGGGGGCGACGCCGTCCTCGGGGTCGGCAAGCGCGACTACGATTTCTCCTTGTCCGGCGCGACGGCGGCCACGCTGAAGGTCCAGGAATGCGTGGAGCAGGCGGGCGGTGGGGGACCGGCCGCGGCGCCACAGCCGGAGCCGGGCGCCAGCGACACCGTCCGTTTCGGCAAGGCCGGCAGCTGGGTCGTCAACGAGATCCGGGACGGCCGGCAGACAGTCGCGTGCGAAGCCCTCGACCCGTCACAGAATCCGAATCTCCGTTTCGAGATCGATCGCGACAACTCCTACATCGATTTCCGGGATGGCGGGTACATGGGCGATCTCGGCGAGCGCAAACCGATCCGGCTTCTGTTCGGGCCGGGCAGTTCGTGGAGCGAAACGGAGGTCGAGATCATCGAGGGCCGGGACGGCGACAAGTGGGCCCGCATCTCCGAAGGCCGCAGCGACGGGCCGGGCTTCCTGGACGATGCCATTCCCAATGCGCCTCAGGTCGCGTTCGTCGGTGACAACATCATCCTCGAGACGCCGCTCGATGGCACCAACCGGGCGCTCGACCTGTTCTTCCGATGCAGCGACAAGATCCGATGAGCCCAGGCTGACGCCCGTGCCGCGGCTCTCCGGCCGCGTGCGCGATCGGTGAAACCGCGCCGCGTGCGGCCTTCCGAGGGCTGCACGTCGTCGCGGACCGTCGTCACCGGATCGGCGTTCATACGCTCCGCGTGATCCCCCCGTCGATCCGCAGGTTCTGCCCGGTGATGTAGCTCGACCGCTCCGTCGCCAGGAACAGGATCAGTTCGGCCACCTCGTCCACCGTCCCGTAGCGGCCCATCGGAATGCGGGCGCGGCGGTCTTCCTTCTCGGGCAGGGAATCGATGAAGCCGGGGAGCACGTTGTTCATCCGGACGTTGTCGGCGGCGTACCGGTCGGCGAAGAGCTTGGTGAAGGCGGCGAGGCCGGCGCGGAAGACGCCGGAGGTGGGAAACAGCGCCTCGGGCTCGAAAAGCGCATAGGTGGCGATGTTGACGATCGCGCCGGTCTTCTGCGCCTGCATCACAGGCGTCACCAGTCGCGTCATGCGGATCACGTTGAGCAGGTAGTATTCCATGCCCAGCTGCCAGTCGGCGTCGGAGATGTCGAGCAGCGGCCCCTTGGGCCCGTGCCCGGCGCCGTTGACCACGGCGTCGATCCGGCCGAAGCGGTCGAGCGTCAGGTCGACGAAACGCTTCAGGTCGTCGGGCTCGCGGTTGGAGCCGGTAAAGCCGAGCCCGCCGAGTTCGGCCGCCAGCGCCTCTCCCCTGCCCGACGAGGACAGGATGGCGACGGCGTAACCGTCTGCGGCGAGCCTGCGCGCGGCGGCGGCCCCCATGCCGGACCCGCCGGCGACGATCATGGCGACTTTGGCGGACATGGCAGCGTCTCCCTCCGGGCGTTCCGCCGGTCGCGATCCGCACCGCGCCGCGCCAGCGTGTCGCGGGCTTCCCTAGCACGGCTTCCGCCCATGGTCACCCGTGCCGCATCTTGCTTGCTTCGAGCCCGAAAACACGCTGCGGAAGACTTCTGATTAGCCTTTGACAGGACGATGATCTGTGTTTATGGGGACCGATCTTTCAAGGAAGCAACGCCCGTACCCGGCGGCTTGCGGCGCGCCCGCCGGTCGGTACGGCTCCACCACCCGACGAGGCTAGGCCGTGGCGAAACCCGAACTTGGCACCAAGCGAATCTGCCCCGAGACCGGGCGGAAGTTCTACGACCTCAACAAGGACCCGATCGTGTCGCCCTACACGGGAATGACCTATGCGCGGTCCTATTTCGAGGGTGGCTCGGCCGTCCGCGAGGAGGAAGAGGAAGTCGAGACGAAGGAGCTCGATGCCGAGGAGGGCGCCGAGATCGTGTCGCTGGAGGATGCCGACGAGGAAACCAAGGGCGGCGACCTCCCGGATCTCGACGACGACGAGGACGTCGATCTCGGCGATGACGACGACACCTTCCTGGCCGACGACGAGGAAGAGGACGACGACGTCGCCGACATCATCGGCGTCGGCGGTGAGGACGACGACGAGGTCTGATCGACCCTTTCGAGCCCGACCGAAAAAAAGCGAACGGTACGGGCTTGATCTTGCAAACGGGCGGATATAGAAGCCGCCAACACGTTCGGCGCCGGTCCCTTCCGGCGCAGTCTTCCCCCCGAAAGGGCGGGTCCCGGCGAAAGCCGGAGCGTGGGGCCATAGCTCAGTTGGGAGAGCGCTTGAATGGCATTCAAGAGGTCAGGGGTTCGACTCCCCTTGGCTCCACCATTAAACCGGATCACGAGCAGACCGACAAAATCCGTCGACCCGCAGGAGAGGCCCGCGAAGCCGTCGCCGGGGAACGGATGAGCCGATGACGGAGTCCGCGAAGGACGTTCTTCGACGAGTGCTCGGCGATCACGTCCCGGACGGCCGCTATGCCATCGTCGACTATCCCGGCTATGCCAATCCCGGCGACGCCGCGATCTGGTGCGGCGCGCGTACGCTGCTCGCGGAACTCACGGGTCGCCCGCCGTCCTACGTCTCCACCTTGCGCCATCTCGACGCCGCCCGCTGCCGCGAGGCCGTCGCGGGCGGCACGATCTTCTTCCTGGGCGGCGGCAATTTCGGATCGCTCTATGCGCGCCACCACCGCCTGCGGCTGCGCGCTCTCGACGCACTGCGGGACGAAACGATCGTCCTCCTGCCGCTGAGCGTCGCCGATGCTGCCGACCCGGCGGCGGATCGAGACCTGTCGGCGCAGGCGGGGAGCGTATTGCGGCGCTGCGCGCGTCTGACGGTCCTCGCGCGGGAGCATCACAGCCGGACGGTGCTGGCGCAGGCGTACGGCATCGAGGCAGGCCTGTGCCCGGACACCGCCCATGGCCTGACGCCGCCCGCCGTCCAGCCGGTTCGGGAGACCATCGCGCTGAGGCGCCGCGACGGCGAGGCCCGCCGCGGCGCGTCCGACGGCCAGCCCGCCGGGGAACCATCGTTCGACTGGAGCGACGACGGGTCGCTGCGGTGGATCAACCGGATCGGCAAGGCTGCGCCCATCATTCCGTTTCACCGGCTGCGGCTCGCCGCTTTCGACGGCATCGCCCGCCGCAAGGTCGTCCTGGCCTGCGATCTGCTCGGACGCGGCAGGACCGTCGTGACCGATCGGCTGCACGGCGTCATTCTCGCCTCCACGATGGGCCGGACCGTCCTTGCCCGCGACAATGCCACCGGCAAGGTCGGCTCCTATGTCGAGACGTGGGCGGAAATCCTGCCGCGGGTCTCGATCGGCGCCGATCGGGCCTGACCGTTCATCGCTGCAGTCGGCTGCGCCGCGGGAAGTCGCCCGCATGCAGCCGTCGCATCCGTGCAATGGCGAACTGGTAGCGCAGGTTCGCCGCGAATCGGGCGACCGGACCCGTCCGGCTGTGCGTCTCGCGGTTGCTGTCCAGCGTGCTGGCGGAGAAAGGGTCGGTCCGCGGTTCGCAGGCGGAGGGAACGACGATGCGCGTGCACAGGCCGTGCACCCACCAGCACTTGAGCGCCATGTCCACCGGCTGACCGAAGGGAACCATGGTCGCAGCGAGACGCGCTGCAGCCTGCCGGGTGACGGCGTAGGCGATTGTCGACATCGGGTACTTGCGCGACAGCACCGTCCTGAACCGGCCGTGCAGCGTCCGGACGTCCTCGGACCGGACCGGCCTGGGACAGAACAGCCGCACCATGTCCCAGTCGCGCGGTCCCTCCTCGATCGCCACCAGGGCATCCGACGCACCCGCGGTGAACGACACGTCGTCCTCGAAGACGAAGGCCAGCTCGTCGGTCCCGTCTGCGATCAGGCGCCAGACCTTCAGGTGCGACAGGAAGCAGGCGACTTCTCCCGGACTGAGCACCCGCTTGAACGGCAGCGGCGGAGCCGGATCGACCGCCCGGCGGATCGTCTCGCCGTCGAGGTCGCGATAGTCGATCCCCGAGATCCGAGTGTGACGGATCCCCACCGCCCGAAGCTGCGCTGCGGTCGCCTCGCGCCGCTCGGGATGGCGATCGAGGTTGATGAAGTAGGCGGGGGCGGCCGGCGTCTTCATGGAAGCGACCTCCCGCATGCCGGACCGGGTCTCCCCGCCGTTTCGACAGGCGATCGCGGATCGGCGGCGGGCGTCGCCGCAACCGGCCGGGTGGAATGAACTCTCCCGCCCGGGCGGGACGCGCGCCACGTCGTCCGGTCAGAAGACATTGCGGCGCGGCTCCCGGTAGAGGTGCTTGCAGTGACCGCACGAAAACAGTCGCCGGCAATCCGACAGGCGGCAGGCGACCGGCTTCGACCGATCGAGCGCGACGCGCTCGAGATGGTCCGCGCCGGACGACTTGATCGAGAGCAGATCGCCCGGACGCAGGGTCTCGTCCAGGAAGGCCATCAGGACGTTGAAGTCATCGAAGGTGAACAGCCGGCCGGGATAGGTCGGCTTCAGGCGGCTCACGCGTTCGGCATGGGGACCGTAGAAGATCACGATCTCGGCCTCGGCCAGCGCCTCCTTCGCAGCCGTGACGTATTTCGTCCGGGCCGTGCCGCGATAGTCGGAGATCGTGCCGAAGAGCATGAGCTTCCGCTCCGCCTCGGCCGATGCGAGGATTTCGATGCTCGACGCGATCGTCCAGTAGGGGGCCTTGAGCGCGTCGACGATGTAGGTCACCCCCGCATGAACCTCCACCTGATCCTTGAAGGGTTCAGGCTCCACCGCGCCGATCGCCGCGGCCGCCGCCTGCAGGTCGACGCCGAGCGCATGCGCCGCAGCCATCGCGGCCAGCACGCTCGTCTCCCAGCGCGCACCGACGAACCGCGTCGGAACCTGGATGTCCTCGCCGTCGACGCGCAGCTGCATGGCGAGGCGCCTCGGATAGCCGCTCGAACGCGACACGAGCCGGACGTCGGCCCCCTCCCGCCGCCCGTAGGTGATCACCCTGGCCCTCGTGCGCGCCGCCATGGCCGCGACCAGCGGATCGTCGGCGTTCAGGATCGCGATGCCGTCGGGCGGCAGGACCTCGACCAGTTGCACCTTGGCCTCGGCGATGGCCTCGATCGACTTGTGGTGGGCGATGTGGTCCATGCCGATCGTCGTGACGACACCGAGGGTCGGGCGCACGAAGGCGAGCGAGGAACGCATGGCCTCGTGCTCGTGGCCGCTGATCTCCTGCACCCAGTATCGCGCCCCGGAAGGGGCCTGGAGGAAGCGCCGGCGGATGCCGTCGGGGGTGTTGATGCCGACGCCGAGGTGAACGGTGTCGGCCTTTGCCAGCACCGAAGCGACCAGACGGCACGTCGTCGACTTGCCCGCGCTGCCGGTCACGCCGATCACCGCGTCGAACCGGGCTCTCCGCCGCAGCAGGTTTGCCAGCGGAAGCCGCCATTTCGTCCGCACGAAACGGATGGCGCGCCGAACCGCAGCATCGCGCGGGACGAGCGTTGCGAGGATGCCGTCGGTCCGGCCGCGATAGCGCTGCTGACGGGTCACCGGGACACCGCCGGAGCGGGGTCCGCCTCGCCGCCGTCCGGAGTGGCGGCAGGATCGCCGGCGAGGCCGAGCAGCTCGGCGAGCTTCAGGCGCTGGATCTTCCCGGTCGGACCCTTCGGGATGGCATCGAGGAAGACGACCGTACGCGGCACCTTGTGCGGCGCCAGCACCTCGCCGAGCGCCGACCGGACATCCTGCGCGTTCAGCGTCTCTCCCTCCGCCGGAACCACCGCCACGGCGACGTCCTCTCCCAGCGACCGGTGCGGCACCGCGAAGGCGATCGCCTCGGCGATGCGCCGGTCGCGCGCCAGCACGGCGTCGATTTCCAGCGGCGCGATCTTCTCGCCGCCGCGGTTTATGATCTCCTTGGTCCGGCCGGTGATGGTCAGGCACCCCGAGGCGTCGAGAAAGCCCTGGTCGCCCGTGTCGAACCAGCCGTTGCGGAACGACGCCTCGTTGGCGGCGGGTGCGTTCATGTAGGCGCGGTGCACGTTGTCGCCGCGGATGACGATCGCGCCCACCGATCCGGCGGGAAGGTCCTCCCATGCCGCGTCGACGATCCGCACCCCAGTTCCCGTCATGTTTCCCACCGAGCCCGGCCTGCGATGGTCGAGGCCGTTGCTGGTGATCTGGTGCGCAGCCTCCGTCATCCCGTAGGCCTCGACCACCGGGCAGCCGAAGGTCTGCTCCAGCCCCTCCAGCGTGGCCGGCGCGAGTGCGGCCGAAGACGATCGCACGAAGCGCAGGCGCGTCGCCGAAGCGACCGCGGCGTTGCGTCGTGCGCGCTGCAGGATCGCCTGGTGCATGGACGGCACGGCGGAATACCAGGTCGGAGAGAAGTCGCCGAGCCAGCGGAAGAACTTCATGGCGTCGAATCCCTCGGTGCAGACGACTGCGCCACCGGCCCTGAGCGGCGCGCAGAGCGTGGCGACGAGCCCGTGGATGTGGAACAGCGGCAGGATCGACAGGCCGACGTCGTCTTCGCCGAGGCGCAGCGTCGCCACGATGTTGCGGATCGACGCCTCGATGTTGGCACGGGTCAGCCCGACGAGCTTGGGCCGGGCCGTCGTCCCCGACGTATGCAGAAGGAGAACGACGTCATCCGTCCCGTTGCGGTCCGCGGTCGTGCCCGGCGTCGCCGGAGGCAGATCGACGGAGAGCGCGTCGCAGGCGCCGCCGTCGAACACGACTTCCGCGATCCCTATCCCGCGGGCCTGCGCCACGGATTTGGCAGCCTCGAAACCCTCACGCGGGCAGATGAGGAGCTTCGCGCCGAGATCGTCGAGAAAGAAGGCGAGTTCCGCTTCCCGATAGGCGGGGTTCAGCGGCGCCGCAGTCGCGATGGTGGCGACAGCCAGGAAGAGGATCGCCGTTTCGGGTCCGTTGGGCATGGACAGTGCCACGACGTCGCCGCGTTTCACGCCGGCTGCGGCAAGGCGTGCCGCCGTGCCGGCGACCGCGGCTGCGAGATGCTGGTGCGAGCAGGCTTGACGGCCCGGCGAAAGCAGTGCCGTCTTGGAAGCGGTCGCGTCCGTGATCGCAGGCAGGAAAGGGCAGACGATGGCTTCGCTCATGTCTCGCATCATGTCCATGTCCATTCGAGACAGACCGTTTCTTGCAACACCGATCCGAAACGACGAGTAGTTGAAACCAGAAGAAGCTGCCAGGCCAGTAACGATGGCGGATCGCTATTTCTCCTACGAAGCCATGGAAGAAATCCAGTCCGGCGAACATGGATCGCAGGTGGTTTTCTACAAGAGAACGCGTCTGGAGGATGCAGGGATCCGCCGGTTTTCGGAACAGGACGTCCGGGAACTCCTCGGGCTCGGTGCCGCTGCAGCGGCCGCACTACTTCCGGCACGATCCTGGCCCTCGATCTGCCGCTTCTCATCGGGGCTCCGCTACGAGCGCAAGCGCAGGAAGCACTATGCCGACTACGCCCGTGCCATGGCCGCGGTCCTCAGAGTGGACGACGACGCGATCGTCGAGGCTTCCTTCCGATCGCACCTCGACGTGATGGCGCGACGCCGCTTCGGCTTGGCGCTCGATCATGTCGCGCCGCGGAGGAATTCGCCGATCGACGTGTCGGGCAGCGAGCAACTCCGCCAGGCGCTCGACCGAGGGAGGGGGGCGATCGTCTGGGCGTCTCAATTCGCGTTCCAGACGCTTGCCGGCAAGCGCGCGCTGTGGGAGCAGGGTTTCAAAGCGATCCAGATCAGCGATCCCTATCACGGCTTCACCAGCACCCGTGTCGGCAACCTCACCCACAATCCGGTGCTGAGGCGCGCCGAGGACCGCTATCTCAAGGGCCGGATCATCTTCGACCGCGAGAGCGGCGCGGCCGTCACGCGCAAGATCGTCGGGCTTCTCGACCAGGGCGAGCTGATCCTCCTGACCAACAACGTCCACGCCGGAGCGATGTTCCTCGAGATGCCGATCGGCGCCCGCGGCCACGTCAGCATGCCGACTGCGCCGCTTTCGATCGTCGCGCGCCGCGCCACGCCGTTCTTCTCGATGGCCATCGTGGAGACCGAACCCTTCGGCCGGTTCGAAGCAGCCATCCGGCCGATCTCCGACGGCACGTCCGACGGCGCCCGAAGCAGCGCGGCGAAGCGGGACTACGCCCGCATGGCCGCACTGGCGCTGACCGCCCGCGACCATCTCTTCGAGCACGTCCGCCGCGCGCCTGAACAATACCTGGTGATGGGCAATCTCGGCCGCAGCATGTTCGGGTCGCCGCGGGGCTCCACCTGATACTACTGGCCTTTACCTTCGACCCTCGCGCCGCCCCTCATCCGCCTGCCGGCACCTTCTCCCCGTAACACGGGGAGAAGAACGCCGTCACCGACGGCTTCGCGGGTCGCAAAGGTCGCCTACCTGGTGCCGATGTCGCGGCCGTGCCTCCTTCTCCCCGCTTGGGGGGAGAAGGTGCCGGCAGGCGGATGAGGGGCAGCGCCGTGGGTCAATCGAAAAGACCGCTGGTATGAAGCATTTCGCGCTCTTTCGGATTCGCTCCGCAGGCGTCAGATCCTGGTGTTCGCGCATGTCTTTCGCCCGAAACCGGTGCCCGCTGTCGGGAGACTTGCTTCAACCGCGGCGCCGGCGCCAGGGCAGGAGGTTCGCGCGGCAGCCGAAGACGGCGCGATGCCGGTCTGCCAGCCGGTTCTTCCAGGCGCTGCTGCCGATCATGAAGTCGATGCTGCCCAGCCTCCGTTCGATCGCGAAGCGCACCACCTCGGCGAGCAGGACCCAGCCGGGGGAGAACCGCTCCCAGGCGGGGTTGTGTGCCATCTTCGACAGGTAGAGCGTCCCGTCGCGCTCGAAGGCGAGGATGCTCGCGATCCAGTCTTCCCCGGAAGCCAGTCGCAGGAGGTGGGTCCGGTTGCGTGCGTCCTCCCGGGCAGCGATGCGCTGGAACCAGGCTTCGGTCGCGGCCGGCACGATCCAGTCCGACAATCCCTCCTCCTCGACCCACTGCCGCTTGCGCGCGAACAGGCGCGCGATCTCGGCCGACCGCTCCTGCGGGTCGGTGACCGCATGGACCGGTCCGGCACCTGCCTTCCTCAGGCGGCGGCCGAAATTGCCGATCTGCTGGCGGCGCCTGGCGGGCATCGCGGCAAGATGGGCCTCGAAGGTCGGGTAGCCGGCGATGTCGAGGCTGGCCGCTTCCGCCTTGCGGACCAGGGGCATGCCGGCCGCGTCGAGGACGCGGTGGAGCGCCGTGCCCTCGTGGACGAAGCCGACCTTGAAGATCCGCGTCGCGAGCGACGCATGGAGGACATCGAGCAGCACCGCGGCCGCGGCGGCCGTCTCCATCGCGGGATCGAGAAGCAGCCCGTCATAGAAGGGCGTCCTGGAATCCAGCCAGAGCAGCGAATGCGTGCCGAACAGCTCGCGGCGCCTGATCATGGGCATTCCCATGACAAGGCGCCCGCGGTCGCGGATGGCGGCGACGTGCAGGGCGGTGCGGCCATCCTTCCTGTACCTCTCCCAGTTCGCGCGCAGTATTTCCATCCGCGTGAAGAAGCCTTCCGACGCGCACCGGGCGTCGAGGGCCTCCCATTCGGCGGCGAGCCGGTCGAGCCCCCCTTCGTCGCTGACGATCTCCCACCCGATGCCCCCGGGAACGCGCATGCCGCTTTCCATGTCAGAAGAGTGCGCGAAGTCTCGCCAGGAACCCGTCCAGGCGAGCAGGCGTGCGGAAGAACTCGATCCCGCAGGCGGCCAGCGAGGCCTCGCGGCCGTGCAGCGTGCGCCTGTCGGCAGCCATGATCGCCACGCGCAGCCGTGCAGGCCCAGGGCCCAGTCCGCCATGCTCCGGATCGAACGTGGCGAGCGGCACCAGCCAGCCGTCGCGCAATCCCGGTTCGCACCGCTCCATCATGGTCGCGAGCGACGTGTTCGCCCTGCAGAAGGCAAGCCGGGCGATGCGCTCCGCGCCCGGGTGCTCCTTCCGGCGGAGCATCTCGTGGACGAAGGCCGTGCTGGACACCGGCCGGAAGTTGAGATCGATAGCGAACGGCTTCCCGCCACGATCGACCAGAATGTCGAAGCCGCAGATGCCGCGGAATCCGAGCTGGCTTCCCTTCGCCGCGATCGCCCGCCCGAGCGCCGTCGCTGCGGGCGGAGGGGAGACGTCGCCGTCGAGGAGATTGCCGGCGTGGACGCCGTTGCGCAGGCAGATCTGCTCCGAGGCCCCGATGTCGAGCACGGTCCCGTCGGCCATCACCGCATATTGGAGGCACCAGTTCTGGGCAGCGTCGACGAGGCTTTCGGCGATGGCGGCCTCGGCGCCGGCGAAGCGCGACAGCCCGCGCCGCAGATGCCGCCGGCTCCGGCAGATGGCGACGTCCGTCCCGCCCGCACTCGGGCCGCCCGTCGCCACCTTCAGCACGATCGGGCGCCTGAGCCCCGCGCGCGCGACCGGATCGGTCAGATCGACGAGCCTGCGTGCAGGAACGTTTTCCGGACCGGCCAGCTGCGCGACGTTGCGCTTGTCGTTCAGGAACGCGAGCAGTTCGGGCGCCACGAGCGTCGGCCCCTCCTGGGTTGGTCCGCCTGCCGGACCATGCACGTAGGCGGCGGTCTCGCCGCGCCGCTGGCGCCGTCCGACGGCACGCCGGTAGTCGTCCGGCGAGCCGTAGACCTCGATGGCCGAGCCGACGCGCACGCCGCAGCGCTCCATGGCCGCAAGTCCGGTGGGCGACATGGCGGCTTTCTGGACCAGCATCGGCAGCCCGCCCGCGCAGGCGACGAGATTTGCCGTCATGAACTCCGTCATGTGCGGCTCGACCGGCGCCCATGCCGGGCCGTCGTCCTCGCGTCGGGGGGCGAGGAAGGTGCCGGGCGGGAAGAGCGCATCGAGCGTCGGCGGTGTCATGGGGACGGGCGGCCCACCCGCGCCATGAATCGCCGCTGCCGCTTGAACCGCTTGAACCGGCGGGCGATTTCGGTCAGCGGGAGGATCCGGTTGAGCAGCTTTTCGCGACGGTACCGCTTCAGTGCCCCGTCGATGGCCGCGACGATGTCGTCGTCGCCATGAGTTTGCGCCGCTGCCCTCAAGTTGCGCATGTCGGACTGCGAGCCTTCGCCCGTCACCTTCAGCGACCGCTTCCTCGACGTCAGGTGCCGGTAGGTCGGCGCCCTGTCGCGCATGTCGAGCACGTCGAGTGCGGCGAGCATGAACTGGCAGCTGTGGCAGACGCCGCAATGCTCGAAGCGGCGGTTGCAGACGCGCAGATGCTCCATCAGGACGGGCTCGCATGCGATCCGTTGCACCTTGGCGAGCCGGTGCACGAGGCCGTGATGCTCCACGCGCGCCCCGGCGGTGCCCCACAGGACGTCCAGTGCCGGATGAGAGCCCCAGCGCCGGGTCCAGGAGGACTCGTCGGCCGAGGAGGCGATGATCTGGTTCTCGAACCGGTGCGCCAGCATGTGCCGCACCGCCGCCAGCACCGCACCGTGATACTCGACCCAGCCTATCAGCCGATCGGACACCGAGCGGATGTCGGTGGTGACGACGATGCGACCCATACCGAATTGGTCTGCGACGTCCGTGACGACCGTCTTCAGTCGCGTGACGCGGGGCTGGTCCGCCGGGTCGACGTCTGCTCCGACAAGCGTCACCAGTGCCGAGATCCGCTCGCGCGCGGTGGCGAGCGAATAGCCCGAATCGACGCCGCCCGAGAAGAACAGCCCGGTTTCGCGACCGGCGGGATGGGATCGCCGGACCGGCCGGGCGTCCACCGCGATCCTGCCGTAGCCGGGATACCAGGTGCACAACAGCGACTGGATCTCGCTGGCGTGGTCGAGGAGTTCCTCGTCGACCTCGTCGTCGATGCGCAGGTCGACGCCGAGTTCCATCGCCGGAACGAGGCCGAGGCACAGGAGGGCGTCCCCCGACGCCGCGAGCCTCGCGCCGGCCGCCTCGAAGCGGATCGCCGCGTCGTATCCCCCGCATCTCAGCCGCACGGCGAGCGCCGAGCCATCGATCGCAGCTGCGGGAGAGGGCGCAGCATAGGCAAGGGTCAGGGTACGGGTGCTTCTCATGCGGCGGCCGGATGACGATCCTCCAGGTGCGATGACCCTGATACTATGTCGGGGCAGTTCCACCAATCACCATTCCGGGAAGGGTTCGCGGCGCCCGGCGATGATTGCGGGGTTTCAGCCGTTGTGATCAGATGCCGCCATGGGGATAGCGGGGCGACTTCGTTCGTTGTCGGATCTGGTGGCGGAGGAGTTCCGGCGGACGGTCCCCGGTCCCCTCTGGCGCCTGCGCGCGCTGGCGAGCGGTCACCCATCGCGATCGATCGCGCTGCTCCCGCCCGAGGTTCGCGCGTCGGGAGCCTATCTGCGCCAGACGCGCTTCTATCGCCGGCGCGCCTACTACAACCGCATGCTCTACGCCGCGCTCCACAACAAGATCTCGCAGAAGCTCTGGCTGGACAGGGTCTGTCCCGAGGCTGCCCCGCCGATGACCCACTACGTCGCCGGCGAGCGGCTGGTGCAGATCGGCGGCCCGGATCGGCCCCAGCGGACGCGTGCAGAAATCCCGTCCCTGCTGCAGCCGGGCCGGCCGCTCTTCGTCAAGCCAGCCGATGCCGGACAGGGAGTGGGCGCCTTCCATCTCGCCCAGGATGGCGACGGCGTGATGATCAACGGGGTGCGGGTCGATCACGAAGGCTTCCGGGCCTGGCTGGCGGAACAGCCGATCGCGTTCACGGTGTCGGGCGTGATCGAGCAGTCGGCCTGGACGCGCCGGATCTTTCCGGGTGCCGTCAGCACCGTTCGCATCATGACCGCGACCTCCTTCGTCGACCGCAGGGCGGTCGTCCTCGGCGCGGTCCTGAAATGCGCCACCAGCCGGACGGCGCCGACCGACAATTTTCAGAGCGGTCGCGGCGGAACGACATCGTCGATCGATCTCACCACGGGGACGGTCGGCCCCTGCGTCGGCTTCGACGAGGACCGGTTCGAACGCACGCTCAGCGACCGCCACCCGGAGAGCGGAGCACCGGTGGCGGGCGAGACGCTGCCTCACTGGGGCCTGCTGCGCGATACGGTCGCCGGTCTCGCCGCGATCCTCCCGTGCGCAGGCATCGCCGGATGGGACGTCGCGATCCGCGACGATGGGATCACCGTGGTCGAGATCAATACGCTTCCCGGTATCGACGTTCTCCAGAGCGCGGTGCCGCTGCTGGACACGGAAGCCAAGCGCGCAATCCTGACGGAAATGCGGATGTTTTGACGATTGGACACGGGGGAGAGCATCGATGTGCGGGATTGCCGGCGTCTGGCGCTTTGCCGAGCGAACGCAGGATGTCGACGACGACGACGTTCGGACCATGATCGCGGCGATCCGGCACCGCGGCCCGGATGGCGAGGGCTACTGGTCGGGCGACAGCCTTATGCTCGGGCACTGCCGTCTCGCGATCATCGACACCTCCGACCGCGGTCTCCAGCCGGCCGTCACCGCCGACGGCTCCGGCGTGCTCGCCTACAATGGCGAGGTCTACAACTTCCGGGAACTTCGCCGGGAACTCGAGGACGCCGGCGGCCGCTTCCTCAGCGGGACCGATACGGAGGTGGTGCTGCGGGCGCTGCACGAATGGGGCGTGGAAACGGCCGTCCGGCGGTTCACCGGCATGTTCGCCTTCGCCTATTTCGACCGCCGCGAACGGGTGCTCTGGCTGTGCAGGGACCGGCTGGGAATCAAGGGCCTCTCCGTCGTCCGCAGGGGCGACCGGTTGCTGTTTGCCTCGGAAGACAAGGCGCTGCTGCGCGCATCCGGAGTGGGCACGCGGATCGACACGCGGACGGTCACGCTGTCGCTTGCGCTCCAGGACGTCGACGCGCACCTCTCGTCCTTCGCCGACGTCCGCCGGCTGCCGCCGGGCGCCTGCTGGCGCGTCGACGGCGAGGGTATTCGCGAGGGCAGCTTCTGGAATGCCCTCGCCGCCATCGAGACGGAACGCCTCGGCGACCGGCATCGGCCCGTCGCAGAGGCGAAGGTGGAACTGGAGAACCTCCTGCGCGCCAGCGTCGGGCTTCACTGCGTCTCCGACGTCAGGCTCGCCACCGCCTGCTCCAGCGGGGTCGATTCGGGGCTCGTCACGGCACTGAGCCGGGAATTCGTCGATCCCTTCCACGCCTATGTCGTGGCGCCCGACACGGGCGTGAGCGAAGCGCAGGGCGCGCAGCGGACGTGCGACCGCCTCCGAGTTCCCCTGCAGCGGGTCGGTTTCGACCGCGAGACCTACCTGCGCAATCTCGCGACGGCCATCTACCACGTCGAGAACGGGAACCTCAGCAACTCCACCGCGGCGTTGCTGGCCATGACGCGGCAATGCAGGCAGGACGGCGTCAAGGTGCTGCTGACGGGCGAGGGATCCGACGAACTCTTCGGCGGATACGGCTGGCATGCCGTCTCCGCCGGCCGTGCCCGGTGGGCGAACGTCCTCGCCGCCTTCGGTCCGACGCGCCGCGCCCGCGAACGCCGCAGGAGGCGGATCGCCACGATGCCGTTCGCCAACGCCTTCGCCGGTTCCGGCACGGTCGAGCATCGGATCCTGTCGGCCTCGCTCTTCGCGCAGCACATCCTGGCGCCCGAGGCGATCCTCGAGGCGCTCTCGACGGTGTCTCCGGTCTATGCGCAGGTGTTCGCCGGCAACGGGATCTTCGACCTCTATGGGCACATGGGGTGCATCATCCACCGCCATGACCGGATCTCCATGGCCTCCTCCGTCGAACTGCGGGTGCCGTTCCTGGAGAACGCCGTCATCGACTTCGCCCTCAACCTCCATCCGGACTTCAAGCGCAGGCAGGGTCGGGGCAAATGGCTGCTGAAGGAGGTGGCCTCGAAATACCTTCCGCGCGAGAACATCCTGGCGCGGAAAAAGGGCTTCCCGGTGTCGAGCGACTATTTCGCGGGAACCGAATCGACGTTGAGGAGCGGCGCATTGCGGGATCTGATGGCCTGGAGCCGGGCCGAGACGGAGCGGATCGTCGGCCTTTGCGCGGCGGACGGGGCAATGCGCACGCGCCTGGTCGGCCACGAGATCTTCGGCCGCATCTATGGCTGGGGCGTGTCTCCCGAGCAGACCGGGGAGGCGCTGGTTGCTGCCGCGGCGGAGCGCGGCGCGGTCGGCTGACACGGCGGGCCGGTCTGGCCGCCGGATTCACTCCACCCAGGCCGTGCCGGGTTTCGCCGCCGCGCAGAAGAGCGCGGCCGCGCGCCGGCTCTCGTCGACGACGGCGCGGATGAACTGGTGGTGCGTCAGTGCCTGATAGCTCGCGACCACCGGCATCGACGGGAAGTGCTTCGTCACCTTCATCGACACCAGCCGGCCGTTGGCGAGTTCGCGGCGGATCGCCACCGACGGCAGCGCAGCCACGCCGAAGCCGTCGAGGATCAGGCTGACGATGGCGTAGAGCGAGTTGCAGGAGGTCAGCTTCGACGCCAGCACCTGCTCGTCGTGGAAATACGGCGCCACCATCTGGAACGGCGGCGAGTCCTTCGGGAAGGAGATGATCGGCATCGCCGCGAGATCCTGCGGCGTGTAGGTGCGGTCGGGGTTGATCAGCCGCGGCGAGCCGACCCAGCCCATCTGCAGCACGCAGGCCGTGAAGCTGCGGAACCCCTCGTCGACCACGGGCTGAATGGCGAAGATGATGTCGAAGAAGCCCTTCTTCAGCCCTAGCGCCAGGGCTTTGGTGCCGTCGACCGTCAGTTCCACCCGCAGGTGCGGGTAGCGGGCGTGCAGAGTCTCAATGAGGCCGGGCAGCCACGTCGCCGCCACGGTGTCGATCGCGCCGATGCGCAGGGTCGCCGCCACCGGTTCCGGTTCGCGCCGCAGCCGTGCCGCCAGCCGGTCGAGCTCTGCGAGCACGGTCTCGAAGGTTTCCAGCGCCCGCTCGCCGGCCTCCGTCAGCCGGAACGCGCCGTCGCCGCGTTCGATCAGCCGGCAGCCCAGCTCCTCCTCCAGGGCGGCGATACGGGCGGAGATCGCGGGCTGGCTGGTGGCCAGTTCCTCCGCCGCCCGGCGGAAATGCCGTGTCCGCGACAGGACGACGAAGCTGCGCAGGTCGACGCTGCGGACCTGCAGGCCGCGGCCGGCACGGGTGGGCGGCCGCTCCTCCTCGCTCATCCCGGCAGGATCCGGATGCGATCGGGCGCGATGCCGATGCGGGCCTGGGATCCCGGCTCCAGCATCACCGACGCCGGCGCCAGCACGCTGATCGTCTGGCCGGCGAGATCGAGGATGTAGCGGTTGCGCGATCCGAGATAGACCCGGGTGATCACCGTCGCGATCAGGCCGCCCTCGTCGAGGAAGTCGACATTCTCCTGCCGAAGCGCGAGCGTGGCCTTGCCGTGGGGTGAACCGGCCGCGACCGGAAGCGCCTGTCCGTCGGCAAGCCGCGCCGTGCCGTCCGTGATCCGGGCCGGCACGAGGTTGGCGGCGCCCAGGAAGGACGACGCATAGGCCGTCGCCGGCGCGTCGTAGATCTCGCGCGGCGGCGCCTGCTGCTCGATCGCGCCGGCATTCATCAGCACCACCCGGTCCGACAGCGACAGCGCCTCGTCCTGGTCATGGGTGACGAAGAGCGTGGTCAGTCCGATCCGGCGGTGGATCTCGATCAGTTCCACCTGCATCTCCTCGCGCAGGCGGGCGTCGAGGTTGGACAGCGGCTCGTCGAGCAGCAGCACCTTCGGTTTGGAGACGATGGCGCGGGCGAGTGCGACGCGCTGCTGCTGTCCGCCCGACAGCTGGCGCGGCGCGCGGTCGGCCAGATGCGTGAGCTGCACCGTCTCCAGCGCGGCCTTCACCCTGGCGTCCTGCTCCTCGCGCGTGCCGACGCGGCGCATCCGGAGCGGAAAGCGCACGTTCTCCGCCACGCTCATGTGCGGCAGCAGCGCGTAGCTCTGGAACATCATCGCGATGTCGCGCTTCTCCGGCGGCAGGCCGGTGACGTCCGTTCCCGCGATCTCGACCTTGCCTGAACTGACGCCCTCCAGTCCGGCGACGATCCGCAGCAGGGTGGTCTTGCCGCAGCCCGACGCGCCGAGCAGCGACACGAACTCGCCGGAGCGGATCGTCAGGTCGATGCCGCGCAGGACCTCGACCTTGCCGAAGAACTTGGTGATGTTGGTCAGCGTCAGATCGGACATTCAGCCACTCGCGAAACGGGTGAGGCCCAGCATCCGCTCAAGGATCAGCATGAGCGCGACCGTGATCAGGATCATCAGCGTCGAGACGGCCGCGACCGTCGGATCGGGCGAGAACTCGAGCTGGCCGTAGATCTGCACGGGCAGGGTGGTGAGGTTGGGATTGCGCAGGAAGAGCGACAGCACCGCCTCGTCGAACGAGATGTTGAAGGCGAAGAAGGCCCCGGCCAGCAGCCCCGGCCGGCATTGCGGCAGGGTGACGAACCAGAGCCGCTTCAGCCGCGTGGCACCCATGGTGCGGGCAGCCTCCTCCAGGAACGGGTCGCGCTCCGCCAGAACGGCGAGCGTCGTGCGGATCACGTAGGGGATGGCTACCACGGTGTGCGCAAGCCAGAGCGCGTTGAACGAAGTGGCACCGAAGACGGCGCTCCACAGCATCAGAAGGCCGATGGCGAAGACGATGGAGGGCAGCACGAGGGGCGAGAGGAAGAAGGTCTCGGCCGCTCCGCCCGATCGCCGGCCGCGCGAGAGCCCGATCGCGGCCGCACCGCCGATCAGCGTGGCCGAGACGGTCACCAGGACGGCGAGGTTCAGCGACAGCCAGAAGGCGCCGAGATAGGCCGGGGAACCCAGCGCGTTCCCGTACCAGCGGAACGTGAAGCCCTGCGGCGGGAAGGCGACGAACTGGCTCTCCGACACCGAGACGCCCATGACGACCACGAGCGGCGCCAGCATGAAGACCGCCGCCAGCAGGACGAAGACGAAAGCCGCGATCCGCAGCCAGCCGGGAACCGCCCTAACCATGCGCGCGCCTCCCCAGCCGGAGGTAGGGGATCAGCAGAAGCGCGATGCCGGCGAACAGGATCACCGCCTGCGCCGCCGCGAAGTTCCAGTCCAGCGTCTGCGTGACGTTCTTGTAGATCGATCCCGCCAGCATCTCGATCCGCGGGCCGCCGAGAAGCGCCGGCGTCACGAAGGACGAGGCCGAGAGCGTGAAGACGAGGATGGAGCCGGCAAGCAGGCCGGGTGCGGCGAGCGGCAGCACCACCCTGCGCATCGTCTGGAGGAAGCTGCATCCCATCGTGCGGGCTGCCTCTTCCAGCCTGGGGTCGAGGCGGATGATGACGCCGAGCAGGGACAGCACCATGAAGGGCAGCAGCACCTGCACCATGCCGAGGACGATGGCGGTCTCGGTGTGCATGAGCTGGAAGCTGCGGCCGACGAGGCCGAAATCGCGCAGCGTCGAGGATATCGGTCCGCTGCGCGCCAGGAGCACCATCCAGCCGAAGGTGCGCACCACGACGGAGGTCATCAGCGGCAGGATGACCATGATCACCAGCCATAGCCGGACGCGCGGCCCGCTGCGCGCCATGATGTAGGCCAGCGGGAAACCGACGACCGCGCAGACGGCGGTGATGAGCGCCGACAGATAGACGGTCCGCCAGAGCACGGAGGGATAGAAGGAGTCCTGGAAGAACCGCGCGAAATGCTCGGTGGTGTAGCCATCCGGACCCTGTGCCGACAGGACCAGCATGCGGGCGATGGGCAGGACGAAGCCCAGGACCAGGAGAGCAAGCCCGGGAAGCAGGAGGAGCCAGGTTTCGCGGCGGTCTGTCATGTGGTGCAATCGCGCTGCGGCCCCGGCCCGCGCGGATGGCGCGGGCCGGTCGCCTCGATCAGCGGGCGATCGTCTTGGCGAAGGCTTCGGTCCAGGCCGAACGATTGGCCTCGATCACGCGCGGATCGAAGCGCATCAGGCCCTTGGCGGCGTCCGCACCGTAGACCACGTCGGCCGCGACCTCGTCCGACAGCTCGGTCTTGGCGTTGGTCGGCGTGTAGCGCAGCGCTTCGGAGAAGCAGGCCTGGGCTTCCGGCGAAAGCTCCTTGGCGATGAACTTCGACGCCAGCTCGACATTGTCGCGGCCGGCCACGAGGTTCGCCGTGATGAAGCTCGCCGGCGTGCCTTCCTCGCCCTGGATGAACTTCACGTTCAGCCCGGCCTTCTTCAGCGTGAAGGCGTAGTCGGAGGCGTAGGGCGCGATCCACGCGTCGTTCTGCGCGAACTCGGCCTGGATCTCGGGCGACTTCGAGACGACCACCGCGCCGGCGTCGAGCAGCTTGCCGACGGCGTCGAGGCCGGGCTGGATGTTCTCCAGCGTGCCGCCCGCGACCTGGTTGAGCATCAGCAGGCCGATCATGCCGTAGCCGTTGCTGATGTCGGTCAGCACCAGATGCTCGGCATATTCGGGCTTCATCAGGTCGGCCCACTTGGTGGGCTCGCTGGGGACCTTGTCGGACGCGACGACCAGGCCGACGGCGGCGATCTGGTAGGCCGGTCCCTCGCCCTTGGCGACACCCGCCTTGGCGAAGTCGTAGAGGTCGGCCAGGGCCGGCACGAGTTCCTCGGTGACCGGAACGAGCAGGCCCTCGGATGCCGCGACGATCTCCTGGCCGCCGGAGAAGTGGATCACGTCGTACTGCGGCGCGTCCTTCTGGGCACGCAGCTGTGCGAAGGCGTCGGCCGAATAGGCGGTGACGATGTTCACCTTCGCGCCGGTTTCGGCCGTGAACGGGTCGATGACGCACTTGCGGTGGGCCTCTTCATAGGCACCGCCGAAGGAGTTGATGGTGATCTCCTGCGCCAGCGCCGGAGCGGCGACGGCGCAGAGCGAGGCTGCAATTGCAATACGAGCAGTAGCGGACATCTCGGTTCCCTCGTTCTGATTTTTCGTTGAAGCGACTCTTGCGTCTCAATGTTCCGGGCGGCGCGAGGCGCAGGCCGGCTACTTCACCCGGCCCAGTTCGACCATGCGCTCGCCCTTGCGGCGGATCACACGGCACTGCTCGACGACGGCGTCGAAGTTCTCGGTGACCTTGCCCCAGAAGTTCGGCGCGGTCCATCCGGTCGGGCCTGCGGTACGGGCGCCCTCGCCGTAGACGAGGCCGATTTCCCAAAACTCGTCCGGATCCATCTTGAAGTAGTTCTTGGGCTGGTAGAACCAAAGGAGCTCGCCTGCGGCCGGGAAGCTGGTGATGTTCTCCGGTCCGAGCGAGCGGGGGTCGAAGGTCTGGGCGCTCTCGGGCAGGCCCATCATGATCTCCGGTCCGGTGAAGGACGCATGCAGCGCCGGCCACTGGATCGGCTGGTGCAGCGCCCCCCAGATCGCGTCGCACGTCTTCGGCGCCACGTCCTCATAAAGAGAGATGATGCCGGTCACGTTGGCTTCGAGAAACTTGATGTAGAGCTTGCGCTCGGACATAGGTCCTTACTCCCTGTTGATCGACAAATAGGAACAGAAAACGGGGAGTTGGTCCAATTCAATCGCAAGATCGGCGCAATCAGGAAAATTTATCACGTCGATCGGCGGACGGCGCCATCAAGGGTTGCAGACGCAGCGACGCCGGCCGCCGCAGGGACGGGCGTCGCGTCTTCCCTTGCGCGAGCCTCCGGCTTTCGGTCACACTGCACCGACGGCCGTCCGGCTCGCCCGCCTGAGCGCGGTTCCGCCGGGTTCGACCGCATGCCTCGACGGGATGGCGCTTCCATGATCGGCACGAAGATGCATCCGCCCCATCTGCGCGCCGCACTGATCGAGCGGGCGCGCCTCCTGCGGCTGCTCGGCCAGGCCGCCGAAGGAAAGCTCACCATCGTCTCCTCGCCGGCTGGCTTCGGCAAGTCGACGCTGCTTGCGCAATGGGCGCAGTCGGTCGAGGGCGGCCGCGTCGCCTGGCTGTCGATCGACCGGCTCGACAACGATCTCGCGCGCTTCCTGAAGTATCTGGCCGGCACCCTCCACCGGGTGGATCCCGAAATCGCCGAGAATGCGGGATCCCTGATCGATTCCAGCCCCGTGACGCCGGTCGACTCGCTGCTCACCAGCATCATCAACGATCTTTCCCGCGCCGCGGAGCCGATCTTCCTCGTGCTCGACGACGCGCACCTGATCGTGTCGCAGGAAATCGCGGCCTTTCTCAACGCTCTCGTCGCCTATGCGCCTCCGGCGTTCCACGTGGTGCTCGCCACCCGCGGCGACCTGCCGATCGAACTGGCGGGCATGAAGATGAAGGGTCAGGTGGTCAGTCTCGGCGATGGCGATCTCCGCTTTTCGCTGGAGGAGAGCGAGGACTATCTTCTCAACGTCTGCGGCCTCGATCTGGCGATCCCGGCGATCGTGTCGCTGCACCGCAAGACGGAGGGCTGGCCGGCCGGCCTGCAGCTCGCGGCGCTGGCGCTGGCCCACGAAGCCTCGCCGGAGGCCTTCATCGCCGAGTTCTCCGGCAGCCAGCGCGACGTCGCGACCTTCCTCGCGCATGACGTGCTGGCGCGCCAGAGACCCGAGATCCAGGAGTTCCTGCTTCGGACGTCGGTTCTCGACCGCTTCTGCCTGGGGCTTTCCCGCGCGCTCTGCCCCGACATCGACTGTGCGGCGGCGCTGGAGACGGTCGAACGGTCGAACCTGTTCCTGATCGCGCTCGACAATTCGGGCCAGTGGTTCCGCTACCACCATCTGTTCGGCGAATTCCTGCGCAACAAGCTCGACGCCCGCGCGGCGGGAGACCGTGCGCGGCTGCATGCGGCGGCCGCGTCGTGGCTCGCGGCCCATGATCACGTATCGGATGCCGTCGGCCACGCGCTCATGGCCGGGGATACGGATTTCGCGGCGAGGCTGGTCGAGACCTGCGCCATGCCGCTCATCATGCAGGGGCACATCCCGCGCCTGACCGAATGGCTGAACCAGCTGCCGGAGGAACTCGTCTCCGGACGCCCCCGCCTTCTTCTCGCGCGCGTCTGGGCGCAGTTCCACATGAGCCGGCCGCGACAGGCCGTGCGCATCCTCAAGCAGGCCAAGGACCTGATCGAGCGGCTGGCTGCCGACGACCGGCTCGGACCGGCGGTCGCCCGGTCGCTCAAGGCGGAACTGCGCACCCTGACGGCCGGTGTCATCAGCGCCAGCGACCGCTCGCGTTCGGCCACCCGCGCAGCGGCGCGCTGGCTGCCGGATTTTCCCGAGGACGAGCCTTTCGCGCGCGGGACGCTCGCCAACATCGCCGCCTTCTCGCACTACTCGCTCGGCGAACTCGATGCGTCCCGCTTGCTCAGCCTCAAGGCGCGCGACTACCATTCCATGTCGGGCTCGGTCTTCGGCGTCGTCTATTCAGACCTGCTGCTCGGGCTGGTGGACATCGCCGCCGGAGACCTGTGCGGTGCGCACGAGCATCTCGACCGTGCCTGCCGCCTCGCCCGCGAGCGGCTCGGCCAGGGCTCCTACGCGGAAGCCATGTCGGCGATCTTCCTCGTCGAACTCGCCTATGAATGGAACGATCTGCAGGGCGCCGAGCGCATCCTGCACCAGCATCGCCAGCTGATCGAGGAGTGCGGCCTCGTCGTGCACGAGATGGCCTGCAAGCTGCACCTGGCGCGGCTCGCCGCGGCGCGCGGACGCCACGATGACGCGCTGATCCACCTCGAAGCGGCCGAGCGGCTCGGCATCGAGAAGCGCTACAGGCGGCTGACGGCCAGTGCGCTCAACGAGCGCGTGCGCATGCTGCTGGCGCTGGGCGACGTTCGCGCGGCGCGGCTCGCCCTGCGCTCGCGCGGCATCGAGGTCTCGCCGGGAGCGCTGTCGGGGCCGATCCATCCGATGGAGGAGAACCTGCGCATCGGCGCCGCCCGCCTGCTGATCGCCGAGGATCGGCCGAAGGAGGCGGTGGCGCTGCTGGAGCGGGTTGCCGCGCGCATGCGCAGCGACGGCCGCATGCGCGGCTTCATGCAGGTCCGCGCTCTGGTGGCGGTCGCCGCGCGTCGGGCAGGCGAGCCGCTGCTGGCGCTCGCCGCCGCGGTCGATACGGTCACGCTGGCGCAGCAGCAGCAGGCCGTGCGCTCGCTGGTCGACGAGGGCGCGCCGATGCTGCAGGTGCTCGATTTCGCCCGTACCCGTATCCCGGCCTGGTCGGGTACCTCTGAAACCGCCGTCTTCGTCGAGACGCTGTTCCGCGCCTTCGGTCGCTGCGGCATCGACCGGTCGCTGGGCGGTGCTCTCTTTCCCCGCCCGGGACGCGACCTTTTGAGCCGCAAGGAAATGGAGGTGGCGACGCTGCTGATGTGCGCCTGCACCAACCGTCAGCTGGCAGAGACCCTGGCGATGGCGCCGGACACGGTGAAGTGGCACCTGAAGAACATCTTCGGCAAGCTCGGCGTCGCGAACCGCACCGAGGCGGTGCTGCGGCTGCGCGAGATCGGCATCGACCCCGCGCCGATGCCACCCCCGCCCAGGCATGCGACGACCCCACCCGAACGGGTAGGGTGAAAAAGACTACCCCTTACCCGAAAGTGGCGGGACAGGGGCGCCCGGCTGCGCGAACATTCCCGGCATCGCGGCAATGGGGCGTGAGGCGTGATGACGACGGGTTTCGTCTTCCATGAACTCTATCTGTGGCACAACACCTGGAACTGGAACCAGGTGTTTCCGCCCGGCCTGACCATCCAGCCCGGCACCCACGCCGAGAATCCCGAGACCAAGCGGCGCCTGCGCAACCTCATGGAGGTGAGCGGCATCCTCGATCACCTCGTCCCCATCAAGCCGCGGCCGGCGACCGTGGACGAGCTCCTGCGCGTCCACACGCCCGGCCATGTCGCCAGGATCAGGGAGATCAGCGACCGCGGCTATGGCGACGCCAGCACGCTGACGCCGATGGGCGCCGGCAGCTACGAGATCGCGCTGCTGGCGGCCGGCGGCGCCATCGAGGCGGTCGCTGCCGTGATGGCCGGAAAGGTCGACAATGCCTATGCTCTGGTACGCCCGCCGGGGCACCATGCGACGGCCGACGTCGGCATGGGCTTCTGCCTGTTTTCCAACGCGGCGGTGGCCATCCGCCACGCCCAGCAGGCGCTCGGCGTCGGCCGGGTCGCCACCGTCGACTGGGACGTCCACCATGGCAACGGCACGCAGTCGATCTTCTACGACGATCCGAGCGTGCTGACGATGTCGCTGCACCAGGACAACCTCTTTCCGGCAGCCTCGGGCGCCGTCGAGGAGAACGGCGCGGGCGCCGGCGAAGGCTACAACATCAACGTGCCGCTGCCGCCCGGCTCCGGTCCCGGCGCCTATGTCGAAGCCTTCGAGAAGGTCGTGCTGCCCGCGCTCCACCGCTACCGGCCGGACCTCATCGTGGTTCCGTCCGGCTTCGACGGCTCGGGCGTAGACCCGATGGGCCGCATGATGGTCAATTCCTCGGGCTACCGGGCGCTGACCAAGATGCTGCTCGGCGCGGCGAAGGAGCTGACCGGGGGCAGGATCGTGATGACGCACGAAGGCGGCTACTCGGAGATGTACGTGCCCTATTGCGGCCTTGCGGTTATCGAGGAGATGTGCGGGCACTACACCGCCATACCCGATCCGTGGGACCGGCTGATGCAGCAATGGGGCGGCATGGACGTCCAGCCGCACCAGACCGCGGTCATCGACCGCGCCGCGAGACTCGTCCAGAACATTCGCCAGCCATAACGACAAGGGGAACAGCAATGGATCGTGACCAGAAACTGCAAAAGCCGAACGTCATCGCCGGAACCCGGCGCAATTTCCTGATCAAGGGCGGTCTCACCAGCGCCGCCGCGCTCACCGGCATGCCGGCGATGCTTCTGTCGATGAACGGCGAGGCCCGCGCCCAGGGCGAGCCGATCCCCGTCGGCCAGTGCGGCCCGACGACCGATTTCGCCGCACCCGACGGCATCGAGTTCAAGAACGGGCTGACGCTCGCCTGCGAGGAGATCAACGCCCTCGGCGGCATCCTCGGCCGTCCGCTCGAACCCTCCTTCGAGGATACCGCCCAGATGGGCGACGCCACCAACGTCCAGGCGGCGCAGCGCCTCGTCGACCGCTACGGCGTTCACGCGATCATCAACGGATACAACATCGGCTCGGGCGCCGCGATCCAGGAGGTCGCCGCCGATGCCGGCATCGTCTACGTCCACTACGACACCACGATCGGCCACAACGATCTCGTCAAATCCAATCCCGACCGCTACTGGGGCTCCTTCCAGGGCGATCCGGCCGAGTACTGGTACGGCCCCGGCTTCCTGAAGTTCCTGCAGGATCTCGAGGCGAACAAGGACTGGACGCGGCCGAACAACAAGATGGCGGTCATCCTGTCCGCCGGCGTCTACGCCTCCAACATCGCCAACGCGGTCAAGGAGCAGGCCGCGACCTATGGCTGGGAGATCAGCCTGTTCGAGACGGTGAGCGTGCCGGCCTCGGAATGGGGGCCGACGCTGGCCAAGATCCGCCAGGACCCGCCGGCGGTGATCTGCATCACCCACTTCCTGCCCGCCGACCTCGGCCAGTTCTGCGTCCAGTTCGCGCCGAACCCGACGCCGAGCCTGATCTACATGCAGTACGGCCCGTCGATCCCCGCCTTCCGCGACATCGCGAAAGAAGCCGCCAACGGCATCATCTACGCCACCCTCGTCGGCGCCCTGCAGGACGAGATCGGCACCGCCTTCGAGCAGCGCTACAAGGCGCGCTTCGGCGAGAATGCCGGGCACAATTCCGGCGCGCAGCCCTATGACGGCGCCTATGTCTGGGCGACCGCGGCGGCGCTAGCGGGCGGGACCGCGGAGCCCGGCGAGTTCGACCAGAACCGCAAGGTCGCGGCCCGGATGAGCGCGATGATCTGGCGCGGCGTCACCGGCACCACCCGCTTCAAGCCGCTGGAGAACGCCGCCTACACCTACCCGACCGAGACCAACGACTCCTCGCTCGGAATGCCGCACCAGTTCCTGCAGATCCAGGACTACACCAAAGGTCCGGGCCTGATCGCGCCCGCGCCCTACGGCACCACGAAGTTCATGATGCCGCCCTGGATCAAGGCCTGACGGACAGGGGACGCCGAACGATGCCGCTCCTGTCGTGCCGCGGTGTCGGCAAGTCGTTCGGCGCCCTGACGGCCGTCCATGACCTCACCTTCGATGTCGAGCCCGGCGAGGTGCTCGGCATCGGAGGCCCCAACGGCGCCGGCAAGACGACGCTGTTCGAGGTGATCTCGGGTCTCAACCCCGCGACGGCGGGCTCGATCCTGCTCGACGGGACCGACATCACCCGCATGGCGCCCGAACGCATCTGCCATGCCGGCATCGCCCGCACCTTCCAGCTCAACGCCGGCTTCGAGACGATGACGGCGCGCGAGAACGTGCTGGTCGGCGCCTATTTCGGCCGCGAGAACCGGGGAATGCCTACCCTCCGGGCCGGCCGCGAGACGCAGCGCGCCGCCGACGAGGCCATGGCCCTGCTCGGTATCGCAGACAGGGCCGACCGGATCACCGGCCAGCTGCCCGTGCTCGACCGCAAGCTCCTGATGATGGCGAGCGCGCTGGCGACGCGGCCGAAGCTCCTCCTGATGGACGAGCCGGTCGGCGGGCTGACCGCGAAGGAAGTCGACCGCGTCATGGAGGCCGTACGGGCGATCAGGGCGACGGGCGTGACCATCATCCTGATCGAGCACGTCATGCGCTTTCTCGTCCAGCTCTCCGACCGCGTCCTCATCATGCATCACGGCGAGAAGATCTTCGAGGGCGAGCCCTCCAGGCTGGTCGAGGACCGCACGGTCATCGACGTCTACCTGGGGCAGGGGGCTTCCGACCGGCTGAAGAGCTTCATGGGATCGCGGGAGACGGCGCATGGCTGAGCCGGTGCTGGCGATCCGCGGTCTCGCTGCGGGCTATGACGGGCGGCGCGTCCTCGACGGGGTCGACCTCGTGGTCCCGGCCGGCAGGCTGACCGCCATCATCGGCCCCAACGGCCACGGCAAGTCGACGCTGCTCAAGGCCATCTCAGGCCTCGTCCGCATCTCCGGCGGAACGATCGCCCTGCGCGGCGAGCGGATCGACGGTCTGCGGCCCGACCAGATCGTCGAGCGCGGCGTCATCCAGGTGCCGCAGGGCGACCTGCTCTTCCCCGGCATGACCGTGCTCGACAACCTCCTGATGGGTGCCTACCGGCGGGATGCCGCACGCGACGCAGCCGCCCGTCTCGAAACCGTGTTCTCCCTCCTGCCCAAGCTGAAGGAGCGTCGCCGGCAGATCGCCGGCACGCTGTCGGGCGGCGAGCGGCGCATGTGCGGCATCGGCCGCGGACTGATGGCGGGCGACGGGCTCCTGATGCTCGACGAGCCGTCGCTCGGTCTCGCGCCCATCGTCATCGACCAGATCTACGACGTCATCTTCGACCTCTGCGCCGCCGGCCGCACCATCCTGCTCGTCGAGGAGAACGCGCAGCGCATCACCGAGCGCGCCGACAGCATCCACCTTCTCGACAATGGCCGTTTCGTCTGGTCCGGGATCGGCGCCGAATTGATGGCGCGTCCCGAGATCGTCGAAGCCTATCTCGGAGCCTGACCGTTGGACGTCTTCATCCAGATCGTCGCTTCCGGCCTCACCCTCGGCGCCATGTACGCGGTGGCCACCGTCGGCCTGTCCCTGGTCTATGGCTCGCTCAACATGCTCAACATGGCGCATGGTGCGATCCTGACGCTCGGCGGCTATCTCTGCTATGCCGGCATCCAGCACCTCGGGCTGCACCCGGCCCTGGCGCTGGCCGGCGCGGCGGCGCTCTGCGCGGTGGTCGGGCTTCTGATCTATCTCGGTGCGGCGCTGCCGCTGCTGCGCGCCGAGGGCTTCGAGACCAACGTCTTCATCGCCACCATCGGCATCGGTTCGATCCTCGAGAACCTGATGCTCAAGGGCTTCGGTCCCTACCCGATCCCGCAGCCGCTCGCGGTGCCGGGCCACGTCGTCCTCGGCAACGTCCACGTTCCGTTGCAGAACCTCTTCATCCTCGGCGTCGCGGTCGTGCTGATGGCGGCCGTCGCCTTCGTGCTGGAGCGCACCCGCACCGGCCGCGCCATCCGAGCCACCTCGATGAACCGCGAAGCCGCGCAACTGATGGGCGTCCGGGTCGGCCGCGTCTATGCCCAGGTGCTCGCCGTCTCCGGCGCGCTGGCGGCAGTCTCGGGCGTCATGATCTCGTCGATCGCCACGCTCTCGCCAGTGATGGGCGGCGACCCGATGCTGAAGGCCTTCATCGTCTGCGTCGTCGCCGGCCTCGGCAACGTCTACGGCGCGGTGGTCGCCGCCATCGCGCTCGGTCTGCTGGAAGCCGCCACGCAGTACATCCTCGGCGTCCGCTGGAGCTTCGCGACACTGCTCCTCATCGTCATCCTCGTTCTCATCTGGCGGCCCTACGGGCTCTTCGGGCGGACCCAGGTGGTGCGGCTGTGACTCCCGTGAAACGCGACATCCTCGTCGGCCTCGTCCTCGTCGCGGCCGCCTGCGCGCTGCCCTTCCTGTTTCCGGGGCGCTACGTCGTCACCCAGGCGACGCTGTTCTTCGTCTGGGCGGTCGTCGTGGTGCAGTGGAACCTGGTGCTCGGCGTCGGCGGTATCTTCTCGCTGGCGCAGATGGCGCTGTTTGCCACCGGCGCCTACGCCACCGCGATGATGGGCTTCTACTGGAAGGTGCCGATGCTGGCGGCGATCCCGCTTTCCGGCGTCGTCACGGTGGCCGTCGGCATGCTGATCGGGCTCGCCTGCCTGCGCCTGCGCGGCCCCTACGTCGCGCTCCTGACGCTCGCCATCGCGCAGGTCATGTACGTGCTGATCGTCAACGACACCGCCTGCTTCACCACGACCGGCGGCTGCATGCCGCTCTTCGGCGGCGTGCGCGGCATCGGCCAGTTCGGCGACCTCGGCTTCCGCGCGCTGATGCCGAAGACCTGGCACGTCGCGCATTATTTCGTCGCGCTCGGCCTTCTGGTCGTGGCGGTGGCGACGTCGATCGTCATCATCCGCGGCCCGCTCGGCCTCGCCTTCCGCGCGCTGCGCGACAATCCGGGCTACGCCGTCTCGCGCGGCATCAGCCGCTTCAAGTACCAGCTCTGGATCTTCGCGGTCTCGGCCTTCCTGACGGGCGTCGCCGGCGGCTTCTACGCCGTGCAGTTCCGCGTCGTCGGCCCGACGGTGTTCTCGTTCCAGCTGCTCCTGTTCCTGATCGCGATGATCGTGGTCGGCGGGCTCGGCACCATCTGGGGACCGCTGCTCGGCGCCGCGGTGCTGATGCTGGCCGACGAGGGCATGAAGGAACTGTCCGACTACCGCAACATCGGCCTCGGCCTGCTGCTGGTGCTGTTCATCATCCTGCAGCCGGGTGGGCTAGTGAGGATGTTCTCGCGCAAGGCGAAGGCTCCCGCAGACACGCCACAGGCCTAGCCGCGGCGTCGCTGCGCCAGGCGAGCGGCGATACGCAGGAGTCGGGAGGGAGGCCGTCCGGGCCTCCGCCGGTAGCCGTACCGTCGGGGTACGGGGCCTATTGCAGCTCGCGCCTTACGATCGCCGCACCGTCGGCCATCGCCTTCATCTTGCCGAAGGCGACCTCGCGCGGCAGGTATTTCAGGCCGCAGTCCGGCGCGATCACGATCCGCGCCGCATCGACGTTCGGCAGCGCGCGGCGGATGCGCGCCGCCACGATCTCCGGCGTCTCGATCTCGTGCGTGGAGAGATCGAGCACGCCGAGGATGATCTTCTTGTCCGGCAGGGTCTTCAGCACCGAGGTGTCGAGGTTCGACTGCGCCGTCTCGATCGACACCGCCTTGCACGAGCAGCCCGAGAATTCCGGCAGGAAGGAATAGCCTTCCGGCCGATGGTGGATGATGGCGGCATAGCCGAAGCAGATGTGCACGGCCGTCTCGCCCTCGATCCCGTCCAGCGCCCGGTTCAGCGCGGCCAGCCCGTACTGCCGCGCCGGCTCCGGCCGCGCCTGCATGTAGGGCTCGTCGATCTGGACGATGTCGGCGCCCGCGGCGAAGAGGTCGCGGATCTCCGCGTTCACCGCCGCCGCGTAGTCGAGCGCCATCTCGGCCGGGTCGTCATAATAGTCGTTCTGCGCCTGCTGCGACATGGTGAAGGGGCCGGGCACGGTGATCTTGATCGTCCGGTCGGTGTTGGCCCGCAGGAACCTCACGTCGCCCGCCTCCACGGCATGGCGCCGCGCGATCTTGCCCACCACGCGCGGCACCGGGTTCGGGTGCCCGGAGCGGTCGAGCGCGGAACCGGGATTGTCGATGTCGACGCCGTCGAGCGCGGTGGCGAAGCGGTTCGAATAGCTCTCGCGCCGCATCTCGCCGTCGGTGATGATGTCGAGCCCGGCACGCTCCTGGTCGCGGATCGCAAGCAGCGTCGCGTCGTTCTGCGCCTCCTCCAGGAACTCCGGCGCGACGCGCCAGAGTTCGCGCGCCCGCACCCGCGGGGGAAAACGCCCGGCGAGTTTGCCGCGGTCGATCAGCCATTCGGGCTGGGCGTAGGAACCGACGAGCGACGTCGGCAGAAGCGGCAGAGTCCGGGCCATCGAAGTCCTCCCTTGCAAAGGCCGTGCCGGCGGCGCCTCCTCGCGCCGCCGGGTAGCGATCAGGCTCGGAAGAGATCCTGCTCCACGCCCGCCGCCGAGAAGAGATGGTCGCGGCTGGCCTCCAGCTCGCGCTTCAGCTTCGGCAGGTCGACGTCGAGCAGTTTTCCCTTCCACTTGCGCAGCTTGCCGGCCACCATGACGCTGTCGACGTTCGACCGCTCCATGAGGGTCACGACGGCACCCGGCACGTGGTTCAGCGGCGTCACGTTGATGGCGCCTGCGTCGAGCAGCACGATGTCGGCTTCCTTGCCCGGCGTCAACGACCCCGTGCGGGAACCGAGCTTCAGACCCTTCGCGCCCTCCAGCGTGGCGAAGCGGATCACGTCGCGCGAAGTCAGGAGCCGCGGCACGTCGGTGTCGCCGGCGAGCGCCTTCTCGTTGGCGAAGGCGCGCTGCAGGGTGAAGGCCGAGCGCATCTGGGTGAACGGATCGGCCGTCATGGTGCATTCGACGTCCGACGACAGCGACGGCTGCATGCCCAGGTCGAGCGCCTTCTGGATCGGCGGCATGCCGTGGCGCATCGCCATCTCGATCGGCACCGCGAGCGACACGTGGCTGCCCGCGTCCGCCGCCTTCTGCCAGGCCATGTCGGACATGCCGGTCATGTGGATGAAGATGTTGTCGGGGCCGAACATGCCGGCCTCCGCCATCTGGTCGAAGGTCGGGCGCATGCCGAAGGTCCCGACCACGTGCAGCGCGACCGGAATGCCGAGTTCGCGGCCGATCTTCCAGGACTCCTCGTAGCCCGGAATGTAGATCTCTCCACCCATGACCATCGTCAGCAGCTGGTCGTCGGAGGAGAAGTACTGCTCTTTCAGGCGGCGCGCGTCGGCCGGATACTTCGCCCGGTCGCCCCAGCCCTCGAAATAGCCGAAGACGGCGCGGCGCCCGGCGTCCTGCAGCGCCTTCACCACCGCGTCCGAATGCTCGGGCGAGTGGTGGATCTGCGAGACGTCCATCACCGTGGTCACGCCCGCGTCGAGCTGGGCGATGCCGCCGAACAGCTCGTTGATGTAGACGTCCTCCGGCCGGTAGACCATGGAGAACTTCTGCAGGATGTATTCGTAGTAGTTGATGGCGTTCTCGGGCTTGCCGTCGTTGACGAGAATGCCGTCCGCCAGGAAGCTCCGCAGCGCCGTCTCGAACTGGTGATGGTGGGTGTCGATGAAGCCCGGCATGACGATCATGCCGCTGGCGTCGATGATCTCCGCGTCCCCGGCGTCGAGGTTCGGGCCGATGCCTTCGATCCGCTTGCCGACCACCAGAACGTCGGCCTCGGCGAAGTCCCCTACCTCCGGGTCCATGCTCAGCACGTGGCCGCCCCGGATGAGGACGCGCCGCCCCTCCTCGCCGGTGCCTTGCGGCGTCTCCTGCGCGGACGCGACGCCGGTCGCCGCGAACACGCCTGCGGCCGCGGCGCCCGCCACCAGCGACGCCTTGAGGAAGTCGCGCCGCGACTCGCAGTCGACCGGCGGACGGCCCTGATCACACATCCTGCACATGTTCTCTCCTCCCGAGACGAAACCGTTTCAGTGGCAGGCGGCGCTTCTCCCCCTCGGGCTGGCGGTCCTGCGTCGAATTTTCGCTATGCGAAAATATTTTCGGAAAGTGTATGCCGCAGCGTGAACTTCTGTCAACGACCGTTTCGGCCGCGGTGATGGTTTGGATGACGCCGACTTCAGCGCGTGCCGATGATCGATTCCAGCACCGGGTAGCGCGACAGCGTATGCGCGAGGCGGGCGGCCGATGCCCGCAGCGGCTGGAGCCGCTTCTCGACGAGGTCCTCGGCGGTCACGAGGCCGGTATAGCCGGAGGTGTTGAGCGCGGCGATCGGACGGCCCGACGCGCCGCGGATCGGCACGGCGAGTGCCGTGATGCCGTAGTCGAGTTGGTCCGTCGAGGTCGAGTAGTTCTTCTCGCGCACCTCGAGGACGATGTCCTTCAGCGCCGCCTTGTCGACGACCGTCTTCTTGGTGAGCGCCACGGGCTCCACCTCGCGCAGGTAGCGATCGAAGGCGGCATCGGGAAGCCCCGCCAGAAGCACCCGGCCGAGCGAGGTGGCATGCGCGGGATAGCGCGCGCCGACGACGGCGGTCGGCCGCCGCGCCCGCTGCTCCGAATAGTGCGCGATGTAGAGCACGTCGTGGCCTTCGAGCGTCGCCACCGACGACGCGTCCCCGAAGGTCCCCACGAGATGACGCAGTTCCGGCTGCAGGATCTCGTCCACGCGCGCCGAGAAATAGAAGGCAGAGCCGAGGCTCATAACCTTCGGCCGCAGGTGGAAGCGCTTGTTGGTCTGGCCGACATAGCCCAGCGCCTGCAGCGTGATCAGGCTGCGCCGGGCGGCGGCGGGGCTGAGCCCCACGCGCCGCGCGACGTCGCTCAGCGTCATCTCGGGATGCTCGGAATCGAAGCTTTCGAGGATCGACAGCCCCTTGGCCAGCGCCTCGACGAACTCCGCCGGCCGGGCCGCGTCCGGATTGTCTTCGAGCATCGAATGTCTTCTCAGTCCCCGGGGGCCAGTACGAAGTCGAACTTCAGCATCGCGTCCGGCTTGCGTTCCAGAGGCAGGTCGCCTGCCATCTCTGCCTTGTAGGGCACGATCTTGGCAAGCAGCGACTTGCGGACACCGAAGACAGCGTCATTGTCGACATATTCGGTGTTCGCGAAGAAGACTTCCGTCGTGATCGACCGCATGCCGGGGGACCGGATCATGTAGTGCAGGTGCGCCGGACGCCAGGCATGCCGGTCGCCCGCCCTGAGCAGTTCGCCGACCGGGCCGTCATAGGGCACGGTGTACGGCTTGGGCAAGACGGTCGTATAGTAGTAGCGGCCCTGGTCGTCGGCCTCGAAGATGCCGCGCAGGTCGTACTTGTCCTGGCCGGCCTCCTGGATCGGATAGGTGCCCGACCCGTCGGCCTGCCAGGTGTCGACGATGGCGCCCGGCAGCGGATGGCCGAGCGAATCGCGCACGATGCCGTGGCACAGCACCGACACGCCCTCGCGCGGCCCGGCGAGATCGGCACCCAGCGCCTTGCGCGGCGCATTGTCGAGATAGAACGGCCCGAGATTGCTGCCCTCCGTCGCCCCGCCGCGCGTGTTGATCATGTCGACCAGCGCCGACAGCCCGAGCACGTCCGACAGCAGGATGAACTCGTGCCGCTCCGGCGTGGAGATCTTGCCGCAGTCGTAGAGGAAGGTCAGCATCCGCATCCATTCCTCGTGCGTCATGTTCGTTTCGCGCGCGAAGTCGTGCACGTGGTCGATCAGCGACCGCAGCAGGAACTCGAAGCGCGATCCCTCCTGCGTCCGGAAGCTCTTCTTCACGGCCTCGGTGATCGTGAACTGGTTGATGTCGGCCATCGGCGCTGGTCCTCCCCTCATCTTCGACGGACGCGCGGCGTCCGCAACGGGACGCCGGCACTTGACAGAAGCGTAAGGCCGCCCGTACTTTCCGACAAGAGAAAAAATTTTCGGAATGCGAAAAATCATCTGGGAGGCACGATGCGGATCGGCAAGCAGGAGGGCGCGTTCACCGCGATAGCGACCTCCGACGCGCATTCGATCACGGTGAGGGGGCATGACCTCTGCGCCGACCTGATCGGCAAGATCGATTTCACCGACTATTTCTGGCTTCTCGTTCTTGGACGCAGGCCGACCGACACCCAGCGCGCGGTTGCCGATGCCTGCATGGTGGCCATCGCCGAGCATGGGCTCGTGCCGAGCGTCCAGGCCGCGCGGATGACGCTGGCCGCCGCGCCCGAGGCCTGGCAGGGCGCCATGGCGGCGGGACTTCTCGGCATGGGCAGCGTGGTCGCCGGCAGTTCGGAGATCGCCGGGCGATACCTCGTCGAGGTGGTCGCGGACGCCCGCCGCGACGGCGTCGACCTGAACTCTGCCGCCCGCCGCAGCCTCGAAGGGCTGAAGGCGCAGCGCGCCAAGGTGCCGGGCCTCGGCCATCCGCAGCACAGCGCCGGCGACCCGCGCGCCAACGTGCTTCTCGCCTTCGCCGACGAACGCGGCGTCTCGGGCGACCACGTCGCCTGCCTGCGGGCGCTCGGCGCGGAGGCGCCGGGCATCATGAACCTGCCGCTGCCGATCAACGTCTCCGGCGCGATCCCGGCGCTGATGCTCGACGCCGGCTGGCCGATCGAGGCGATGAAAGGCATCCCGCTGCTCGCGCGCGCAGCAGGCCTCGTCGCGCATCTCTACGAGGAATCGCAGCGCTCCATCGGCTTCATCATGTCCCACAAGGCGGACCAGGCGATCGCCTACGACGGACCCGCCGCGCATGGGGCCGGTGGAAAGACCGCGTGAGGATCGCCCTATGACCAAGATACTCAAGGACATTCGCGTCATCGAGATGGGGACCTACATCACCGGGCCTGCGGCCGGGATGCATCTGGCCGATCTCGGTGCCGACGTCGTGAAGGTCGAGCGGCCGGACGGCGGCGACCCGTTCCGCGCCTTCAAGGGCGGTCTCTACTCGCCGCACTTCCAGACCTACAACCGCAACAAGCGCTCGATCGCCCTCGACACCGCGAAAGGCGGCGACCGCGCCGTCTTCCACGAGCTGATCGCGGGCGCGGACGTCTTCATCCAGAATTTCCGCCCCGGCGTCGCCGACCGTCTGGGCGCCGGCGCCGAGGAACTGCAGCGCATCAATCCGCGCCTCGTCTACTGCGCCATCACCGGTTTCGGCCAGACGGGACCGGCCCGCGACCGGCCGGCCTTCGACACGGTCGCGCAGGCCGCCAGCGGCTACCTGCGGCTTCTCACCCCGCCGACCAATCCCCGTGTCATCGGCCCGGCCATCGCCGATTCCGTGACCGGCCATTATGCCGCCCTCGGCATCGTGGCGGCCCTGCTGGAGCGGTCGACCACCGGCAAGGGGCGCCGGCTCGACATCTCGATGCTCGAGGCGATGTGCCACTTCAACCTCGATTCCTTTACCCACTACTTCTCGATGGGCGAAGTGATGGGGCCGCTGAGCCGGCCGATGGTCTCGCAATCCTACACCTTCCCCTGTTCGGACGAAAAATGGATCGCGATCCATCTGTCCTCGCCGCAGAAGTTCTGGGAGGGGCTCACCAAGTCGATCGGCCGCGAGGAACTGCGCTTCGACCCGCGTTTCGAGGACAGGCTCGACCGGATCCGGCACCAGCAGGATCTGATCGACATCATGACGCCGATCTTCGCCGGAAAGACCCGCGACGACTGGTGCGCGATCCTGCTCGCCAACGAGGTGCCCCACTCTCCCGCCTATGATTCCAACGAGGCGCTGGAGGATCCGCAGGCCCGCCATCTCCACATCGCGGTGGATGCCGAGCACCCGACGATGGGCGCCTTCAGGACCGTGCGTGCACCCTACAGCTTCGACGGTGAGCCGGATCTCGACGTCCTTCCGCCGCCCACGCTCGACGAGCATGGCGACGAGATCAGGGCCGAACTGTCACGGCGCAGGGCCGGCTGACGCCGGCGAAGGGGGGAGGAGACCATGGGCATACCCGTCGAAGGCGTGATGCAGGCCAGCAGCGCCATGCTGCAGAAACAGCTCTACGCCATCTTCACCCGTCCGACGGGTGCCATCGAGGCGATCCTGGCCGGGATGGAGGAGCATCTGGCCTTCCAGGTCTCGCTTGAGAAGGAGGGCATCCTCTATGCCGCCGGTCCGATGTGGTCCGACGACGAGAAGAGCTGGGACGGCGAGGGTCTCGTGGTGGTCCGCGCCGGCTCGCGCAGCGAGGCGATCGCCATAGCCGAGCGCGACCCGATGCATCGCAGCGGCGCGCGCGCATTCACGGTCAGGCCGTGGATGATCAACGAGGGAACGGTGACGGTCCGGCTCGACATGTCGAGCCAGACCTTTTCGATAGTCTAGGTTTCAAGGGAGGAAACGACATGAAGACGCTTACCGGACTGCTGCTTGCCGGCGCCATCGCCTTTCCGGGCGCCGCGTTCGCCCAGGAGACGATCAAACTCACGGTCGCCTCGAGCCACCCGCTCGTCATTCCGTGGGTCGGCATGATCAAGTCGCACTTCATGGCGGAGACCGACCGTCTCCTGGCCGAGAAGGGCAACTACAAGATCGAATGGCAGGAGGCCTTCGGCGGCCAGCTCTACAAGGCCAATGCCACGCTGACCTCCGTCGAGGAAGGCGTCACCGACATCGGCTGGGTGTTCTCCTTCCTGGAAGCCGCCAAGCTGCCGCTGAGCCAGGTGTCGAGCTACGCGCCCTTCGCCACCGCCAATCCGCCGGTCCAGCTGGCCGTGATGGGCGAACTGCTCGAGACCAATGAGTCCTTCAAGAAGGAGTGGGAGCAGTACAATCTCAAGGTTCTCGGCCTGACCGGCACCGACAGCTACGACGTCTACACCAAGAAGCCGATCGCCGGCCTGGCGGACCTGAACGGCATGAAGCTGTCGGCACCGGGCGTTCTCGCCAACTGGCTGCGCGGCACGGGCGCCAACGCGGTCGACGGGGCGCTGACCACCTTCTACACCGACATCCAGACCGGCGTCTCCGACGGCGTCCTGTCCCTGGCCCTCGGTGTGCTGCCGGCCAAGCTCTACGAGGTCGCGCCCTACATCACCCGCGTCGACATCGGCACGGCCTTCTCCGGCGCGGTGGCGATCAACCGCGACTCCTGGAACGATCTGCCCGAAGAAGTGCAGAACGCCATGGTCGCGGCCGGCAAGTTCTACACCGAGGCGCACGGCAAGGACCTGCTCGAGCGGCACGAGGCGGCCTTCGCCAAGATGCAGGAGATCGGCGCCGGCCAGAACCCGCCCGTCACCATCTCGCAGATGTCGGCGGCCGATCGTCAGGCCTGGGTCGACGGCCTGCCGGACATCGCCGGCGAATGGGCGGCCGATGCCGAAGCGCGCGGCCTGCCCGGCAAGGCCTTCCTGGCGGCCTACATGGAAGGCCTGCGTGCGCGCGGCGAAAAGCCCGCCCGCGACTGGGACAAGCAGTAAGTCGTCGACGACGGGGCGATCGCCATGGACGAGGGCAGGAACAAGGGAGGCGCCGCCGCCGGGCGGCGCCCGCCCTCCGCGGTCGCACGGCTCTGGGGCCGCTCGGTGGACGGCCTTGCGGCGCTGGGCACGGTGATGATCCTCGTGCTCATGGCCATGATCGCCTGCGACGTCGTCGCGCGGAACATGATGGGCGCGTCGCTGCCGCTGGTCTCCGAGCTCGGCGCGCTCACGCTCGTGATGATCGTCTATCTCCAGCTCGGCACGACCATCCGCAACGAGCGGCTGGCGCGGACCGACTTCTTCTTCACGCTCATGGAAGGGCGCAGTCCGCGCATGGCCGCTTTCGTCTCCGGCCTGTGGGACCTGTTCGGCATCGCCGTCTGCGCCGGGATCGCCTGGTCGACCTGGGGCATTCTCGCCAAGGATTTCGACCACGGCGAGTATATCGGCGTCACCGGCGTGGCCACTCTGCAGACCTGGCCCTTCCGGGCCCTGATCCTGATCGGTGCGGCCGTCGCCGCCGTTCAGTTCACCGTCCAGGCAGCGCGCTCCTTCGCGACCGCCGCACGCCGGCCGGGGGAACGGGCATGACCGGCATCGAGATCGGCATGATCTGCGTGGCAGCCCTGATCCTGCTGATCTCGCTCGGCATGCCGATCGGTATCGGCATGATCGTCGTCTCCTTCGCCGGCGTGACCCTGATCCGCAACGAGACCGTCGCCATGCGCATGATGGGATCGGTCGCCAACGACAGCCTGGAGGAATATCTCTTCGCGGTGGTGCCGCTGTTCGTGCTGATGGGGCTGCTCGTCACGGTATCCGGCGTCGGCAAGGACACGTTCGACCTCTTCGAGCGGCTGCTACGGCGCGTCCGCGCCGGGCTCGGCGTCGCGACCGTCTTCGCCAACGCCGTCTTCGCCTCCATCACCGGCATCTCGATCGCCTCCGCATCGGTCTTCTCGCGCGTTGCGGTGCCCGAGATGACCCGCCACGGCTACCGGCGCAGCTTCTCCACCGGCGTCGTCGCGGGCAGCTCGGTGCTCGGCATGCTCATCCCGCCGTCGCTGCTGATGATCGTCTATGCGGTGCTGGCGGAAGAATCGGTGGGGCGCATGTTCCTGGCCGGAATCGGGCCCGGCATCCTGCTCGCTTTGCTCTTCTCGGCCACCATCGTCATCATGGCGACCTTCCGGAAGGACAGCGTCTTCGAACGATCGCCCGACGTCGACGCCCCCGTGGCGGACGATCGTCCGCTGGGCGTCTTCGTCCTGTCGAAGGGAACGCCGATCATCGCGCTGGTGGCCCTGGTGCTGGGCGGGCTCTATGGCGGTTTTCTCAATCCGACCGAGGCCGGCGCCATCGGCGCGCTGGGGGCCCTCGTCATCGCGCTGGCGCGCCGGTCGCTCGGCGGCGGCAGGATGTGGTCGCTGCTGGTCGAGACCGGTCAGGTCACCGTCTCGGTGCTGTTCCTGATCATGGCCGCGACCTTCTTCTCGCGGATGCTGGCCATGTCCGGCCTGCCGGCGATGCTGGCGGAGACCCTGCTCGACAGTTCGATCGGGCCTTACGGCTTCCTGGTGATATTCATCGGCCTGATCATCCTGATGGGCTGCCTGATCGATTCCATCTCGATCATGCTGATCCTCTTGCCGATCGCGCTGCCGGTGGCGAAGGCGGCGGGATTCGACCTGATCTGGTTCGGCGTGCTGACCGTGGTCGCGGTCGAGATCGGCCTGCTGACACCCCCCTTCGGCCTGTCGGTCTACACCATCAAGTCGGCGATCGACGATCCGACGCTGAAGGTCGGCGAGATCTTCCGCGGCACGCTGCCCTTCGTCTTCGCCATGGTCGTGGCGCTCGCCATCCTCGTCGCCTTCCCGCCGATCTCGGTGTGGCTGGCCCGGCTGTGAGGGCTTCCGGGCGGCGCAGCCGCCCGGCTCCGATCATGGGCTGGTGTCAGCCGAACATGTCGGCCACGATGCCGTCGTACCAGCCGATCGATTCCTCGTAGGTCGCCTTGCGCAGCGCCGCGTCCTCGCCCGTCTGCGAGACGAAGCCTTCGACGGAGGCGATCCTGCCGTCCTTCGGCTCGTACTGCGCGCCGACCTTGACACCGTCGTCCGTGTCGATCAGCGACCAGCAGGTGTTAGCGTATTTCGCCGGGAAGGCCTTCGACCCGGTCAGGTCGGCCCGGATGATCATGGCCGCCACCTTGGCCTGGCTGTTGGCCGAGAAGCCGGACTTCGGCATGTCGCCGGCGATCGACGCATCGCCGATGACGAAGATCGCCTCGTCCATGGTCGAGCGCATCGAGGCCGCGTCGATCGGGCAGAAGCCGCTGTCGCCCGCGACGCCTGCCGCCGCGGCGATCGCGCCGGCCTTCTGGGCGGGGATGACGTTGAGAAGCGCGCCCGCGAAGGTGTCGAGGTCCGTTTCCACCGTGCCGGCCGCGACGTCCACGGACTTGATGCCGCCATGGACGTCGGGGCCGTACCATTCGACCATGCCGGGGTAGTGCCTGTCCCAGCCCTCCTGGAACAGGCCCTGCTTGGAGAACTTGTCCTTGGGGTCGATGACGAAGATCTTCGAATTCGCGAACCCCTTCGCTTTCAGCACATGCGCCATCATCGACACCCGTTCGTAGGGGCCGGGCGGGCAGCGATAGGGGTTGGGCGGAGCGATCATGACGATGGTCTGCCCGTCCGTCAGCGCATCGAGCCTGGCCTTCAGGAGTTCGGTCTGCGGCCCGGCCTTCCAGGCATGCGGCGCAATCTGCGCTGCCTCTTCGGAATAGCCAGGCACCGAGTCGTAGACGATGTCGATGCCGGGGGAGAGCACCAGCCGGTCGTAGGGCACGACGGCGCCGTCGGCCATGGTGACGGTCCTGGCCGCGCGGTCGACCGCCATCGCCATGCCGGTGATCTTGCGGACGCCATAGGCGGAGACGAGCGTGTCGTAGCCGTGGGTGATCGAGGCGAAGTCGCGGTAGCCGCCGAGATAGAGATTGGAGAAGAAGCAGGTCGTGAACGTGTCGCTGTCCTCGATCAGCGTCACGTCGATCGCGCCCTTCGAATCCTTCGCGACATATTTGGCCGCGGTCGCGCCGCCGGCGCCGCCGCCGACGATGACGACGCGCGGCTTGCCCTGCGCGCGCAGATAGGTGGGCAGGGCAAGCGACGCGACCCCCGCGCCCGCGAGCCGTCCGAAGCTCCGTCTCGAGATCGGGCCCGTTCTTGTCGTGCTCATGGTTTCCTCCCGGGTGAGCCGTTTCGGATCAGTCTTCCATGCCGGCGATGTAGACGGCCAATGCCGCGATCTCCTCGTCGGAGAGCCGGGCGGTCATCAGCTTCATGACGGGGTTTGGACGGGCGCCGAGCTTGTACTCGACCATCGCCTGCACGGCGTAGTCGAACGGCAGCCCGCGGATCGGCGGAATGCCGCTCGCGGCACCCGACGCCTGGTGGCAGGTCACGCACGCGCCGCCGAGATACTCCCCGTAGGCCGCATCGCCATTGATGGCGAGGACCCGCGTCACCGCGTGCTCGACCTCGAGCGCCAGCGCCGCATCGTCGGAAGCCCTCGCCGATGCAGGCAACGCCAGAACCGCGACGGCAGCGACGACGGTCGCGCGGCGCCAGGCCATCCGGGCGATGGCGCTGCCCGGCCGGGCCGGCATGCCGTGTCGGTTCACCAGGCGCTCCTCCCAAAGGCCCGGGCCGGCGGGATCGTCAGTCGATGCCGCCCCCGGATGCGTTCTCTTCGCCGCCGTCCTCCGGCGTCACGTCCAGCACGGCTGCATGCATGGTGATGGCGGCAGCGCCCGGCTTGCAGTCGGTCATGCAGGGCTCCGACTTGTCGGCGTAGAACGGCTCCTGCGCCCGGTCGTCGTCGAAGAAATTCTCCTCGTTCGGCAGCCGGATCGAGGTGAAATTGTCCTTCGACAGCTCGAAATCCTCGTCGTCGACGATGTCGTTCAGATAGAGCAGGTAGGCGGTCAGCGCGTAGACGTCGTCATTGCTCAGCGAGCGCGCGTCGCCGAACGGCATGGCCCGGTGCACGTAGTCGAAGACGGTGGACAGGTAGGGCCAGTAGGAGCCGATGGTCTTTTCCGGCCGCTCGGCCTGCAGCGTGCCCTGGCCGCCGGCGAGCACGGGCCAGCGGCCGACCGCCTCGCCGAAATCGCCATGGCAGGTGGCGCAGCGCTCGTCGTAGATCTCCATGCCGTGTGCCACGGTGCCCGACCCTTCGGGAAGCCCCACGCCATCCGGCCGCACGTCGGTGTCCCAGGCGGCGATCTCCTCGGGCGTGGCCGCACGACCGAGCCCCAGCCCGCCGTCGGCGACGCTCCCCGTCGTCTCCGGCGAGGGCGCGGCGGGTTCGGCCGTTGCCGTCTGCGTCGCATCGGGTGCGGGCGCAGCCGACTGCTTGCCCGGGACGGCCGGCTTCCCGTCGGCGTCGAAGCTCGCGAGATAGGCGATGACGTTGACGACGTCCTCGTCCTTCTTGAGCCCCGCGAAGGCCATCTTGTTGCCCTTCAGGTAGCCTTTCGGGTCGTGCAGATAGCCGGTCAGGCTGGCCTCGTCCCAGACGAGGCCCTCGGCTCCCGCCTTGGTCATGGCGGGCGAGTACTTGAAGCCTTCGACGCTCCCGGCGGCGCGGCCGACGATGCCGTTCAGGACGGGTCCGACGCGGTTCTTCGCGGCGTCGCCGACCATGTGGCAGGCCTTGCACTTGCCGAACACCTTCTCGCCTGCGGCAATGTCCTGCGCCTCGGCCCCGCCGACGGCGCCGGCGACGACGGATGCGGCCAGAAGGATGGATTTAGGAGATTTCCACATTCTCGATCACTCCGTCGGAATTGACGTGCCAGGTCTGGATGCCGTTGTTGTGATAGATCGAATTCGCGCCGCGCACGGAGCGCAGCTGGTCCTTCGTCGGCTGCAAGAAACCGTGTTCGTCGATCGCCCGCGACTGCAGGAACAGCTCCGAACCGTCCCAGTCGAACTCGTGGTAGAAGCGGTGCAGCGCCTTGGGCAGGCTCGGTCCGTCGAGCCGCGCCGTCGTCCAGTTGCGTCCGCCGTCGGTCGTCACGTCGACGCGGCTGATGCGCCCCTTGCCCGACCAGGCCAGGCCCGACAGCACCAGCGGTCCGCGTCCGTGCAGGATCGGCGCCTGCGGGCTCGGATTGGTGATCACCGACTTCACGTCCATCTCGAAGGTGAAGCGCCGCGCCTTCCCGTTGGCCATCAGGTCGGTGTATTTCGAGGTCTCCTCGCGGTGCTGCCAGGGCTGGTCGCCGATCTCGAGCCGGCGCAGCCACTTGACCCACATGTTGCCTTCCCAGCCGGGAACCACCAGGCGGATCGGATAGCCCTGTTCGGGCCGCAGCGCCTCGCCGTTCATGCCGAAGGCCACCAGGCAGTCGTCCATCGCCTTGTCGAGCGGGATCGACCGGCTCATGCCGGACGCATCCGCGCCTTCGGCCAGCAGCCACTTGCCCTCCGTCTTCACGCCTGCCTCGTCCAGCAGGTGCTTCAGCCGCACGCCGGTGTACATCAGGCAGTGCAGCATGCCATGCGTGAACTGGCAGCCGTTGAGCTGCGCGCCGCGCCATTCCATGCCGGTGTTGGCCGCGCATTCGAGGAAATAGACCCGGTTCTCGCGCGGGAAGCGCTTCAGGTCGGCCATGGTGAAGACCAGGGGCCGTTCCACCAGCCCATGGATCATCAGGCGATGATCGGCCGGGGCGATCTCGGCGACACCCGAGTGATGGCGCTCGAAGCAGAGCCCGCTCGGGGTGATGATGCCGTCCAGTTCGTGCAGCGGCGTGAAGTTGATCGAGGAGATCGTGTCCGACGTCAGCCAGGGCACGTTCTTGCGCACCACATGCGCCTCGAACTGCGACGGCGTGCCATAGGGCCGCGCATCGACGCCGTCGCCGGGATAGCGGTTCCAGTCCTGGATCTCGGTGATCACGCTTTCGCCGGCGGCCGCGCGGCTGGCTGCTGCACCGCCCGCCAATGCGGCTGCGCCCATGAGCCCGCCCTTCAGAACGGCGCGGCGCGACGCGCCCGGACGCGCATTCGATGTCATCGGCTCCTCCCAGATACCAGAAGATAGTTACATATGAATTTTTATATGTATTGGCGCGACAGTCAATCGGTTTGTTCGGCACCTGCCGGACGATCCGCCGCCGCGACTTGTGCGGCCGCGCCCGGATCCGTCACATCACGATCCTGACGGTCCTCTCGTCGGGAACGCGCACCGTTCCCTTGCCACGGATATGGTCTTCCATCAGGTCGTAGATGGCCGGGCCCTCGACGCCCTCGTTCACCGAGGCCCAGCCGCCCACGACATAGGTCCGGGTGGGGTCGATCGGCTCCCCGGTCGCCGAAAGCCGCATGTCGGAGATGCGGTTTCCGATCGTGCCGTTGACGGCGCAGCTGTAGGTCATGCCGCCGACGCGCACCATGTCGCCGCCCTGCTGCAGGAAGGGATCGGGATTGAAGAGGTTGTCGCAGACGTCCTCCAGCACCTCCTTCAGCTGCTGGCCGGTCATCTCGTTGCGATAGACCGCCGGGTAGCTCATCGACGTCTCGGTGTAGAGGTCGTCGCGGGTGATGTCCTGTCCGGGAAGCAGCGTCGTACCCCAGCGGAAGCCGGGCGACAGAGCGATCTGCGTGTCGCGCTGCTCGATGATCCCCTGGCAGATCAGGTCGTCCCAGGTGCCGTTGAAATTGCCGCGCCGGTAGAGCAGCGTTTCGGTGCGGCCCAGCACCTCGGCGGTCTCGGCCGCGTAGGGCGCCCGCACCTCGGCGATCTTCGCCGCCATTTCGGGATCCGATGCGACGACGTCGGAAAAGACCGGGATCAGCTTCGAGCTCGATCCCGTGACCTTCCCGTCGGACACTTCGAGGTCGACGCGGCCGAGATATTTTCCGTGCGAGCCCGACGACAGGATCAGCGTCCCGCCCACCCGCACGGCCTCCGGCACGGCGTCATGCGTGTGCCCGGTCAGGATCACGTCGATACCGGAGACAACGGTGGCGAGCTTGCGGTCGACGTCGAAGCCGTTGTGCGAGATCAGCACCACGACCTCGGCGCCCGCCGCGCGGGCGGCGTCGACATTGGCCTGCAGCACGTCGGGGCGGATGCCGAACGACCATCGCGGGAACATCCAGCGCGGATTGGCGATCGGCGTGTAGGGCATCGCCTGGCCGATGACCGCGACCTGCACGCCGCCCTTCTCGACCATCTTCGTGTGCTCGAACACCGGCTCGTCCCATTCGGCATCGAAGATGTTGGAGGCGAGGAACGGGTAGGACTGGCTCTCGACGATCTCGGTGAAGCGGTCCTCGCCGAAGGTGAACTCCCAGTGGCCGGTCATCGCGTCCGGCTTCAGCAGCGCCATGCAGTCGACCATGTCCTGGCCGGCGGTCCTGAGCGAGGTGTAGGAGCCCTGCCAGGTGTCGCCGCCGTCGAGGAACAGCACCTTGTCGTCGCCCCGGTCGGCGCGGATCGCCTTGACGAGGGTGGCCGTGCGGTCGAGGCCGCCGAGCCGGCCGTAGCTGCGCGCGAGATCGACATAGTCGAGGAAGGTGTGCGCATAGGCATAGGCGCTGCCGCGCGCGATGCCGAATTCCTTCAGGAAGGCCTCGCCGACCAGATGCGGCGGAATGCCGGCGAAGGCGCCGACGCCGATGTTGGTGTCCGGCGGGCGGAAATAGACCGGCAGCAGCTGGGCGTGCACGTCGGTGAAGTGCAGCAGCGTCACCTGGCCCTTCGCGTCAAAGCGCAGCAGGTCGTCCTGCGTCAGCTTCTGCTGGGCGAGTGCCCGCAGCGGGTTGGCCGCATAGCCGGCCGCGCCGAGCGCGACGCTCGCATTGAGGGCGAACTGGAGGAAGTCGCGTCTTGTGTGGCTCATCGTCAGTCCTGTGGCCGGCGCCGGGATGTGCGTTTCAGGCCCGGCGGACGGATCCCGCCGGGTGCGGCCGGTGCGGGGCCGCGCGCCTACTGGCGGACGGCCGGCGTCTCGACCGACAGGCCGGTGCCGCGCCAGGTCACGTAGACCTCGAGCGCCATCAGTTCGTCCGAGAACGCCTTCGGCATCTCCGCGCGGGTGTCGCGGATGCAGCCGCGGAAACGGTTGTGCAGCGACACCATGCCGGCGGTGTTGAAGCGGTAGGTCGGGAAGCCGTTCACCTGGCCCTGGCTCAGATGATCGGCCCGGATGTACTTGCCCATCGAGGCCTCGTGGCACGAGGCGCAGGCGAAATCGAGCTGGCCGGTGCGCGTGTAGTACAGGTCCTTGCCCTTGTCCCACCACGCCTGCAGGTCGCCCTGCGAGAGGTCGACGCTCATCGGCGCGCCGAGCGACTGGTGCTTGATGAAGGTGGTGAGCGCCTTCTGGTCTTCGTCGTCGAACTTGTAGGCCTCCGCGCCCATGTTCTCGACGCGGCACTTGTCGATCTGCAGTTCGACGTTGATCGGCCGCTTCGCGTCCGCATCCCATTTGGGATAGGCCGCCCCGACGCCCTTCATCGAAACAGCCGCGTCGTCGTGGCAGGACGCGCAGGACTTGCCCGCCGTTCCCTCGACCGTCTCCCAGATCTCGGCGCCGCGCTCCACGGCGAGCATGCCGGGGTTCTCGAAGGAATCGGCTTCCGTCGCCCGCGTTTCCGCCTCGCGGAACAGCCAGCCCGACAGCACCTCGTCGAAGGGATGCCCCTCCGGCGCCGGTGCCCGGGTGATCATCGGCACGCCGTCGATCTCGAGCGTGTCGTCCACCGGGTCACCGAAGGCCTTCCCGACGGCCAGTCCGGTCAAGAGCAGACACAGGGCCGTACCGGCCGCCAGTGAAATCCTGTCCACGTTCGTCCTCCCGCTGCACCGCGGCCGCTGCGCCGCGGTTCTGGCCTATTCGACCTTGATGGATTGCTCGTCGGTGTAGACGGAGCCGTCGTCGTCCACCCAGGTGAACGTGAAGGTTCCGCTTTCGGGCACCCTGGAGCTGAACTCGAAATAGGGGTTGGCCGAAACGGCCGGGTCGAGGTCGCAGGAAAAGACCGGCTGGCCGTTGAATGCGCACGAGAACTTGTTGATGATCTTGCGCGGGATCGGGTTGCCGTCCTTGTCCTTGCGCTGACCGGACTCCATCTCGTGGCTGATGAGCGTCTTGATGACGATCACCTCGCCGGCGGATGCGGTCTTGGGTACCTTGACCCGAGGCTTGGGAGCAGATGCCATGTCGTCGTTCCTCCGGAGTTCGCCGCCTCAGCCGCCGCAGCCGCCGATGGTGACCTTCACTTCCTTCTTGTCCATGTAGACCGAACCGTCCGCCATCCGGGCCAGCGCGATCACGTTCTGGGTCCGGGCGAGGCGCATGCGCGTGGTCGCGGCCGCACTCCCGCTCATCGCGGTGAAGTGGAAGGTGGCGACCTCCGGCCTCGGATTGCCGTCGGCCAGGATCATCACCGCGTCCACCATGTCGGCGCCGTCCATGGCGCTGTCGACGTCGACCGAGATCGGAACCGTATTGCCGTTCTCGGCGATCTCGGGGGCCGTCAGCGTGATCTTGCCGGTCTGCGGCTCCTTGCCGCCCGAAAAGTCCGCCATCATCTTGGCAACGTCCTCGGCCGCGGCGAAGGCCGCGCCCGGAAACAGCTGCAATGCGGGAATGGCCGCCGCTCCGGCGGCCAGCATCAGCACACGACGCCTGGACAGTGTCATGCGAACCTCCTCTCGTGCTATTCCTTGAGCGTGGCCAGGAAGGCCACGACGTCCTCGACCTGCTGCGCCGTCAGGATCGTCTTGCCGACCAGATCCTTGCGCACGTTGATGCCGACGTTCAGGCTGTAGAAGGCCGGCATCATGGTGTCCTTCGTGAAGACCTGCTTCGAATCCACGACGATGGCGCGCAGCTCCTCGACCGACCAGCGGTCCGCCGCGCCGTCGAGGGCAGGCGCCACGTCGCCGTGGAACTGCTCCTTCGAGAGCGCCGTGACGGCATGGCAGGCGAGGCAGTTGCCGAGGCCGCGGTTGGCGAGCGTCTTGGCGCCTTCGTCGGGATTGCCGGGTACGCCCGTCAGCGAAGTCGTCACCTTCATGTCCTCGAAGGCGACGTCGCCCGGGGCGATCTCGCCCGCCATTGCCGCCAGCGGATGGACGGTCAGCGCTGCGGCACAGGCCGCGCCCGCGATGATGCGCCTCATGGTGTCTTCCCTCCAACCTGTCGGATCGCCGGGGCGCTCCGTTCCTCCATTTGCGACGATAGATCGGCACGCTGCGCTAATCAATACAAAAATATGAATTTCTGCATATATTGGTTTGGCGAGCCCGCAGCCAACCGCTGAGGGGCTTCGCCCGGACCGGCGGCGGTCAGTCCTCCGCCTCGCCGAGCCGGCCTTGCGCGCGCAGTTCGGCGATGATCCGGGCGTGGTAGTGCTGGAAGTGCTCGCCGCTCTCGTAGCCCTTCTCGTTGACCCATCGGAACATGTTGAGGAAGGTCCACTTGCCGAAGGCCCCCGGCATCGTCGCCACCGCGGCCTGCGCCACCGTGCCGCTTTCGGGTGCCACGTCCGGGAGGAACACGATGGTCGGCGTGAAGACGTAACCCCATTTCCGGGCCGCCGTCTTCTCCGTCAGCACCTCTCCGTCGAGATCGGTGACCTCCTCGTCGCCGAACATGTTGTACTGCACGACCATGAAATGCTCGCGGATGTAGTCGCGCACCTCCGGGTCGGAGAGAAGCTTCTCGTGCATCGCGCGGCAATAGATGCAGCCGCGCTGCTCGAAGGTGATGGCCAGCCGCTTGCCCTCGCTGCGGGCCTGTTCGATGTCCTCCGCCATGTCGCGGAAGGTCATCGTGAACCAGGCCTGCTTGTGGAGCCCGTCCTCGCCCACCTCGACGGCCATGGCGGGCAGGGCGATGAAGACGGCAAGAACGGCGATAACGAACGATGCGATCCGGGACATGATGACCTCCTATCCGATGGTATGGAAGATCGGGAACGTTTCGAGGAGCCAGAACGAGATGATGGACATCTGGCCGGTGATGAACAGGATGCCGGTCACCACCAGCAGCCCGCCCATCGCCATCTCCACCTTGTGCATGTGGCGCTTGAAGCGCGAGGCCCAGCCGAGGAAGCGGCTGGCGAAGACCGCGGCGAGCACGAAGGGAATGCCGATCCCCAGCGAATAGGCGGCAAGCAGCAGCGCGCCCTGCGCCGCACTTCCCTCGCTGCCGGCGATGAACAGGATGGCCGCGAGCACGGGCCCGACGCAGGGCGTCCAGCCGAAGGCGAAGGCGAGCCCGATGACATAGGCGCCGACCATGCCGGCCGGCTTTCTCGCCACCTGGACGCGGGCTTCGCGATACAGCATGCCGATCCGGAAGACGCCGAGGAAGTGCAGGCCCATGACGATGATGATGATGCCGGCGACGACCGACAGCGTGTCGAAATACTGCGCGATGGTCTTGCCGACGACGCTCGCCGTCGCGCCGAGCGCGATGAACACCGTGGCGAAGCCGAGCACGAAGGCGATGGCGGCGACGACCACGCGGCGGCGCTGTTCGGCGCCCGGCTCCGTGTCCTTCAGCTCGTCGAAGCTGACCCCCGCCAGCCACGCCAGGTAGGGCGGCACGATCGGCAGGATGCAGGGCGAGACGAAGGACAGGAGCCCCGCCAGCAGCGCTCCCCCAAGACTGACATCCAGCATCGTTCCTCCCAACGCCACCCGGTCCGGCATCACCTTGGCAGAAGCATTCAAAGAATGCTATATTTATATGCGATGAGGGAGCATTGGACCATGAAGCGTGCAGGATTGGCCCGGTGGGGCCTCGTCGCGGCGGGAATCCTGGCACTGTCGGCAAGAGCGCAGGCGGCGGAACTGCTGATGCTGGAACAGCCGGGCTGCGTCTGGTGCGCGCAGTTCGACGCGCAGATCGCGCCCGCCTGGCCGAAGACGCCGGAGGGACGCCTGGCGCCGCTCAGGCGCGTCGACATCACCAGGCCGTGGCCCTCCGACCTCGCGGGGGTTGCGAAGGAGCGGTTCACGCCTACCTTCGTCCTGATGGACGACGGCCGCGAGATCGGCCGCATCCGGGGCTATGTCGGCGACGAATTCTTCTGGTATCGTATCGGAGAGTTGCTGGCGCTGCTGCCGGTCCGTCCCTGATTTCCGCCCTTGGGGCCGGGAATTGCTGATCGCTTGACCTGGATCATGCTGCACGATCTGGACATTTGGCACGCTTCGCGCCATGTCCAACGACGCCGAAGAGACCAAGGGTGCTGTCCGTTCTCATGAGCTTGCCCAACATCAAGGATGCGCAGACGCCTGAGCAGTTCGACGAACTGCTGGCGCAGGCGCGCGAAGCCAGCGAACTCTTGAAGGCGCTCGCCCATGAAGGACGCCTGCTGATCCTGTGCCTGCTTTCGGAAGGCGAGAAGTCGGTTTCCGAGCTCGAGGAGGCGATGCGCCTGCCGCAGGCGGCGGTGTCGCAGCAGCTGGCGCGCCTGCGCTTCGACCGGCTGGTGAACACGCGCCGTGACGGCCGCGTCATCTACTATTCGATCGCCAGCAAGGAAGTGTCCTCCGTGATCGAAACCCTGTACAATCTCTTCTGCGCTCCGGTGCGGAAACCGGAGGGAAACGACAAGGGCGTCGCGTCGGCAAACGGCGCCGACTGACGGCGGCAAACGGCGCCGACAGACGGCGGCAAACGGCGCCGACTGAAGGCGGCAGGCTGGAGACCTGCCGTCGGGCGCGAGCCCGCGGGAGGGAAAGATGAGCCTGGCCACCTATGCGTGGTTTCTTCCGGCGGCCGGCCTGTGCGCCGGCGCTGTGCTCGGCTTCGCCGCCCGGGCCAATCATTTCTGCACCATGTCCGGGCTCGAACGCTACTGGTACGCCGGTGACGGGCGCGGGCTGCGAACCTGGATGCTGGCGGCCGTGGTCGCGCTGGTCGCGACCCAGACGCTCCAGGCGACCGGCCATGTCGAGACGGCCGACAGCTTCTACATCCGCTCCGATTTCGCCTGGATCGGCGCCATCGCCGGCGGAATCGCCTTCGGTTTCGGCATGGCGCTCGTCGGCACCTGCGGTTTCGGCGCGCTGGTGCGGCTCGGCGGCGGCAGCCTCCGTTCGCTGATCGTGCTGATCGTGCTCGGTCTCTCCGCCATGTCGGCGCAGAAGGGCGTCATCGCCCAGGGCAGGGTGGCGCTGTCCGACGATTTCGCCATCGATCTCTCCGGCGTCGGCGGCCAGTCGCTCGGCGCCATCGCCGGACATTTGGCCGGCACGGACCTCACCCTGGCCGTCACCGCGCTCGTCGCCCTTGCCATGCTGGCGTGGATCTTCGCCTCGGCCGACTATCGCCGCCGCTTCGGATCGATGGCGACGGGCGCCACCGTCGGCCTCGTCATCGCCTTCGGCTGGTGGGCGACCAGCCTCGCGGCGGCACAATCCTTCGAGATCGTCCAGATCGAGGCGGGGTCCTTCGTCGTCCCGGTCTCCGACACGATCCTGCAGTTCGTCACCTTCACCGGCGTCCTGCCGGACTATGGCGTCGGGCTCGTCGTCGGCGTGGTGCTCGGCGCCGCCGGCTGCGCCCTGTGGAAGCGTGACGTGCGCTGGGAGGCCTGCGACGACGCCCGCGAACTCGGCCGCCATCTGGCGGGCGGCCTGCTGATGGGGGTGGGCGGCGTCTTCGCCATGGGCTGCACCATCGGCCAGGGCGTCACCGCCGTCTCGGCGCTGGCGATCTCGGCGCCGGTCGTTCTGGCCTCGATCTTCCTCGGCGCGCGCATGGGGCTGGCCTATCTCATCGAGGGCTCGCCCTTCGGCGCCTTCCGCGCCGCGAGCGCTCCCGCCGAGTGATCAGACCGGAACGTAGCGGTAGCCGCCGTCCTTGCGTTCGACGTGCCCCGCGCCCGGATGCGGGAAGTGGAAGCCGATCGCGCGGGCCCGGTCGCCGGCCAGCCGGTCGAGCAGCGCCAGCCGCGTCCGCGCGCCGAGCGTCGCATCCTGGTCGCTGCCCGACGGCCAGTCGGGCCGCGCGAACGAGATCACCGCATTGGAGATCGCGTCGCCGACGATCAGAACCGGCTCCGCGCCCTGGATCATGAACGACAGGTGTCCCGGCGTGTGGCCCGGCGTCGCCACTGCCTCGATGCCCGGCAGCACCTCCTGCCCGTCGTCGATGAAGATCACGCGGTCCTCGATTGCCGCGAAGCGGTTCTGTGCCCCGATCACGAAGGTCTGGCGGTCCGCGGGAACCTTGGAGAGCGCGTCCGGCGCCGACCAGAAGTCCCATTCCGCCCGGCCGATCCGGTACTGCGCGTTGGCGAACACCAGTTCGTCGAAATCGTCGGTCAGTCCCCAAAGATGATCGGGATGTGCATGCGTGAACACGACGTCGGTCACGTCGGCGGGATCGATCCCCGCCGCGGCGAGGCCGTCGGCGAGCTTGCCGGCGGTCGGCATGAAATTGGCGCCGGCCCCGACGTCGAAGATGACCAGACGGTCGCCGATCCTCGCCAGCGTCACGTTGCAGTCGGGCAGGAGCGCATCGGCGGGCATGGCGTTCTCGGCGAGAAGCGCCGCCAGGTCGTCCGCCGGCGCCTCCGGATAGGCGAAGCCCATCGGCAGCACGAGATGGCCGTCGCTGACGACAATCATCTCCGCGGCGCCGGTCGACAGCGTCTGCGCGCGGACGGCGCGTGTCCCGGCGAGCCCGCCGGCAAGCGCGACGAGGGCGGTCGAGCCGCTCGCCGCGAGAAATCGCCGGCGGTCGAGGGCCGGCAGTGAAACGCGCCTTGCAGGCATGTCGTCCTCCCATGCAAACATATTATTTTTTGCATATTTATGAGAACTCGGCTATGCTTGTCGAGGGGCATTGAGCCCGAAGGGAGGAAAAGATGCGCGGATGCGGATTGCCGGCGGCTCTGGCCGCACTCGTCTGGCTGCCGGGCCCGGCGCTGGCGGAAGAAGCCGTCACCACGCGGGAGACGGCGGCGCCCTTTGCCGACGTGATCGCCGATCTCGAAGACGCGGCGGTGAACCGTGGCTACAAGATCGACTATCACGGCCATATCGGCGAGATGCTGAAGCGGACGGCAGGCGATGTCGGCGCTGCGGGGCCTCTCTACCGGGAGGCGGAGTTCCTGCAGTTCTGTTCGGCGGTCGTCTCGCGCAGGGCCATGGAAGCCGATATCGGCAACATCGCCTTCTGTCCCTATGTCCTTTTCGCCTACGAGGCGGAAGCGGAACCAGGCATTGTGGTGGTCGGTTTCCGGCGCCTGCCGGCCGGTTCGGGGCGCGACGACGTCAACGCCCTGCTCGAAGAGATCGTCGAGGACGCAGCCGAGGGGTTCTGACCCGCCGGCTCGCGCCTCAGAACTCTTCCCAGCCGTCGGCCTCTGCCTCTATGTCGAGCGCGGTGGCGCCATGGGTGGCCGCACGCGCACGCGCCGGCTCCCGCCAGGCATTCGCCGGTTCGGGCCGGCGCGCGGTTGCGACGGCCGCAAGCGACGGCGCACGGCGGACGGGAGCGGGCGGAGCGGCGGCACGATCACCGTCACGGCTCTCGGCCCCGCGGAAATGCGCCATCAGCCGATTGAGCTCCTCGCCGTCGCGGGCGAGGCTGCGGCTCGTCGACGTGAACTGCTGCGCCATCGCCGCGCCCTGCTGGGTGGCGGTGTCGATGCCGTTCATGGCGGAGTTGATTCCCCGCAGCGTCGCGGCCTGTTCCTCGGCGCCGCGCGCGATCTCGGTCACGAACCCGCTGATGCTCTCCACCCGCGCCGCGATCCGCCCGATGACGTCGCCGGTTTCGCCGACGAGCTTGGCGCCGGTCTTGACCTGGGTCGCGGAGGCCTGGATGAGCTGCTTGATCTCGCGCGCGGCATCGGCCGACCGCTGCGCCAGGCCGCGCACCTCCTGGGCGACGACCGCGAAGCCGCGGCCGGCCTCGCCCGCGCGCGCCGCCTCCACGCCCGCGTTGAGCGCCAGCAGGTTGGTCTGGAAGGCGATCTCGTCGATGACGCCGATGATCTTGGAGATTTCCTCCGACGATTTCTCGATGCCGCCCATGGCGGCGATCGCCGCGCCCACCACCTTGTCGCTGTGGCCGGTGTCGGTGGTCATCTCCACCACTGCGGCTCGGGCCTGTCCGGCACCGGCGGCGGTCGCCGAGACGGAACGCGTGATCTCGCCGACGGCTGCCACGGTTTCCTCGATCGTCGCGGCCTGCCTTTCGCTTCGGCGGGCCAGTTCGTCTGCGGCACGGCTGATCTCGTCCGTGCCCAGTTCGAGCTGCCGGCCCGTCGCGGCGATCTGCTGCATGGCGTCCTGCAGACGGTCCATCGCCGTGTTGAAGTCTTCCTTGATCTTGCGGTAGTCCGGCGGGAAGTCGACCTTGAGGCGCGTCGTCAGGTCCCCGTCGGCGAGACGCGCGAGCGCGGCGCCGATCAGCTTCACGACGGCGGCCTGCAGCTTGGCGGCGGAGGCGCGCGAGGCGTCGTTCTCGTCGCGCTGCTCCTCCATCTGGCGCCGCTGTGCGTCGAGTTCGCGGTCGGCCTCGAGCTTTTCCAGCGAGGCGGTGCGGAAGCCCTCCAGCGACCGTGCGATGATCCCGACCTCGTCGGAGCGGTCGAGGTGCGGCACGGCCGACTGCAGGTCGCCGTTCGAGAGCTTCTCGATGCGCGACGTGATGGCCTCCATGGGACGGCCGATCACGAAGCGGATGCTGAGGAAGAGCAGGGCCATGAGAAGCAGCGCCGAGACGGCCTGCACGCCGGACGCGCCCAGCCGCAGCGAGGACCGGGCATCCTCGACCGGCCCGGTGTTCCAGGCGACGGCGACGTAGCCGAGCGGCTTGCCCTCGGCACTCGTCCCGGACGGCGCGACCATGAGCACGTTGCCGTCGATCGCCTCGACCGCCGTGCCGTCGCGCGGCGCGGCGAGCAGGCGGCGAAGAGAGGCGTCGATCCCGCCGGCGGCGACGCCCGGCGCCGTGAACTCGGCGATCACGTTGCCCGTGGGATCGAAGGCGATGGCGCGCGACAGGATCCGGTCCTCGTTGTCGAGGTAACCCGCCCAGGCGTCCGCCACGACCTCCGGCTTCTTCCATTTGATGCCGCCGGCTGCGGCGGTGGCGATCTGGCCGGTCTGGATCACCCAGGCGTCGGTTGCGAGATCGTAGAGGCTGGCCTGCGCCGTCCTGTCGATGAGGGCCACGGAGGCGCCGAGCCCGGCGAGGCTGACGCCGAGCGCCGCCACGACGAGCTTGAACGTGATCGACCTTTTCCCGAACATTCCAGACACCACCCCCGTACTCATTGCTCGATGCGACGCGTCCCGCGAAGGCCTCAGAGGCCTTCGACGTCGATGCCGAGCGTGATGGCGCCGATGACCTGGCCCGTGGCCGGATCGCTGATCGCCACGCTCACCTGCGACTGCAGCGTCTGGGTGGATTCGTCCTTCTCAACCTCGTCGACGAAGATGGCGCCGGCGCCCGCGCCGAAGGATTTCTGCCATTTCGCCTCGTCGCCCTGCCAGTAGTCGGACGTGATGTCGCTCTGGCCGACGTTGAGGCCCTTGTTGTCCATGACGAAGGCTTCGGTGATCATCCCGCCGGCTTCTGCCTGTCGGGCGGCGAGGAACTTCGACAGGGCGTTGCCGAGCACCTTGTCGATCATCGGCTTGCTTCCGGCCTCGACCTCGGCGCGCCACTGCTTGTCGAGCGTGTCGATGTCGGCCTGAGACAAGCCGGCATGGGCTGCGTTCTGCTCGTTGATCGCGCCGATCACCACCGGATCGGACAGCCATGTCGCCACGTTCGCCTTCACGTAGTCGGTGATCGGGCCGACGTGATCCTGTGCCAGGGCCTGTCCGCCGAACGCGCTCGCCCAGATGACGGCCGACAAGGCCGACGCTGCAAGAATCTTCATGTTCCACCCCCTTGGTGCCTTGCGGCAGATCCCGGTCGCGAGGCATCGCGTCCGCCTTGCGAATCGCCGCACGATCCGCAGCATCGGGGACAAAGGTTTAACGATGCTTAATCAAATATGAACGATACCGTACACAGGTGGAATTCAAATGGTTTGAGTGCGAAAAAACCCCGGCGCGGCGCGCCGGGGCTCCCGTCTGGCCTTGATCCGGCTGCTACTTCTGCAGTTCGGTCCAGATCGCGGTGTAGAGGTTGCGGGCTTCTTCCGGGCAGGTCTGGGCGACGGTGCCGGCAGCCTGCAGGTCCTCCGGAACCACGATCTCCGGCGCATCGCTCATGCTGGCTGGCATGAACGCTTCCGAGCCGTCGATACCGTTCGCATATTTCGCGAAGGCCGAGATCATGGCCGCGTTCTCCGGATCCATGATGAAGTTCATGAACAGCTTGGCGTTCTCGACGTTCTTGGCGTCCTTCAGCACCGCGACGTTGTCCATCCAGATCGGGTAGCCTTCCTTCGGATAGCCGTACTTGATGTTCGGGTCCTGCTCGCGCATGCGCAGCGACGCGCCGTTCCAGTTCACCGTCGCCAGGAAGTCGCGCTTGGTCATGGCTTCGATGTTGCCGTAGTTCATCGAGATCCACTTCGGCTTGGCTTCCAGCAGCTTGTCGCGCACCTTCTTCAGGATCGTCTTGTCAGCCGTGCAGGGCTCGCCGCCCATGTAGGTGATGGCGAGGTGCATCACGTCGGCCATTTCCGGGATGACGTTGATCTTGCCTTCGAGCTCCGGCGGCGGATCGAGGAAGATGGCCGAGGTGTTGATGTCGCCCTTGTAGTCGGCGGTGTTCACCGACAGGCCGACCGTGCCCCACTGCCACGGCACGGTGTACTTGCGGCCCGGATCGAACGGCACGTCCTTCCAGCGTTCCGCGACGTTCTTGAAGTTCTCCATCGCGTTCGGGTTGGTTTCGAGCAGCAGCCCCTCGTTGATCCAGATCGGGATCACGCTGGCGGACGGCACGACGATGTCGAACCCGTGCCCGCCCTGGCGGATCTTGGCCAGTGCCGTGTCGTTCGAGTCATAGTCGGTGAGCGTCACCTTGACGTCGTGTGTCTCCTCGAACTTCTTGATCAGCTCGGGACTGGTGTAGTTGCCCCAGTTGTAGATGTTGAGTTCGCCTGCGGCGCTGGCGAGGCCGGTGGTTGCCAGCATCGCGAGGCTGACGGCGGTCGCTGTCAGTTTCCAGTGCATCGTCGTTCTCCCATTGTCCTGCGTCGTTGCGTTGTCGTTCATGTCTTCCTCCGGCTGATCAGGAAGAAGACGGTGACGATGGCGACCGAGATCACGAGGAAGGCGGTCGATATCGCGTTGATCTCGGGCGTCACGACGCGACGCAGTTGCCCGAGCATGTAGGTGGGCAGTGTATCCTGACCGGCCGATTTCACGAACTCGGTGATGACGACGTCGTCGAGCGAGATCACGAAGGCCAGCATCAGGCCGGCGATGATGCCGGGCCAGAGCAGGGGCAGCGTCACGCGCCGGAAGGCCTGCCACGGCGTAGCGTAGAGGTCGGCGGCGGCCGTCTCCAGAGCGGTGTCCATGCTCTCGAGCCGTGCCCGGATCGGCAGGTAGGCGAAGGGGATGCAGAAGGCCGCATGCGCGATCATCAGGTAGCCGAGGCCCGAATAGCCGGTGGCGATCTTGATGCGCGAGAAGAAGATCAGGAGCGCCACCGCGGTGACGATCTCCGGCACCATCAGCGGCTGGTTGATGAAGGCGTATTTGAAGGTGAGCCCGCGATAGGGCCGTGTCCGGGTGGTGGCGAGTGCCGCCATCGTGGCCGCCACGGTCGCCAACACGGCAGCCACGGCTGCGATCTGCACCGACCGGATCGATGCGTCGACCACCTGCTGGTTGCTCCAGGCCTGGACGAACCAGCGCAACGAGAAGCCTTCCCACACCGCGATCGACGTGCCGGCGTTGAAGGCGAAGATCACCACCACCGACAGCGGCAGGTAGAGCAGGAAGAAGCAGAACAGCGCCACCGTCGGGAAACCGGTCTGGCGGCGGACGTCGAACCGGCTAGCCATGGTTGCGCCCTCCGGTGCCGGCATAGCGGATGTAGACGAGCAGCGCCGCCATCACGATGACGAGGAGGGTGATCGACAGCGACGCGCCGAGCGGCCAGTTCCGTCCCTGTCCGAACTGCAGCTCGATCAGGTTGCCCAGCATGAGGTTGCGCCCGCCGCCGAGGATGCGCGGCGTGACGTAGGCGCCGAGCGAGGGGATGAAGACCAGGATCGAGCCGGCGACGATGCCGGGCTTCACCATCGGCAGGATGATCCGCCGCAGCACCTGGAAGCGGGTGGCGTAGAGGTCGTAGCCGGCCTCGACCAGCCGGAAGTCCAGCTTCTCCATCGAGGCGTAGAGCGGCAGGACCATCAGCGGCAGGTAGACGTAGAGCATGCCGATCATGATGGCGGTGTCGGTGTAGATGATCTGGATCGGGCTCGAGATCAGCCCGAGCTTCATCAGCGCGACGTTGAGCAGGCCTTCGTTGCGGATCACCTCCTGGATCGCGAAGGTGCGGATCAGGAGGTTGGTCCAGAACGGAATCGTGATCAGGAACAGCCAGAGCGCCCGCGTGCGCTCCGGCCGCGTGGCGATGAAATAGGCCGTGGGAAAGCCGAAGAGGAAGGCAAAGACCGTGGTCGCGAGCGACAGCACGACCGACCGCCAGAAGATCGCCACATGGGCATCCGCGATCGACAGCGTCTCGTCGAAGATGTCGCGCTGCAGGATGACGCTTACCCAGGCGTCGGTCGAGAAGGTCCAGCGCACGTCGCCGTACGAGCCCGGCTCGAGGAACGAGTAGATCACCACGATGCCGAGCGGACCGACCGCGGCGAAGAAGATGATCAGCAGCGCGGGAGCCGACAGCAGCCATCGTCTGCGGATGTCGGCGCGCTCGGCCCTGCGGGCGGTCTCTGCGGCGCCGGCCATCCGGTCAGTCCCTCAGCACCTGGGCGGCGTCGTCCGCGATGACGACGCCGACCCTGTCTCCGGTCTGGAAGCCGCAGTCGGCGCTGCGCCGGTTCTGCTGGCGCACGATGAACAGATCCCCGTCGTCGAGGCGGACGTGGATGTTGGTGTCCGTGCCGAAATAGACGATGTTCTCGATCTTTCCGTCGAGATGCCCCGACCCGGTCTGCAGGCGGGCATGCTCCGGGCGCACCACGATGGTGGCGCGGTCGGACGGCGCAAGGCCGTCGGCGACGGTCGCCGGCAGGGTTTTTCCCGACGACAGTGTCGCGGTCGCCCTTCCTTCGGCGACGGCGCTGATGCCGGCCGTCAGGAAGTTCGTCTCGCCGATGAAATCGGCCACGAAGCGGACCGCGGGCTTGTCGTAGATGTCAGAGGGCGACCCCACCTGCAGGATGTCGCCCGCCGACATCACGGCGATCCGGTCCGACATCGTCAGCGCTTCTTCCTGGTCGTGCGTGACGAAGATGAAGGTGATGCCGGTCTCGTGCTGCAGGCGCTTCAGCTCGATCTGCATTTCCTTGCGCAGCTTGTAGTCGAGCGCCGAGAGCGGCTCGTCGAGCAGGAGCACCTTTGGCTGCGGCGCCAGCGCGCGGGCGAGCGCGACGCGCTGCTGCTGGCCGCCCGAGATCTGCGCCGTCGAGCGGTTGCGCAGCTCTTCCATGCGCACGAGCTTCAGCATCTGGGTCACGCGCGCGTCGATTTCCGCCTTCGGCCGGCCGAGCATCTCGAGCCCGAAGGCGATGTTCTGCGCCACCGTCAGGTGCGGGAACAGGGCATAGCTCTGGAAGACGGTGTTGACCGGTCGCCTGTAGGGCGGCAGCGGTGCGATGTCCTGTCCGTGCAGCAGGATTTCGCCATCGGTCGGAAAATCGAACCCGGCGATCAGCCGCAGCAGCGTGGTCTTGCCGCAGCCGGAGGGGCCGAGCAGCGTGAAGAACTCGTTCTCGCGGATGGCCACGGAGACGTCTTTGAGAGCGAAGACCCGATCCGGTCCGAAGCCGAACACTTTCGTGACGTGCCTGACGTCGATGGCGACCTGATCCGGTGTGTCCGGCAATCTGCACCTCTCTCAGCTGCTCCGCCCGCCATGCGGCGACCGGTCTCGCACCGATCTGCTGATGTCACCACATGGCCGGGGCCTTGGCAACCTGTCCGCTGCGCCGCGCGCTGTCGCGCTTGCGACGCAAGGAGCGTGCCGGTCCGCTGGCCGGCGTCAGGCCCGGTAGGTGACGCGACCGCCGCAGATCGTGGCCACCGGCCGGATCTCGTGCAGGCTTTCCGCGGGAACGGCCTCGACGTCGCCCGACAGCACCACGATGTCGGCCATGTAGCCCGGCTTCAGCCGGCCCTTGCGGTGCTCCATGAACTCGGCATAGGCGCCTTCCACGGTATAGCCGGCGATGGCTTCGTGCAGGGTGAAGGCCTGGTCCGGCAGGTCGTCTGCCCATCGCTTGCGCACCACCGCCGCCTGAATGCCCGCGATCGGGTCGATCGGCGACACCGGCCAGTCGGATGCGAAGACGACGTGCGCCCCGGTCTCCTTGATCGTCCGCCAGGCATAGGACAGCCGCCAGCGGTCGCGCCCGATCTTCGACACCGTGGGTTCGAGCGGCAAGCCCATCGACCCCGGGGGGTGCGGCGGCTGCATCGAGGCGATGACGCCGAGGTCGGCGAAACGCGGAATGTCGGCGTCGGTCGTCACCTCGATATGCTCGATGCGGTGCCGGCTGTCGCGCGGCCCGTTCGCGTCCCGCGCCGCCTCGTAGCCGTCGAGCACCGTCCGCACCGCCGCGTCGCCGATCGCATGGACCGCGATCTGCAGCCCCCGCCGGTCGATCTCGGTGGCGAGTGCGGCGAATTCGGCATCCGAAAAATAGGGCTCGCCGCGCCAGTCCGGCGTGTCGCCATAGGGCTCGATCATGTGGGCAGTGCCCGAATCGAGCACGCCGTCCATGAACACCTTGACCATGCCCGACGACACCCATTCGGACCGGTAGGTCTCGGCCATCCGCGAGGCCTTCTCGAGGTCGGCCAGCGTCATGAACGGCTTGAAGTGGAAGGGAACCTGCGCGCGGCAGAGCAGCCCTCCCTCCTTCTCGATCTCGGCCAGGATCTCGAGCTGGTAGAGATTTCCGTCCATGTTCTGGAACGAAGTGATGCCGTGGCTCGCGGCATAGTCCAGGCCGCGGCGCATGATCGCCTTGTCGGCCTCCCATTCTTCCGGCGTCGGCCGGCGTTCCGGCTCGCCGCCGGTCTGGATGCCGAGGCGGACCCGGCTTTCGCCCGCGAGATGCACCACCGGCGTCATCGCCTCGGATTCGCGCAGTTCGCCCGTGGCGAGCCCGTCGGCGCCCATGACCACCTCGTTGCCCGGATTGCACTCCTTGCCGTTCAACAGCCCGGCCATCTCCAGCGCCTTCGTGTTCGCCCACATCGTGTGGTGGTCGGGCGCCACCAGCGCCACCGGCCGGTCTGCGACGATGCGGTCGAGGTGGTGGCGCGTCAGCGGCGCGCCCACGCCGAGGATCGTGTAGTCGCAGGACTGGCCGAACAGCACCTTGTCGCCGGGCCGCTGCGCGGCATAGGCCTTGAGCGCCGCGCTCAGCGCCTCGAAGCCATGCACGCCGAAGAGCTGCAGGTGAACGAGTTCCGCCGCCCCCATGAACAGGTGGACGTGGCTCTCGATGAAGCCCGGCAGCACCGAGCCGCCCCTGGCGTCGATCGTCCGCGTGTCCGGCCCCGCCCAGGCCGCCGCGTCGGACGCGCTGCCGACGAAGACGATCTCGCCATCCTTCGAGGCCAGCGCTTCGGCGCGAGGGTTCGCCTCGTCCATGGTCAGCACGCGGGCATTGGTGACGATGAGGTCGGCAGGCATCGGCATGATGGATCTCGTTCTCCTGTTTGGAAGCAAGGCTAGCACCGACCAGCGAAGCGGCGCCAGACCCGCCCGCCGGCGCTTTTTTTTGGCCCAGCCGATTCTCCGCCTGCCTCACTGGCAGGCGCCCGGGGATTTCCGCAGAACGGTAGCGCGGGTTTTCCTCCCGAAAACCCCGGTGTCTTCGGGACTTGCGTCGAGTCCGGCGTTGGCGGAGCCGCGCAAGTCTGCTTTAGGGTTTCTTCCGGAGAGACGATCGCGCAGCGGGGGACGCATGAAGACCATCTATTCGCCGAAGCACGCCGGCCATGCCGGCAATGTCGAGCTGATGACGGGCAGGATCATGCCGGCCTTCGAGATGCCCTCGCGCGCCGAGTTCATCCGCGCGCGGGCGCAGGAGGTCGGCCTCGGCCCGATCCTGCCGCCCGACCCGTTCGACCTCGACACTGCCCGGCGGGTCCACGATCCGGCCTTCGTCGACTTCATGCCGACGGTCTGGGAGCGCTGGACCGCGGCGGGCTTCGACGGCACCGCGCTGCCCTACACCTGGCCGACCCGCGGCCTGCGCGGTGACGTCGTGCCGGACGTCATCGAGGCCCAGCTCGGCTACTATTCGATCGACGCCGGCGCCGGCTTCGTCGAAGGCACCTGGGAGGCCATCAAATCGTCGCACGACGTGGCGTTGACGGCCGCCAGCCTCGTCTCCGGCGGCGAACGCGCCGCCTTCGCGCTCTGCCGGCCGCCCGGCCATCACGCCGGCCGTGCCTTCATGGGCGGCTACTGCTACCTGAACAACGCCTCCATCGCCGCGCAATGGCTGCTCGACAACGGCGCCCAGAAGGTCTCGATTCTCGACGTCGACTACCATCACGGCAACGGCACGCAGGAGATCTTCTACGCGCGGAGCGACGTCCAGGTGCTCAACCTCCACGGCGACCCGAAGATGGAGTACCCCTACTTCCTCGGCTATGCCGACGAGCGCGGGGAGGGGGAGGGCGAAGGCTTCAACCACAACTACCCGCTGCCCTGGGGCACCGGCTGGGACGGCTGGGGCGCGGCTCTGGTCGACGCCTGCCTGAAGCTGGTGGCGTTCGGTCCCGACGTGGTCGTCGTGTCGCTCGGCGTGGACACGTTCGAGCGCGACCCGATCTCCAAGTTCAAGCTCGTCACCGAGGACTATCCCAGGATCGGCCGCCGCATCGCGGCGCTCGGCCTGCCGACGCTGTTCGTCATGGAGGGCGGCTACGCCGTCGAGGAGATCGGCGTCAACGCGGTCGGCGTGCTCACGGGCTTCGAGGAGGGCAACGCGTGAGCGGGATCGTCACCCTCGGCGTCGTCCAGTTCGCCTGTTCGGACGACGTGGCCGAAAACGTCGCGACCGCCTCGCGTCTGGTGCGCGACGCGGCCGCGCGCGGCGCCAATGTCGTGCTGGTGCAGGAACTCTTCGAGGGCCTCTATTTCTGCCAGGAGGAGGAGGCCGTCCATTTCGACCGCGCCCGGCCGCTGGAGGGGCATTTGACGATCGCCGCCTTCGCGGATCTCGCGCGCGAACTCGGGGTGGTGATCCCGGTCTCCTTCTTCGAGCGCCGCAACCAGGCCTTCTTCAACTCCGTCGCCATGGTCGACGACACGGGAACAGTGCTCGGCGTCTACCGCAAGTCGCACATTCCCGACGGTCCGGGCTACGAGGAGAAATTCTACTTCAGGCCCGGCGACACCGGCTTCAGGGTCTGGCAGACCCGCTTCGGCGCCATCGGCGTCGGCATCTGCTGGGATCAGTGGTTTCCCGAGGCGGCCCGCGCGATGGCGCTGACGGGTGCGGAGATGCTGCTCTATCCGACCGCCATCGGCTCCGAGCCCGGCCGGCCGGACTTCGATTCCATGGAGCACTGGCGCATCACCATGCGCGGCCATGCGGCGGCCAACCTGATGCCCGTGGCCGCCGCCAACCGCATCGGCGCCGAGACCGTCGGCGGCAAGACCCAGACCTATTACGGCTCCTCCTTCATCGCGGGTGCTGCGGGCGAACTCCTGGCCGAGGCCGGCCGCGACGGCGAGGCGGTTCTGACCGCGCGTTTCGACCGCGCCGCACTCGCCCGCCAGCGCGCCGCCTGGGGCCTGTTCCGCGACCGCCGCCCCGATCTCTACGGCGCGATCGCCACGGCCGACGGCGGCTGAGGGGATGGGACGGAATGCCCGTATGCCTGCCCAGGCCGGGAAGCGCCAGGATTTCAGGGAGCGTTCTTTCGCATCCTCGGTCGATCCACACACTCTGACCGCTTCGTGATGCCTGCCGCGCGGCGGGGTGCTACCGCCCGTCGCGCAACTGTGGTGTATCGAGGGCTCAGAGCAGGGGAACCGGCATGGCGGCAGAGGCGGGCGGCAACGAACTGGTCCAGGTGGTGGCGCTGCTGGCCGCGGGCGTCGTGGCCGTGCCGATCTTCAAGCGCCTCGGCCTCGGCTCGATCCTCGGCTATCTCGCCGCCGGCCTGACCATCGGCCCCTTCGGCTTCGGCCTCTTCGACGATCCGGAAGCGATCCTGCACGTCGCCGAACTCGGCGTCGTCATGTTCCTCTTCATCATCGGGCTGGAGATGCGGCCGTCCCGGCTCTGGGGTCTGCGCAGGGAGATCTTCGGTCTCGGCCTGCTGCAGGTCGCGGCCTGCGCCGCACTTCTGACCGGCGTCGGCGTCGCGCTCGGCCTTTCCCCCATGGTCGCCTTCGTCGCCGGCTCCGGCTTCGTGCTCACCTCGACCGCGATCGTCATGCAGCTGCTCGAGGAGCGCGGCGACATCGCCACCGCGGCCGGCCAGCGCATGGTCTCGATCCTGCTGTTCGAGGACCTGATGATCGTGCCGCTGCTGGCGCTCATCGCCTTCCTGGCGCCGGGCGGCGAGGAGGCCACGCTCGCCGGCCGCCTCGCCGACGTCGGCATCGGCGTCGGCGCGATTCTCGGCCTGCTCGTCGCCGGGCGCTGGCTGCTCAATCCGATGTTTCGCATCCTGGCCGACGCCCATGCGCGCGAGGTGATGACGGCCGCCGCCCTGCTCGTCGTGCTGGGCTCCGCGCTCGCCATGCAGCTCGGCGGCCTGTCGATGGCCATGGGGGCCTTCCTCGCCGGCGTTCTCCTGTCGGAATCGAGCTTCCGCCACCAGCTCGAGGCCGATGTCGAGCCCTTCCGCGGCATCCTGCTCGGCCTGTTCTTCCTTGCCGTCGGCATGTCGCTCGATCTCGCCGTGGTGGCCGGGAACTGGGCGATCGTCGCGCTGTCGGTCGTGGTCTACATGGCCGTCAAGGCGGCCGGCATCTATGCGGTGGCGCGCCTGCTGCGCCACGGCCACGGTCAGGCGCTGGAGCGCGCCGTGGTGATGGCACAGGGCGGCGAGTTCGCCTTCGTGCTCTATTCGGCGGCGGCGGGCGTCGGCCTGATCGACGGCACCACCAACGCCGTCCTCACCGCCATCGTCATCATCTCCATGGTGCTGACGCCGCTCGCCATTCTCGGCCTGCGCCGGATGATGCCGCGCCCGGCGGAAGACATGGACGGCGTCGATCTGGCCGACGGGCTCGACGGCAGCGTCCTGGTCATCGGCTTCGGCCGCTTCGGCCAGGTCGCCGCCCAGCCGCTGCTGCTGCGCGGCATCGACGTGTCGATCATCGACAACGACGTCGAGATGATCAAGGTCGCCGCCACCTTCGGCTTCAAGGTCTATTACGGCGACGGCGCCCGGCTCGACATCCTGCATGCCGCCGGCGCCGGGCGGGCGCGCGCGGTGCTGGTCTGCGTCGACAAGGCCGAGGCGGCCATCCGCATCGTCGAGCACCTGAAGGCCGAGTTCCCGCTGGTGCCGGTGCTGGCACGCGCCTGGGACCGCGGTACCGCGCTCGACCTGATCCACGCCGGCGTCGACTTCCAGATCCGCGAGACGGTGGAATCCGCCTTCGCCTTCGGCGAGACCACGCTGAAGACGCTCGGCCTCGACGAGGCCGAGGCCGCCGAGATCATGCAGGACGTGCGCCGGCGCGACGCCGAGCGGCTGGAGATGCAGCTCACCGGAGGCATGTATGCCGGCACCGGCCTCCTCAAGGGCAACGCCCCGACGCCCGCCCCGCTGTCACAGCCGAGGAAGCCCGGCCAGGTGATGAATCCCGGCGCGGCGCCGTCCCCGCCGACGGGCGGCAACTGACCGTCCGCGCCACGGCCGCCGGCGGCCGGCCTGCACGGCAGGAGGGCAGCCGGCAGTCGAACCTGCCGATCGATAAGACTTTCCGTGGCGGGAGGCAGGGTCGTTAAGGTTGTCATGCTAGCCTTCTTCCCGCGGGCGTCGCGCGGCGGCGTCGAACGGGATCATGATCGTGACGACAGGCAGGCTCCATTACGTCGACTGGCTCCGGGTTCTGGCCTTCGGCCTGCTCATTGTCTACCACTGCTCGGTCGCCTTCTTCCCCGACATGTCCTGGCTGGTGAAGAGCGGCGAGACGAGCCAGGTCCTGTCATGGGCGATGGATTTCCCGCGTGCCTGGCGGCTGGCGCTGCTCTTCTTCGTCTCCGGCATGGGCACCTGGTTCGCCTTCCGCTCCGCGCCGGGCTTGACCTTCCTGCGCGACCGCACGCTGCGGCTGCTGGTGCCGCTGCTCTTCGCCATGGCCGTCGTGGTGGTGCCGCAGGTCTGGCTCGAGCGGGTGATGGAGGAGGGCTACCAGGGCTCGCTCGTCACCTTCTGGATCGAGCGCTACTTCACCGAGGGAAAATACCCGTCCGGCAACATCACCTGGGCCCACATGTGGTTCGTGGCCTATCTGCTGGTCATGGCCGTCGGCCTGTTCCCGGTCTTCCGCTTCCTGCAGTCGCCGCGGGGCGTGGTCCTGTCGCGCGCCTTCGCCGCCTTCGTGCGCTCGCCCTTCGTCTTCCTGCTCTTCCTGGTGCCGCTGGCGCTCAACCTGGCGCTGACGCCCGTCTTCCCGCGCCAGACCAACGCGCTCTACAATGACGGCGCCTGGTTCGCGGTCTGGGCGTCCTGGTTCGGCTTCGGCTTCCTGTTTGCCCGCCACCATGCGGAGATCATCGGCTCCGTCGTCGCCCGCCGCTGGACCAGCGCCGTGCTGGCGGCGGGCCTCACCGCCGCGCTCTACGCCTTCTGCTTCCTGCCTGCCGCCGATGCGGCCGCCTCGCTCGGCTCCTGGGAGAATCAGACGCCGGCCTTCAAGGCGCTCGACTTCGCGCTCGCCTGGACGATGATCCTGGCCTGCATCGGCTTCGCCGCCCGCCATCTCGACCGCCGCAGCGCCGCACTCGCCTGGCTGAACGGCAAGGTCTTCGCGCTCTACATCGTCCACCAGACCGTCATCGTCTGGGCGCTCTATCACGTGCTGCCCATCGAGGCCGGCGCCTGGACGAAATTCGGCCTCGTCGTCGCCATCACCGTCGCCGTCTCGCTGGCCATCGCGGTGGCCGCCGAACGCCTGCCCTGGCCGCTGCGGCTGGCCTTCGGCTTCGCCGACCGCCCGGCAGTACCCCGCGGCGTCTCCCCCGAACGCGCCGGCCGCCCGGTGAGCTAGAACCGACATCGGCTGTTGAAGCGGCGCGCCGCTTCGGCTATGAAGCCCTTGCCCAAGTCGCTTCCTCGCGGCCCGGGCCGATGCGGGAACCACGTTCTCGCGGCGCGCACCCGTAGCTCAGCTGGATAGAGTGCTGCCCTCCGAAGGCAGAGGTCACAGGTTCGAATCCTGTCGGGTGCGCCAATCATGAACAGAACTGGGCACTGATTGTTGACCTGTGGCGAGTACCTCGTCACGGAGTCGCGACGTCGGTCCTACAATCCGAATAGCGTCTTCGGAAACAACGATTCGATCAACTACTGATCGCAGGTAGGCTTTGCGCAGGGTCACTGCACCCTTGGTGACGCGCTGACGAAACATGTCAGAGAACTGCACGATCATTTCGGGCGAAATGCCGGGACGATCTGTCAGTTTTCGCCTCGACCGACGGACTGCCTCCTCAGCGATCGCGACCTCGGTCTGCGAGCGTTCGATGCGCTCCTTGAGCATACCATCGAGCTTCATGACACCCTGCTCGATCGCGTCGTAGAGCCTGGAGAGGCCAGCACGCTTTTCGGAAAGTTCGGCTTCGACTCGAATGGCCTCTGACTTCAAGGCACCTTGGCGATCGTGATGCCTGGACTCGAGGTCGGTCAGGAGTGCGGCGACGCGTTCTGGTACAAGCACCTTTTCCAGGACAGCCGAGACTGAGGCATCGTCAAGCTTGTCCATGGGAATGGACAAGCCTTCACATGCCTCCTTGCCGCGCGACTGAGCGCCCGCGCACGTATAATACCTATACCGGCCGCCCTTGCCTGTACGAATGGTCATCATGCCGTTGCATTTCGCGCAGCGCGCAAGACCAGTCAGGAGAATAGGTCCGGACACGACACGAGGGTTCTCGGTCTTCGGGTTCTTGCTTTTGAGGCGGCTCTGGACCTTCTGGAATGTCGCCTCCGGGATGATGGCGGGGCACTCGACCCGTACAACCTCTTGCGGCGGACGCTTCTTGCGAGTTGTCGAATCCCGTGAACCGAAACAGTAATAGCCAATGTAGGCAGTGTTCGTGAGGATCACATAAAGCGGACCGACGTGCCAAAGCTTACCACGGCGCGTCCGGTATCCATGCTGGTTCAGCCAAACGACGAGCGCTTTGCACCCGAGGGGTCCGGACGAGCCATCGCCATTAAGGTATAGGTCGAATATCTTTTTGACAATTTTTTCTTCTACGGGGTCAATAGCAAGCTTCTTCTTGTCTTTTCCGTGCAGGTGGTCAACTATTTTGGTGGTGTACCCAAGAGGGGGCGTCGAACCGTTCCAGAAGCCCTTCTTGGCGTTCTCCGTCATGACGCGCTTCACGTTCTTCGCGTTATCGCGAGAGGAATGCGCATCGACGGCTGCAAGGATCTGTCTATTAAGGATCCCACCGTCACCATCGTCAATATTCTGGGTGGCGCTTACAAGAGTTATCCCCAAGCGATTGAGCTCGGTGGCATACGTTTCAAACAAACCGAGCTCGCGGAAAAATCGGCTGGTTGAATACACGAGGACAATGTCAAAGGCGCCTGCGCGGGCATCAGACATCATGCGCTGGAGCTCAGGGCGCTTGTCATTTTTAGCGGTTTTCCCCCGCTCGACATACTCGTCGACGATCGTCCACCCTCTACGCACGGCCACGTATTCCTCGAGGCACCTCGTCTGCGCGGGTAGGCTCAGGTCATGGGCGGCCTGACGTCCGGTCGACACTCGGGTGTAGGTCGCTACACGCATCTACGTTCCTTCACTCACTGTTTTCACTCACCGTTGCGGATCCCAGGGCGCCCGTCCAGCTGATTTGAGGCGCAAGGTTTCCACATTGCTGGCGTTCGAAAAGCTGGTCCAGTTCATTGCGAAAGAACTGGTCGATCACGTCGATTTCTGCCGGCAAAGGAAGGGCTGCGATAGTCGCTGACGCGGCCCTCGTCTCCCGCTGCTTCTTCGTGCTGGTTCGGCGCTTCGGCATCCGAACCGTATTGCTGTTGTCTCGCGATGACGAGTCGCATTTAAATGGGAAAGCGGTACAAGCGTCTGATTTTGCTAGAAGAAGGGCCTTGCCGATTTAAATGTGACTCGAGCCTTGGAGATTTGCGTCAGGCTTACGCGTCATTGCCAAACACGGAGGTTGATATGACGAAGAAGCCTGAACCCGAACCCTTGATTGTGACGCGGAGAGTGTTGCCCACTGCCGGCAATCGGCAGCGGATCATCTACGAGATCGATGCCAACCCCAGCTTTCGGCTGCTTCAGCTCAACGAGAACAAGAAGCCGCCGAAGACCTGAGAGCGCATGTCGAACAATGCGGCGGCGGCTAGGTTGCCGCCGCTTACTCGTTGTCGGTAGCCACCGAGTTCCCATGAAGCAGGAAGCGCGGAGGCTGCCACCGAGGTGCTCACGTTCCGTAAACTCGGCCGCGTTGGCTTCACTGCAAATCTCCATGCAGTGTTAACGCCAATCCCTCTAGCTAAGGCCACGCGGCAGAGCCTGAGCACTGTCAGCAATCTTTCCGAGTATGTTCTCTAGAGAAAATAGGTTCCCAAAAATGAGGCCTCCTTTCGCAACAATCCTCTCCGAAGAACCAGCGGTTGAACCTGACGCCGAAAGCTTCTTCTATCATTTCACCGATTCTCATCTATTCAAGTGCATGATGTCAGTTCCGCGCGCGATCGAACTGGTCGAACGTGGTGGAGACGCAGCTGTCATCGCCACTTTTCGGGAAGAGATGGACCTGTCCGCGCGCATAGCAGAGGCCTGCTCGTCGAAACAGTTTTTCTGGGGGTGGCTGCCGATCGTTTTCCCTCAGGAGCGGCTCGAAAGGGCACACATACACTTGCCACTCAAGGATCTCGAGCAGATGCAGCAGGGGAAATGCATTCCCATCGCGTTTCACGCCGGGGTAGCACTGGACACCCCGCCTCGCGGCCGACCTGAGCGCACAGCCGTCGCCGCAGCGACAAGAAAAGTATACCTCGCGCTGGGATATCAGGTGCTTCGGGTGGTAGCAGGCGCTTGCGGAGAGATTGCGGGTACTTCCAGCGGGAGAAGGGATTTCGCCGGTGATCTGCTCGAGCCGATCCTAGCTCCCCTCAATCGCATTGCCTACAAGCCCCGCGAAGAAGGGGACGCGCCGCGGCGCGTCGAAGAACTCAACCGATTTGGACCCGAGGTTTGGGGCGAACTTTTCCCTCGCGTCAAGCCTACTCACCGGGCTCAGGCGTTCGGAGAAGGCTTTATGGAAGAGGGGCGAGAAATCGTCCGCTCCGCAAATTCTCGTCGCGTTACCCTGGACAACCTGATGTCGCAGATGTGAATCGGCATGCAATTTTGACCCCCTAGACGGGAGGATCGGCGTCCAATTTTGACCCCCCTCGTGAAGTCGATCTGCGACCATCCGTTCGTTTTGGCGAGCGGGTGGAGAGGGGATGAAGACAGTGGACACGATTGCCCGGGTTCGGCGTGCCTTTCATGTGCAGGGGTGGTCGCTCAAGCGGATCTGCCGCGAGCTGCACGTGTCGCGCAACACGGTCCGCAAGATCCTCAGGTCCGACGAGACCTCGTTCTCCTACGAGCGCGAGCTGCAACCGAAGCCGAAGATCGGACCGTGGAAGGATCAGCTCGACGGGCTCCTGAACGGCAATCTCGGCAAGGCGGCGCGCGAGCAACTGACGCTGATCCGGATCTATGAGGAACTGCGCGCGCTTGGTTATGAGGGCGGCTACGACGCGGTGCGCCGGTATGCGAAGAGCTGGGCGAAGACGAGAGGATCGGCGACGGCCGAGGCCTACGTGCCGCTGCTCTTCGCGCCGGGCGAAGCCTACCAGTTCGACTGGAGCCACGAGATCGTCCTGCTCGCCGGCGTGACGGTGACCGTGAAGGTCGCCCACGTCCGGCTCTGCCACAGCCGCATGATGTTCGTGCGGGCCTATCCGCGCGAGACGCAGGAGATGGTGTTCGACGCCCACGACCGGGCCTTCGCCTTCTTCGGCGGCGCCTGCACGCGCGGCATCTACGACAACATGAAGACGGCGGTGGAGACGGTCTTCGTCGGCAAGGAGCGGCAGTACAACCGTCGCTTCCTGCAGATGTGCAGCCACTATCTGGTCCAGCCGGTTGCCTGCACGCCGGCCTCGGGCTGGGAGAAGGGGCAGGTCGAGAACCAAGTTGGCCTGGTGAGGGAGCGCTTCTTCACGCCTCGGCTGCGCTTCAGGAGCTACGAGGAGCTGAACGCCTGGTTGCTCGACAAGTGCGTGGCCTACGCCAAGGCCCATCGCCATGTCGACCAGCCGGAGCGCACCATCTGGGACGTGTTCGAGGAGGAGCGCGGCAAGCTGGTCGAGTATCGCGGCCGTTTCGACGGCTTCCACACGGTTCCCGCCTCGGTCACGAAGACCTGCACCGTGCGGTTCGACAACAACAAATACTCGGTGCTCTCGACCGCAGTCGGCCGCCCAGTCGAGATCCAGGCCTATGCCGATCGCATCGTCGTGCGCCAGGACGGCACGATCGTGGGCGAGCATGCCCGTTCGTTCGGTCGCAACCAGACGGTCTACGATCCGTGGCACTACGTCCCTGTGCTGGCGCGCAAGCCCGGCGCGCTGCGCAACGGTGCGCCGTTCCAGGGCTGGGAACTGCCATCGGCGATGGAGCGGGTCAGGCGCCGGCTGAAGGCTGCCGACGACGGCGACCGGCAGATGGTGTCGATCCTGACGGCGGTGCTGTCGGATGGGCTCGATGCCGTCGAGATCGCCTGCCAGCAGGCGCTTGCCGAGAACGTCTGCTCGTCCGCCGTCATTCTCAACATCCTGGCCCGCCGGCGCGATCCGGCGCCGGCCGTGACCATCCTCACACCCGACGCGCTGCGCTTGGCGATCGAGCCGCAGGCCGACTGCGCCCGTTACGACAGCCTCAGGAGGGCAAGCTGATGGAACGCACCCAGGTTCTGGACCTGATGGGAACGCTGAAGCTCTACGGCATGCGCAGCGCCTACGATGAGATCATGACGACCGCCATCAAGCGTCAGCACGAGCCGCCGAGGGTCGTCGGCGATCTGCTGTCGGTCGAGATCGCCGAGAAGCAGGCGCGCTCCATCAAGTACCAGCTCACCGTCGCCAAGCTGCCGCTGGCCAAGGACATCGACGACTTCGACTTCGCCGGCACGCCCGTCAACGAGACGCTCGTGCGCGACCTCGCCACCGGCGCCTTCGTCGCCGACCAGCGCAACGCCGTGCTCATCGGCGGCACCGGCACGGGCAAGTCGCATCTGGCCATCGCGATCGCCCGCGCCCTCATACGCAGTGGCGCCCGCGGCCGCTTCTTCAACGTCGTCGATCTGGTCAACCGGCTGGAGACCGAGCACCGCTCCGGCAAGCAGGGACGCATCGCCGACTACCTCACCCGGCTCGACTTCGTTGTGCTCGACGAACTCGGCTATCTCCCCTTCGCCCAGGCGGGCGGCCAGCTCCTCTTCCACCTGATCAGCCGGCTCTACGAGCGGACCTCCATCATCGTGACCACCAACCTCGCCTTCGGGGAATGGCCTGCCGTCTTTGGCGACGCCAAGATGACCACCGCTCTGCTCGACCGCCTCACCCACCACTGCGAGATCATCGAGACCGGCAACGAATCCTGGCGCTTCAAGAACCGCACTCAAAGCTAAAGCCGGAAAGCCTCTCCGACACGCCCGACCGGGCTGCGCAACCCAGACCAGCTCCACCCGGTCGGGCGCTCACCGTCGCGCACTACGAGGGGGTCAATATTGGACGCCGATCCGGGGTCAACTTTGCGCGCCGATTGACATCGAGGCGCAATTCGGATTTGTGTCATTACTCTACTTCGATGAAGTCGCACTTCGACAACGCCTCCTCCTGGACGACGAACTCCGCAGCCGCGTGTCTCGACGGCTTCAGAGGGGCTATGAAGAAGCAGTGGCAATCATACGAAGAACGCAGCGCGATTTGGAGTCATTGGCGAGGTCTCTGGCAATCGTTGTCTGCTGAGGCCGTCTCCGGACGGTCCGGTTCTGGCGATCGACCAGCGGTAAGCTGCCGTGCCGCACCCGACCCTCAATTGAGCCATTTGGACGATCGCTACGATGACTTAGAAGCAGACACGCCGAGTGAGGCAAACTGTGACGTTGCGCCTGTGTTCCACGCGACGTCCAAAGGCAGGTCCATGTCGACTACGGCCACTCGGTCGGGCTCGCGCGGATCAAAATAGGCCTCGATCGCGAAATGCTCTAGGCCCAACAGGGCAGGGCCACTCCGAGCGACGCCGTGAAGCCAATGATCTTTCGCGGCAATAAGGGCCTGCAACCCCCTTCTCACGCGGAGGTCACCTGCAGACTCGTCAATCTGGAAGGGGCCTTCGATAGCGGCTCTCGCTGTCACGATCGAATGCTTACCGCGCTCCGCCTCGAAGACGTACATCGCCTGCCCCCAACCAGCCTCGACGACGATCTCTTCGGATGTGAACACGGCGCGGAAGCATAACTGATCGGCGTGCTGCTGCGGAAACACATGCAGCGCAGCCGCACGATCGAAGCCGTCTAGGTATCCGATCAACTCCTCCTTGTTCCAGCTGTGCTCGAACACCTCGCTCCGTGCATGGCAGGATATTCCACTCGGGAAGGCCGATATCCGGATGGTGGCTGAGCCCCCAAGGAGTTCGGAAGCATAGGCTGCGACGTCGGCGGGATCCCAACCGGGTGCGACGAAGCGCCCGTGCAACTCCCCGAACATGGCGGCGACCAGCCACTTCTTCAGAACCTTCCAGTTCCGCGTCGCGTCGTCGCTCGCGAGTGGCGCGGCACCCGACAGCCATTCCAGTGCGAGCTTGGCAGCAAGGCCAGTGTCGCCGGCGCGCGCGGCTGCTGCGGCGCGTCGCGAAAATCGCCCGGTACGCTCCACGCAGCAATCCGCAGCCAGAGCCGGTGCGCCCTCTGCGCGGAATCGCTCGCGGGCGCATGACAATACTGCGGAGGGCCAATCCCCCTCTGAAACGGAGACGAACAGATTTTGGCTCCCGGCGGCTAGTTCGTGCGCAGAACGGCTGTTGGCGGGTTCGCCGCATAGGAACATGGGGCCAACGGCACCGCTGCGACGAAGCTTCTCGATCGTGTGGAGCACGAGGGGCTCAACAGCGATCGGGTCGAGTTCCGAGAACGGATCGGCAGCCGCTAAGCCGTTCGCGGCATAAAACGCCTCGAGCTTCGCCCATGCATTGCGTTCGAGGCCATGCAACAGGGCGGTCAGGTCATTGAGGCCAAAACAAAACACCTCTGCGAGGGTCCGGAGTTGCTCGGCCTGGGCGCAGAGCCTTGGCGTTTCGATCATTACGCCGAAGCGTAGTAAGCGCCTCGCCTGCGGATGGGCCTCGAGCGCCGCGTCGAACAGTCGTCGCGTTGCTCGCACTTCGGCAAGGTCAAAGGCGGAGGGGAGTGTTAGGGCAAGGTCAACCCGCCTTCTTGCCATGCGCTGCCTTTCCGCCACGCACACAGCCATTTCAATTTGCCAGGCGTAGAAGCCGCTCTCCAGAGCCCATCGCGGTCCGCGCACGCCTCGCAGGGACGTCGCGCCGCTGACGCTAGTACCAGCGAGCACCTCACCGAGATCAGCGTCCATAAGCCGGTAGTTCAAGAAGGTGCCGTCCGACGCGCTCAGCAACTGCTCCAGTGACGTTTCCAGTCGCGTTGCTACATTCCCTGGAAGTTCGGGACGACGCCCTTCAGCGATAGCAGCTAGGTAGGCAATGAACGAAGGTGCTTCCGACGATGCAAGGATCTGCATCTCGGATCGGCAGAGTCCGATCGGGGCGCGTACTGGACAAGGCTTTGTCGCGGTGATTGAGACCGGGCTGCCGCCGCTTGCGAGGCTGGAGGCCACAATGCTCGCAGGTGACGCCATTGGATGGACCTCGCCAAGGACCAGGACGCGCTGCGCCTCGGCGAGCGTAACCACCGTTCCGTCTACCGGCCAAGTTGGCGCTGCGGACGTCATTCGCGAAAGGACTGGGAGGCCCGACGTACGCGCCAGCACCGTTATGTGGGACGCCGGACCGTCTTGCCGCAGACCGAGCCCAGCCAGCGCGCCGAGGAGCCCGCCTTGAGACGGCAGCAGTTTGTCTAGCACAAGGATCGGCGGCCTTCCGGCTTCTGCGAACTGGACGGCGGTCTCAAGGGTTGTCGCTAAAGGTCCGCTCGCCCAACGGTCGCCCTGAGCTTGACCGTTGGACAGTGGCTCGCCAGCGACAACGAGCGCACCGGCTGTGTGCGGCGCACAATTCGCGACCAATTCGACAGCACCCGATGGATACGGGTGGCTGGCTAGCGCCCGCGCATTGGTGCGTGCGCTTTCGGTCGATAGGCTTGCCTTGACGAGCCAGGCCCCACCGTCGCGGAGGGCCAGTTGCGCCTCGAAGGCAAATGGCCAGAGCGCGGCTAGGCTAGCGCCCAGCCGCTCCGCCGGCTCAGGCACGACAACGCCGAACTGCAGCGCGCCACCGACGTTGGCCATACGCCCCCAAGCCACGGCGCGCCCGGGCCGGTGGAAGATTGTTAGGACCTCGAACCCAAGGGCTAGCCAAGCGGCCGGCCGTAGTGTCATTGAAACACCCTCGAGAGCCGCATCAACTGGGAGGATTACCCTCACGACATCATCCGCAAGCCGACGCCCGGCCTGATGACCCGTGGTCAGTCGGAGCAGCGTCTCGCCATTGTCGCTACCGTGGCTGTGACTAGATAATGCGAGACTGGGCGACAATCCAAAGCAGCGATCGGCAGTCTCGAACTCTCGCCAGGGGTCCTCGCGAGCAACCCGCGATGCGAGCCGATCAGCGACCTCCACAGCAGAACCCAAGAGGTCATGGCGCTCGATCTTCAGGAGCCCTTTGACCGGCAGACCCGCCGCCGCCGCATGGGCCAACGCAGTCTGCGCGCGACCCCGCTTGGATCGCGCGGCGGCCATTCGCTCTGAAGCGGGCGCGACCACGAGTGCCTCTTCAAGCGTTGTCATGACAACACCCGCTCGACGACGCGGCGCTCCTCCGGAAAGCGCATGCCGGCGAGGGCGACGGAACCTGAGACCCAGGCTGCGACGGAGTGCTCGCCGTCCGGTGTCGGCGTCGCATCCTCCAGCGCTGCCATCGGATAGAAAAAGCAGCGCTCGCGCCAACGTCGACCGCCGTACTCGTAGCTCCACTCCTCACATTGAGCGGAGCCGTCTATCGCGACCGGAACGCCGGTTTCCTCTTGGACCTCGCGCCGGGCCGCGACCTCGACGGCTTCCCCGCTCTCAAGCATACCCTTTGGAACTCGCCACCCCCCGGCCTCGCCAGACCCCACAAGCAGAACCTCGCGGCTGGCACCTAGGCCACGTACGGCCACTCCGCCGGCCGACAGAACGCTTGGGTGCGACGGCAACGTCGCAGGGTCGAAGATGAGCGGCTTTGGCTCACTCGGGAGTCGCCGCGCGAGCGCTAGGTCACGAGGCGTGTCGAACTCGAGCCAGCCGCCCTCAATTGTGACAGCCGTCAGCGGAATGCCGTGATCGATCGCCGCCTGCAGGAAGTCGGTGATGTACGCCGCTGAGAAGCTCTTGGCGTTGCGCCAGGACTGACCGGCCGTGGTGACTTCGAGTTCGTCGTAGAGGGTCATCAGTTCGCGAAACCCCTTCTGCGAGAACCGCATGAGGCCCACGTATTGGGCTTCGGGCCATCGCCCCTCGACCAAGGGCTGTCCGATCTCTGTAAGGCGACCATCAACAATCTGGCAGCTCTCGGCGATCGAGATCGGGTCGTCCTCCCGCAGGGCGAACAAGGATGCCCAGTTTCGATCGACGACAACGGCAGCGTCGGATGAATCCTTGAGCAATTGGCGAACCACACGCGGCTCCAGTAGAAGGTCGCAGTATGCGATGATGACATCGTCGCGCACGGCGTGCCGGACCTGCTGCATTGTGTGCAGCATATTCGGAGAATCGAGGACATCGGCGTAGGCAACGGACGGACTGAGCACGGTCCCGCCGAGTGCGCCCCGCACCAAGAGGATATTGGTAACGTCATGCGCATGGAGGACGTTGACGAGATGCTGCGCGAGTGGTTGCCCCTCAACCTCGAGCATCCACTTCGGTCCCGCACCCCGCTCGGCGTCGAGCCTTGATCCGCGCCCCGCGCCCAGAAGAATGGCCTGTGTCATTGCGCTCGCCTCTTGGCTGTTGCAACCAACCACCTGAAGAGCGCTAGGTCCGGCGCCCGATCAGGCCCCGCCCATTCAGCGTGCCAAATTGCCCCTAAACATGGCCATTCGCGCGCCTCGAAGGCCTCGATCGTCCCGTCCGCCGCCCAGGCGGTCACATCGAGCGAACGTCCCAACGTACCGATGAAAACCGCGTGGCGAGACAGCACCTCAATCTGCTCGGCGTGCGCGAACGCGGTCCAGACCCGGCTGCCGGGGCGTAGCTGAACCGTGTGGAAGGTTTCCGTGCCGCCTCCGTGGTCGTTGTCGCTTGAGATTTGTCTTGTTAATCGACCACCCGAGAGACCGCAGACCAACTGGGCGCCCCGGCACAGCGCCAGCAGGGGTATCCGGGCTCGCTCACAGGCAGATACGACAGCGGTTTCGAAGGCGTCGCGCCGTGCATCAAGTGGCTCGGCGTGGCCTGCTGCCGGTTTTTCGGACACGAGGTTAAGCTAACATAGCTTGTTCCTCGAACTCGACGGGGCTCAGGTATCCCAGTGTCGAGTGCCGTCGCCGAGGGTTGTAGAAGCGCTCGATGTAGTCGAACACGTCGGCCCTGGCGTCATCTCTCGTCCTGTAGACCTTGCGTGCCGTGCGCTCGGTTTTCAGCGACGAGAAGAAGCTTTCCATCGCAGCATTGTCCCAGACGTTACCCGACCGGCTCATCGAACACGTGATGCCGTGGTCGGCCATCAGGCGCTGGAACTGCTCGCTGGTGTATTGCGATCCCTGGTCGGAGTGGTGCAGCAGGCTGTCCGGCTTGCCTCGGCGCCAGATCGCCATGATGAGGGCGTCTGTGACGAGCTGCGCCGTCATCTCCGCCTTCATCGCCCAGCCGACGACGCGCCGAGAGAAGAGGTCGACGACGGCGGCAACGTAGAGCCATCCTTCGGCGGTCCAGATGTAGGTGAAGTCGGCTACCCACTTCTGGTTCGGCGCCGACGCTTCGAAGGCGCGGTCGAGGAGGTTGCCGGACACTGTTGCTCGCTCGCCGGTGTCCTTTGGCAACCCACGGCGCCGCGGCCGGGCACGCAACCCGTTCTCCCGCATGAGCCGCTCGACACGATGAAGGCCACAGGAAAGACCCTCGGCCAGAACGTCGCGCCAGACCCGCCGGGCGCCATAGGTGCGGTCGCTGTTCTTGAAGCTGCGGTCGATCCGGGAGATGAGAACCTCATCGTCCCGAGCGCGAGCGCTGGGGCTGCGTTTGAGCCAGGCATGGAAGCCCGAGCGGGAGACATCCAGCGCCTCGCACAGCCATGCCACCGGCCAGACGTTCCGGTGCTTCGCGATGAAAGCGAACCTCATGTCACTTCCCTCGCGAAGTAGGCTGCGGCCTTTTTTAGGATGTCGCGCTCCGCCTTCAGCTTCGCCACTTCCTTGCGCAGCCGGTCAATCTCCTGCTGCTCCGGCTTCATCTGCCCATGGCCGGGAAAGGCATGCTGCGGATCGGTCGACAGCTCGCGCACCCATTTGCGCAACACATTCTCATGGAGATCCAGATCGCGGGCAGCCTGGGCAACAGCAACGCCCCGATCCCTCACCAGCCTAACCGCCTCGAGCTTGAACTCGCGGCTGAACTTCCTTCGTTGCATTCCCACTCTCCAGTTCCGTTAAACACCTTATCTCGGTGTCCACGAAACCGGCAGCAGGCCACCAATTCCTGCCCCTCGGGCACGCGCATGTGTTCCTGCCACTGCGCCATCTGCGCGCTCGTCATCAGCCCGCCATGATTGTCCTTGTGTCCGGCGATCGGCGTGCCCCACCCCTTGATCGTGTAGGCGAGGAAGCAGGTTGGCCTGTCGCCCTGCACCCCGGCGAAGGCTTCCGCCATGGACTGGACGCAGTTGCCCCCGAGGTTCTCCATCAAGGCCGCGAGCTGCCCATCGCTCCGGCGATCGATCAGTGCGCTGACGTCGCCCTGGTCGCCAAGGTCGTTCATCAGCCTCTGACGCCAGACGGCTCCACCCTGAAAGGTGAGCGCCGAATAGTCCTGGTTGGGACAGTCGTCGATCCAGGCGCGGAGCCTCTCCCCACCCGGCTCCTGGAACGCCGCACGCTGCAATGCGCCGTACTTGACGCGGACGATGTCCCATCCGAAGGCCTCGAAGATTTTCTCGATGCGCTGCCAGAGCCCTTCCCTGACGATCCCGTCGAGCGACTGGCGATTATAGTCGATGATCCACCAGCAGTTGCGAAGATCGTTCTTCCAGGATTCCTGGAGGCATTCGTAGACGTTGCCCTCGTCGAGTTCGGCGTCGCCCGCCAGCGCGATCATGCGTCCAGCGGGCCGATCCGGACCCCACTCCTTCGCCAAGATGAAATCCTGTACGATCGAGGCGAAGGACGTGATGGCGATGCCGAGCCCGACCGAGCCGGTCGAGAAATCCACGTCATCGATGTCCTTGGTCCGGCTCGGGTAGGACTGGGCGCCTCCGAAGCCTCTGAAAGCCTTCAGCTTCTCGATCGACTGATTGCCCATCAGATACTGCATGGCGTGAAACAGCGGCGATGCGTGCGGCTTGACCGCGACGCGATCCTCCGGGCGAAGGGCGGAGAAATACAGCGCGGTCATGATCGAGACCATCGAGGCCGATGAGGCCTGGTGTCCACCGATCTTGATCCCGTCGACTTTCGGTCTCACGTGGTTGGCGTGATGGATCATCCAATGCGAGAGCCAGAGCAGCCGTTGCTCGACGGTCTTCAGGTGCTTGATGGACATCGGTCGCCTCTCCTGCTCTTCGCGAGGATAGCAGTGCCCGGAAAGCGATATCTCGCCTCATTCGATCGATTGCGCTATCAGGATGGGGACATCAGCTAACAAGATGGATTTCGAAAGCGGAAATGACCAATCTAGACGCGATCGATAGGCGTATCGTCCAGGAAATGAGCCGAAATGGGCGAGTGACGACCGCTCAACTGAGCGATGCTGCGGGCTTGAGCCCGACACCCGTCGCGAGGCGGGTCCGGCGCCTCGAGGATGACGGCATCATCGTCGGATACGCCGCGCTCATCGACGAGGCCGCCTTGGGCTTCGGCGTGTCGGTCTTCGTGTCGGTCAAGCTGGACAAGCAGGTCGATGACGCCCTTGAGACCTTCGAAACGGCGATCCGGCAGTTCCGGGAGGTCGTTGATTGCTGGCTGATGACCGGCAATCGCGACTACCTGCTGAGAGTCGCTACCAGAGACCTGCACGAGTTCGAGCGGTTTCTCGTCGGCCGCCTGACGAAGGTACGCGGCGTCGCATCGATCGAGTCATCGATCCCGCTGCGCCGCGTGAAATCGGGGCTGGCCAGGACGGAATGAACTTCAGGATCCGGAGCCGGTAGACCGCACGTCTCGCCGTTCAGGAAAAAGTACCTCGTCCGTGCGCAGCCGGGCGATCTCCTGCGATAGCCGCGTTGTCATGGAAAGCAGATCATCGCGATACAACTCGATCGCGGCGTCGAACTTCAGTGCGCTGCTGAGCCAGATGATCGTGATGCATGCCACGACCGACCCATTCTGGAAAATGGGCGCAGAGATGCTCATCGTATCGGCGCGGAAGCCCTGCTTCCGAAAGCCGACGCCGAGGTCCCTGCACTGGGCGAGAACGGTATCCAGCGGACCGTCGCGGGTCATCAGGGGCATCTTTGTACCGTAGAGGACTTCCAGGCCGGAGGTTATGTTCCGGGACTCGAGATCGGACGCGAAGGCGAGGTAGGCACGTCCGCTCGCCGTGTCGATCAGGGGCAGTCGCGTGCCGACCATGCCCCGGTCGAGCGCATAGGGACTGAGGTAGTAGGTCGATTCCCGTATCTCCATGTGTTCGTTTTGAAGAACCATGAGGTCGACGGGCCACAGGATCCGCTTTCCGAACCGCACCATCTCCGGGATCACGATCTGACAGACCCAATCGGCCTCGCGGAATCCGGAACTGAGCGACTTGGCATGCAAGGCGACACGCCATTTGTTCGAGAGCCGATCCTGAACGATGAAATTGAGTTGCTCCATCGTTTCGAGCAAGCGGTAGACTGTCGGACGCGGAATGCCGGTCGACGCAGCGATCTCGGCGGCCTTGGCCCCATCTCGCGTGTTGACGGCTTGAAGAATCCGAAAGGCGCGTTCGACCGCGCGCACTTGCCCCGAGCTGGAAATCTTACCCTCCCTTGTCCACACAATGGACATCTGTCGACATAGAGCCCGACGGTTGGTCCGGCAAGCAGATTTGACCGTCATCCACCCGGTGCGAGAACGGTTGCCGCAGAGCCGGGCCGACCGACCGCGTTCGTAGTGCGGACACCAGGCATTGAACGATTGGCTGGAGACCTCCTGTCCCGCTTAGTCTGGCGCCAGACTTCTTGAATGGCCATTGACCGACTGAGCGGGAGAGAAACGTGGAGCGGAAGACGGTGGACGTTGCTGTGATCGGGGCCGGTCCCGTAGGGCTTGCTGCCGCACATCTTCTCAGGAAACTGGGAATCTCGAGTATTGTTCTCGAGCGCAATCCTTCGACGTCGTTTCACCCGCGCGGGCATGTCGTGAATGCCCGCACGATGGAGATCTTCCGGCAGATCGGCGTCGAAGCCGGGATTGGCAATGTCTCGCTTCCCGTCCGCCAGCATGCCGGGATCGGATTCATGACCAGCCTCGCCGGCGAAGAGATCGGTGTCATCTGGACACGGCCGGGCGGAAAGCCAACGCCGCAGGAACTGGGTTCGAGTCCGTCCCTGAAGAGATCGTGTCCGCAGGACGAAGTCGAACCCGTGCTGCGCGAGGCGCTGGAGCGGGATTCGCCGGCCGGCATACTGCGCTTCGGACATGAAATCACGCAGATCAGCCGCCTCGACGACGCCGTGCGGCTTCGCTGGACCGCGAGGGACAACCGTGAGGGCGAGGTGGAGGCAAGGTTCGTGATCGCAGCCGACGGAGCGCGCAGCTTTGTCAGGGAAGCCCTCGGCATCGGAATGTCCGGAGGCTCGATGGGGCAGCAGATCGGCGTCTACTTCAAGGCAGACCTCTCGCGCTGGCTGCGAGAGCGGCCCTACCTGTTGTGGTGGATCTACAATGCGAGGACGACCGGCGTGTTCATTTCCCTCGATGGGCGCACGCGGTGGACGTACAATTTCGCCTATGGACAGGAGGAATCCCGTTCGGATTTCACCACGGAGCGATGCGAGGCCATCATCCGCGCGGCTGTGGGCGCGGATGATGTCGACATCGACATCCAGAGCATCATGCCCTGGCGGATGCAGGCCCGCGTGGCCGACCGGTTCCAGGTCGGCAACGTATTTCTGGCCGGAGACGCCTGCCACCCGTTGCCGCCGACGGGCGGCCAGGGAATGAACACGGGAGTGGCGGACGTTCACAACCTGGTCTGGAAGATCGGCCATGTCCTCTCCGGATCGGCGCCGCGTGAACTTCTATCCACCTACGAGCCCGAACGGCTTCCGGTCGGCGCGTTCAATGTCGAGCAGAGTAAGCGCAATGCCGAAAAGATGGCTCGTTCTGGCCTCGCCGGGATGCTCGCCAACGACGAGAACGTCTCCAGCAAGATCGAAGGTCCCGAAGGCCGGGCCGTTCGGGAGCGCCTTGCCCTGGAGATACCCAAGCAGCGGGAGCATTTCGACTATCCCGGTCAGAACCTGGGCGTGGCCTACGAAAGCGCGATCATCGTCGGCGACGGGACGCCGCCTGTTCCCCTGACCATCGGGACGTACACGCCGTCCGCTCGTCCGGGCAGCCGCGCGCCGCATGTCTGGCTGACGCATGGCGACCGGACCTTGTCCTCGCTCGATCTCTTCGACTATTCCGGTTTCACCTTGCTCGCCGGCCAGGATGGGAGGCCTTGGACGGATGCCTTCGCAGCCGTCACCGGGCGGATGGGGCTGCGCGGGGCTGCCTACCAGATCGGCGCGCCGGGACATCCCACGCCGCAGGACGTCGGCTGGCTCGATCTCTACGGATTGACGGCGAGCGGCGCCGTACTCGTTCGCCCGGATGGCCATGTCGCCTGGCGGTCCCGGGTTGCCGTGTCGGACGCGGTCGCCGAACTCGAAGAAGCCTTGAGCGCGGCGCTCGGTTTCAGGGTCCGGCCCGCCACGGCGGCTCCGGGCTCGTCCGAAGGAATCGACTGACGTCGAACGCGGCCGGCGTCGCGCGACGGCCGCGACCATGTCCGCCGACCACGGTCCGTCCAGGACGCCTGCGACCTTTGACATGCCCCAGGTCGAACCGGATCAGGCGAAGACGATGCCCTCGTCGTGAAAGACCTTCCGGGAGGAGGGCCGATCACGCAGGCGCGCGTAATAGTCGGCCACGTTCCGCGGCAGATCGAGTTTCTGCCGGTCCACTGCCCAGAAGAGCACGTAAAACAGACTGCTGTCGGCCATGGACAATCGATCGCCAAGGATGAAGCGGTTGCCCCCGAGGCTTTGGGAGACGACGCCGAAGGCCTTCGTCACGATCTCCCGGCCCGTGTCCCGAACCCATACGTGGTCGGTTTCGCTCGGAGCGAACTTCGCGGGCCGGAAAAGCCGCGAGAACCCCTGCATGTGGATCGTCGCCACGGCGTAATCCATGATCTCGATCGCACGCACCGCGTTCTCCAGACCGGACGGGGCCAGGCCCTTTTCCGGGAACGAGTGCGCGAGCCAGTGGGCGATGGCCGCGAACTCCGTCAGGACGCTTCCGTCGTCCCGCGCGAGCGCGGGCACCTTGGACTTCGGATTCAAGCCGACGTAGTCCGGCTTGAACTGTTCCCCATCCTTGATGGCGATCCGGACGGCTTCATAGGGAACCGCGAGCTCTTCGAGCAGGAAGTGTATCCCGATCGAGCAGGCGCCGGGCGAGTAGTAAAGCTTCATCATTGACCTCCAATCATTGGTCCACGCGCAGCATGATTTTTCCGACATGTGTCCCGGCTTCCATCATCCGGTGCGCTTCGCCCGCCTGGGCAAGGTCGAAAACGGCGGCGATGACCGGACGAACCCTCGTTCCGAGGAGCGGTAGAACGTCCTTCGTCAGGCCGGCGGCGACGATCGCCTTTCGCTCCATGGACAGGGGTCTCAGGAGCGAACCCGTCAGCTTGATCCGCTTGGCCATGATGGTCCTCAGCGGTACCTGGAGATCCGCGCCGCCGCCGCCCGACAGATGCGCGATCCACCCGTCCGGCGCCATCATCTCCAGATCCTGGCGGATATGCGCGCCGGCAGACATGTCGAGGAGGGCGGAGATGCCGCGGCCATCCGTCGCCGTCATGACGAGTTCAGCGAGATCGTCTGCGGAGTAGGAAAAGGCCGCCAGCGCACCGAAACGCAGCGCGGCTTCCACCTTCCGCTCGGAACCGGCGGTTGCCAGCACCTTGTAGCCGAGCGCGGACATTGCCTGGAGTGCCAGATGTCCCACGCCGCTGGTACCGCCGTGGATCAGCGCGAACTCGTGCTTCTGAAGCGCCATCAGGCCGAAGAAGTTCCACCAGGTCGTAAACAAGGCCTCCGGAAGCGCCGCCGCCTCCACATCGGAAAACTCCTCCCGAGCCGGCAGGGTCAGGGCGCTGTGCGCGGCCACATACTGGCCGTACCCTCCGCCCTGAACCAGCGCCATCACACGCTCGCCGATGGCGGGCCTCGCAACCCCGTCGCCAAGGGCGACCACCGTTCCGCACACCTCGAGGCCCGGAATAGCCAGACCATCGCTGTGCCGGCCCGCAGCGCGCTGATGCACGTCGTGCCTGTTGACGCCGGCGGCCCCCACGCGGATGACCACCTGGCCTGCGGTGGGCACCGGCACCGCCATGTCTGCAGGCTTCAGGACTTCCGGCCCGCCGGCTTCTTCGATCACGATCGCGGTCTGTCTTGCGGGAAGCTGCATTTCCCTCTTTCCAACGGGAGAACGGGTCGGGGACGACAGTTCGGCCGCGATAGGGCTGCGGCCGATTGTGAGGTGAGGGGGACGCGACGCGCTTGATCAGCTCTCGTCGATGACGTCGTTGGCCAGGACGCCGATGCCGGAGATCCCGACCTCGATGCGGTCGCCCGGTTTCATGAAGACCTTGGGATTTCGGAAAGCGCCGACGCCGCTTGGCGTACCGGTGGCTATTATGTCCCCTGGAAGAAGCTCGGTGACGATGGAGAGATAGGCGATCAGCTCCGGTATCGAAAAGGCGAGGTCGGACAGCTTCGTCTGCTGCATCACCTCGCCGTTCAGCCGCGTTTGCAGCGACAGGGCGGCCGGGTCCGGAATGTCGTCGGTCGTCACCAGCCAGGGGCCTGTCGCGCCTGACCGATCGAAGTTCTTGCCGGCCCAGAACTGGGTGGTATGCCGCTGGTAGTCGCGTATCGATCCGTCGTTCAGGCACGTGTAGCCGGCGACGTGGTTCATCGTCTCGTCCCGCGGAATCGACCGGCCGGACCTTCCGATCACGACAGCCAGCTCGCCTTCGAAATCGAAGTGGTCCGAGACCCTCGGCCGCACGATCGGCTGCCCGTGGCCCACCAGCGTCGAGGGATAGCGCGTGAAGACCGACGGATGTTCCGGCTTGTCGCGCCCGGTCTCCTGGATATGGGACATGTAGTTGAGGCCGATGCAGATGATCTTGTCCGGATTGGGAACGGGTGGCAGTAGCGTCACCTCCCCCAGGCCCATCTCGCCGCCGTCTGCTGTATCGAGGCGTTTCGTTGCACCAGCGGCCAGGAGGGTACGCAGGTCGGCGAATTCGGCGCGCAGTCGCGGCCCGGAGTCGACGAGCCGGTCTTCCTGAACCAGTCCGTATGATCTGGTGCCGTCCGGCAGCAGGTATGAGGCTATGCGCACGAGTGGTACTCCATCTGGCGTCTTGGATGTCGGGGGAGGCGCGGCTATTCGCGGTGAACGACGCTGTCGAGCCAGGCGCAATTTGGCACCGGATCTGCGGCGCGGAAGCCGTCCCGTGCGGTCTTGAACCGCATTTCCCGCATCCTGCGCCGCACCTCGGAATCCTCCGGCAGATGCACACGCTCATGCCCCCAGGTCGAGGGTCCTTCATGTGTCTCGAAAGGCTGCCAGATCTTCGGGTCGATCACCTGCGCCCCCCATCCGTATTCGACGAAGAAGTCCGAGGGCGTTCGGGAGTAGAAGCTCAGCATGTGGTCGTTGGAGTGACGGCCGAGCGTATAGGCGATCCGATCCTGTTCCTGCTGCGCGATGTCGTATCCTTGTCCGACATCGTCCAGGGACTGCAGTTCGACCATGAAGTGGTGAATGCCCTTCCTTCCCGATCCCACCATCGCGAAGCTGTGATGGCGCCCGTTGATGTGGAAGAAGTAGAGGGGGTACGGCGTCAGGCCGTAGTCCGTCACCTGGAACCCGAGGAGATCGCGGTAAAAGGCCAGGAGCCGGTCGACCTTTTCCACATGCAGGACGGCATGACCCATGCCAAGCGCTCCGGTCTTGAAGCCGGAAATTGGCCGACCGGGAACGAACGGGTCGCTCGCGACCTCCGGGCCACAAAAGACCTCGAGGCGGTTTCCGTCAGGATCCTGCAACGAGATCAGCCGCGCGACATGGCGCTGATCCGCGAGGCCTCCGCCATGCTGCGTTACCTCGATCCCTGCATTTTCGAGCCGTCCAGCGAGGGCATCGAGATCGTCGGGGGAGGCAACTTCCCACCCCATGAAAGCCAGCCCCTCGTTTCCCTCGCCCGTGACGACGAGGCGCTGCTTGCGGTCGTCCATGCGGAACAGGCGGGACGATCCGCAGCCATCGACCTTCTGCATGCCGAGCAGGTTGGTGGCGAATCCTTCCCAGTCGGAGGTCTTGGACGAATTGATCCCGATGTAACCAAGTGAGGTCAGCATGTGGCATATCCCCTGCGATCGATGGTCGAACCCGGCTTCGAGGCACGGTTGGACGCCCGGCAGGCGATGGATCCCAAGCCGCTGCCGGTCATCCTCCCGCCAAGGGTGGTCCGAACCAGCGAATGACTAGCGCGGTCGTCCGTTGATTTCGCCGACGGAGAGATCGCCGTCCATCAGGTGGACGCTTCAGCCCCTTGCCTCGGCGCCACGGACTTGATGGCACCGATCCGTCTGCGCAAGACACCGGCAGCCGTCGGCCTGTCCGTCAGTTGGACAACATTGCAAAAGCTGTCATCGACAACGCGGCTGGTCTGCCAGATCAAGGAATTCGATCGTGTCGGGAGGAGATGCCGGTTGAACTCGATTGATCGCGGGCTGCGCAATGCGACACGCTGGCTGGCCCTGATCGGCTTCGCCGGTCTCTTCCTGTTGGCACTCATGACTACCCTCGATGTCCTCATGCGGTGGTTGTTTTCCGCACCGCTGCATGGCGTGAACGACGTGAGCGCCGTCGTCATGGGCGTCGTGATCGCGTGCTGTATCCCCGCGAACCTCGCGCAGCGAAACAACATCTCGGTCGAGATTTTCGGCGCCATGGCTGGCCCGCGGACCTCCAGGGCTCTCGCTGCCTTCTCGAGTTTGGTGGTTCTGGTCTTCATCGCGCTTATGGCCTGGCAGTTCGTACCATTCACCCAGGGCGTCTATAGCAGCGGACGGGAAACCTGGGTGCTCGCATGGCCTGTCTGGCCGTGGTGGTCGGTATCGACGCTGCTGTTGATCTTCGCGGCAATCGTACAGGCGGCCAATCTGACCCGCGATCTCGCGGCGCTCTTCACCGGTACCGGGTCGGGACGGACTGCTGCGCCGGACGAGTCCGACGAACGCTGACACGAGCAGGACCTCATGGACGCTTCAACTATCGCATTGATCGGTTTCGTCGGCATGTTCGTGCTGATCATCCTGCACGTTCCCATCGGCGTCGCGATGGCAGTCGTCGGGGTGGGGGGCTTCGCAGCGATCGCAGGCCCGGGACCTGCGCTCACTCTGCTGGCGACCGAGCCCGCTTCGACGATGTCGAGCCTCGATCTGGCTGTCATCCCGCTCTTCATGCTGATGGGCGGTCTCGCGACCGCAGGAGGTCTGGCGCGCGACATCTTCTCGTCCGCCCAGGCGCTGGTTGGTCACCGGCCGGGAGGACTGGCGGCGACGACGATTGTGGCGAGCGCGGGCTTCGGCGCAGTGTGCGGATCGGGCGTGGCGACGACTGCGACCTTCGGCCGGGTCGCTCTGCCGGAAATGCTGGAGCGCGGCTATTCGAAGGGAAGCGCTGCTGGATCGGTTGCCGCCGGGGGTACGCTCGGTATCATCGTTCCACCCTCCAGCATCATGGTGCTCTATGCAGTGCTGGCCGAGCAGTCGGTACTGAAACTGTTTTCGGCGGCGATCGTACCGGCAATCCTGTCTGTTGTTCTCTATCTCACGGCGATCTCGATCGTGGCGCGAAGAAATCCTTCGGCCATGCCCCGCACGGAACGGCTCCCTCTTCGAGAGAGGATCAGGGCGCTCGGCAAGTCCTGGGGAGCCATCGCACTCGCGATCGTGGTCCTCGGCGGCATCTATTCGGGTGTCTTCACGGTCAACGAGGCTGCGGCGGTTGGCGTGGTCTTTGCCTTCTTCTTCGCCCTGTTCAGGGGACGGCTCAACGGCGGGACCTTCCTTCACGTCCTGTCGGAAGCCAGCGTAGCGACGGTCATGATCTACGTGATGGTATTCGGCGCGATGATCTTTTCATATTTCGTAAGCGTAACGGGCATCACGGGCGACATCATCGGAGGCATCGAGCATCTGAGTCTCCCCCCGGTGGCCGTCGTTTTTCTTCTCGTCATCATCTACATCGTCCTCGGCGCCATTTTCGACGAGGTTGCGGCAATCGTGGTGACGCTGCCCTTCGTTCTCCCAGTCATCCTGGCGATGGGATACGACGCAGTCTGGTGGGGAATCCTCAACGTCTCGCTTGTCGGCATCGGCATGCTGACGCCGCCGATCGGCATCAACGTCATGCTACTCCGATCCATGCGGACCGACATCCCGCTTTCAGTGATTTACGGGGGGGTCACGCCCTACATTCTGGCAGACTGCGCCAGAATCGCGGTTCTGGTCCTCTTCCCCGCGGTCACGCTCTGGCTTCCAGGCATCATGTGAATTGCCCGAGCCCGCAACGGGGATTCACCATCTGCGCTGTCCGATCAGATCGAAGAAGGACCGGATTGGTCCTCGATCAGGATCCACCGAGCCTGACCACGCGCGATACGGACGTGATCTCGCCGAATCCGTGATTGAAGGTCTGCGCAGCAACAGGTCGTCGAACCGTGTCTGTGCCGAGGCGATCATCGAAGCCGCCTGCGACGCCTGGCGCAAGCTCCTCGCCCGCCGCACACGATCACGTCGATCGGAATGAGGGACCGGGCGCGTGCCGGTCAGGCAATATGACCGTTGGCGCTGCGCCGACTGCCGTCGTCAGGCCGGGCCCTTGCGTTCCTGAAGGATATTGCCCCCGTCGACGACGATCATGGCGCCATTGACATAGCTTGCAGTGTCGGAAGCGAGAAACTCCACCGCTGCCGCGACCTCGCTGGGCGTGCCGCATCTGCCCACGGGCGTGTTGCGACCTGCCTCGAGCTCTTCCTGCGTCGAAGCCGCAGTCGCGATCCAGCCGGGAGCCACGGAGTTGACCGTGACACCGGATGGACCCGCTTCGAGCGCAAGCGCGCGGGTCATGCCCATCATGCCGGCCTTGGCTGCGGAGTAGGCCGACTCACCGACGTTCGACACCAGAGGCCCGGTGACTGAAGCGATGTTGATGATCCGTCCGTGGGCTTGCGCCAGCATGTCGGGCAGGAACGCTCTGGTTGCCAGGAAAGCGGTCCTGAGGCTCACGGAGAGGGCGCGGTCCCAGTCGTCCTCGGAAAGCTCGACGAACCTCCGCTGCAGGGCTGGCTGAGCGACGGTCCCCATGCCCGCATTGTTGACCAGGATGTCGACCTGTCCGACGTGGAGACGGAGAGACTTCACTTCGTCTCCATCGGCAAGATCGGCGCGAAAGGCCGGAGCGTCGATGCCCATCCCCCGAAGTTCGGCCTGGCGTTCGAAGACCCGATCCGAAAACGACGTGATCGCCACCTCCACACCGACGTCGCCGAGGGCTCGGGCGATTGCCATCCCGATCCCGTCGGCGGACCCGACACCCGTCACGAGAGCACGTCGTGATTTCTGGAACTTCATCGGCACCGTCCGTCCGTCTCCGCCAGTCAGTAGCCTGACGTGACGCCGAAATCGATGGGGAGGGCGGCGCCCGTTATCGGTGCGGCGGCGTCCTCGCACAGATAATGGACGAGACTTGCGACCTCGTCTGCCCTGATGAAGCGAGCCCGGTCGGCTTGCGGATAATGCGCCAGGAGCGCCCGCTTGTAGCCCTCCGGATCGCCTTTGCCATAGGTAGTTGCCTGGTACTCGATCATCGGTGTCGCGACGTCTGCCGGGCAGACCGCGTTCACGCGGATGCCGCTCTCTGCCAGTTCGAGAGCCAGTGCCTTGGTCAGCAGGACCAGGCCACCTTTCGAGGCACAATAGACCGAAGCGCCCTTGTTGCCGACGAGACCCGCATCGGAGGCGATGTTGATGATGACTCCGCTGGTCTCCGTCAATGCCGGAATGCAGGCCGAAGCAAGGAAGAACGGGCCTTTGAGGTTCACGTCGAGCACGCGATCCCAGTCCGGCTCCAGAACGCTCTCGGCGGGACCTTCGAGCCAGACACCGGCTGCATTCACCAGGACGTCCACCCGGCCTGCCCAGCGGCGGCAGTCGGCGACGGCTTCCCGGCAACTGGCGGGCGAGGCGATGTCGAAGGGTATGGCGTGCACCTGAATGCCCGACGACCGCAGTCCGGCTTCCGCGGTGGCCAGGGATGGACCCGCCAGATCCGCCAGGGCGATCCGGTCCCCGCATCCGCCGAACTTCCTTGCGATCGCAAGGCCCATGCCGCCGGCGCCGCCTGCGATGAAGATGGTTCTCTTGGGCAAGCTCGCCTCCCGGGACCGACCTGGATTGATACGTTTCGTTGAGCGTGCGCCGACCGATCCTCGAGGGACCTGCGGTCGCAGCCCGTGATCGAGCGCGCGCGCGGCGCGATCCCGAAGGACGTCAAGTCGCATCCGGCCGCGAAGGTGCGGACGACTTTCTGGCGAATGCGAATGGTCCTCGTTTTCCTGGCCGCCTTCCTGCAGGTCCAACCATCGTCGAGATCGGCCGCACGAGCCGCCGCATCCGTGTACCGGCCCGGACGGCCTTTTCGACCCATCGAGATCCCATCGTGCTGCAACGGTCTGGCGCAGTGGCGATGGGTTCCAACGCGGCCGAGGTCGTGCCACGCGCTCCGCCGACGTTCTCGGAGACTCTTGGCAAGGCGTCAAGCCCCGGCATCGACAACGGTTGCCCCGACCTTTCGTCTGCGCCTCCGGTTCCGGGGGCGCCGGAGAGGAACCCGAGCCGCTTCCCGATCGCCGTCCGGGGACCATGCTGGGGAGCGCGATCACGGCGGACCGAACTTGCAAACAAGATGGGCGTCTGACAAAGTCCGGCGAAGAGGAGCAGCACTGCGCCGTGTGTCGATGCTCTGCAGATCGATCGTATTCTCCGGGATCGCGATCGTCTCGACAGGGGGACGGACCATCGAAGCAGACAAGGCTTCTTTGCCGTCGCGCGGAATGAAGATATCGGTCATAATTTCAACTTACGATATGCCTGACCATCTGGCGCGCGCGCTGTGCGGGTATTTTCGTCAGCTTCGCGAGCCGGACGAGATACTCGTGGCCGATGACGGATCCGGATCCGCGACCAGACGGGTCGTCCAGGACTGGTCGAGCCGCCTCCCCCTGCGCCACGTCTGGCAGGAAAAGAGCGGCTTCGGGAAATGCGCCGTCCTCAACAAGGCGATCGGCGCGGCATGCGGCGACTATCTGATCTTCTCCGACGGCGACTGCATACCCGAGCCCGCCTTCCTCCAGGTCCATGCCTCGGAGGCGGCGCCGGGCCAGTTTCTCTCCGGGGGGGCGATCCGGCTCGGCCGCGCGGCGACCGAAAGGCTGCGGCAGGAGGACGTCGTCGATGGCCGGATCTTCACGCCGGACTGGCTCGCGCGGAACGGCGTCCGGCTGCGCGAGCGCCTGAAACTCTCCGGCAGCGGGACCCTGCGGCGACTCATCAACCGCGCCAGCCCGACGCAGCCGACCTTCAACGGCAACAATGCCTCAGCCTGGCGGTCCGATGTCGTGCGGGTGAACGGATTCGACGAGCGGATGGTCTACGGCGGACTGGACCGGGATCTGGGCGAGCGGCTGGAGCGCGTGGGCGTGAGGGGCCGGAGCATCCGCTACGCCGCCACCCTGATCCACCTCGATCACCCGCGCAGCTACAAGTCCTCCGCTGGAATGGCGGCCAATCTTCGGATACGGACGGAGAACAGGTTTCTGGGCAGAAGCTGGACACCTTACGGTCTCCAGAAGGGCGAGGATTCCGGCCGATGACGTTTCTCTCGCGCGGGCGGACGAGCCTCCGGGCGGCCCTGCGGCAGATGCGGGAGACCTACGTCTTTCCGCTGAAGCTCGCCTATGCCTCGGCGCGCCGCCGCTCCATGCGCGGCATGACGGTGATCGGCATCACCGGAAGCTCCGGCAAGTCGACCACGACGGCCCTCCTGAGCGGGATTCTCGCGGAGGACCATCGGGTCGCGTTCAACCGGCTCGAGAATCACATCAGTTCCGTCGCCCGCACGCTCCGCAAGGCCCCTCGCGACACGCAGTACGCGGTCATCGAAGTCTCGGCAGGGGATACGCCGAAGATCGAGAAGACGGCGAAACTCATCGGCCCGGACGTCGCGGTGGTGACGATGGTCGCTCTGGAGCACCACAAGACCTTCCGGACCCCCGAAGGGGTCTGTCGGGAGAAGGGCCATCTCGTCGAGGCGCTCGGCCCGTCGGGGCTCGCCGTCCTCAACTTCGACGACCCGCTCGTGATGTCGATGACAGGTCGCACCTCCGCCCGGGTCGTCACCTTCGGGCTTTCGGCAGGCGCGGACTACGTCGCGAGCGAGATCGTCAGCGGCCTCGGAACGGGCCTGCGGATGCGCATCGACGGCAAGGGACAGACCGTCGAACTCGCGCTTCAGCTCTATGGCCGGCACTTCTACCTGCCGGTTCTGGCCGCCGTCGCCTGCGCCCTCGAACTGGGGATCGCGCCCCCCACCATCCGCAAGGCCCTGGCGGGTTTCGAAGGCTACGGCAACCGCTGCGGCATCGTGCGGATCCCGGACGGGCCGGTCTTCCTCGTCGACACGTGCAAGAGCCCCGCGCATTCGGTCACGCTGCCGATGGACATGCTGAAGACGGAGACGGCGCCCCGCAAGACGGTCGTCCTCGGTCACGTTTCCGACTATGGCGGCAATCCGAGGAAGGTCTACTCCGCCGCGGTCCGGCATGCGGCGACCGTGGCCGACCGGATCGTTCTGACGGGTCCGACGTCTCACAAGGCGCGGGTCCCCGAACTGGAGGAGAGCCACCGGATCGTCAGACTGCCGGAGGTCCACGAGGTCGCCGACTTCCTGAAGACCTCCGCGCTGCCGGGCGAGATCATTCTTCTGAAGAGCTCCCAGAACATCCATCTCGAGCGGGCCTATCTGGCCTTCCTGCAGGACGTGAACTGCCGGATCCCGGAATGCGGCCGCACGTCGGGCTGCATCAGTTGCGGTCTCTCGGGTCTCCCCGGATCGGAGCATCCCCGCCGGGAACATCAGCGCAGGCGCCTGGTGCAGGCCCTGAAGAGCGGGAAGAGCTGACGCCGGTGGACGCCGCTTCGACATCACCCTCTTCCCGCCGCGACGCGCATGCCGGGCCGGTCGTTCAGGCGGTGGAGCCTTCGATGGCGCGGGTCACCACGCCCGCGCCCATCGACCTCTTCGTTTCCTTTCGCCATCGGCCGTCCACCCCGCTGAACTGGCTCAGGGCGGCGCGCGCCGCGGCCGTCTGGCGCGCGAGGCCCGGACTCCGCCGCCTTCCGGTCGTCCTGCGCATCGGCGGGTGGGCGCTGCGTTTCGTCCCCGATCTCGTCCGCCACGTCTGGCGCAACGGCGGCACCTGGAAGCGCAACATGGGCCGCAGCCATGCGCAGCAGGTGATCGACCTGGTCAGGGCGGCGACCGGCAACGCGCTGATGCCGCGCGACTATTACGGCTGCGACATGGCGCGGCACGCCGGGTCGGCCACGTTCTTCGAGCTGTTCCCCTACCAGCTCTACGCGACGCCCGTGCTGGCGCTGTCGGCGAAGGAGGAGGTGCGGCTGGCGAACGACAAGCTGCGCCTTGCCGCCCGGCTGACCGAAGGCGGCGTTCCCACTCCCGAAATCCTCGCGATCGTCCGCAATGGTACGCTTCTCGACGGGGAAGGACGGCCGGTCGACCTCCCGCGGCGCGACGTCCTGTTCAAGCCGACCGGCGGCATGCAGGGAAACGGCATTTCGATCTGGCGGCATGGTCCGTCCGGCACATGGACCCGTGGCGCGGAATCGCTGCGGGAGGAGGCTCTGCGGCAGCGCCTGTCGCGGGAAGCGGGGCCACGGGGCGCCATGCTTCAGGAGGTCCTCACGAACCATGCGTCCGTGCGTCCTTTCGCGCCCTTCGCACTGTCCAGTTTCCGCATCGTCACCGTGCTCGACGAGCATCGCGTGCCGGAAGTGGTCATCTGCCAGTTCCGGACGGCCACCGACGCGGCGGGCGTCGTCGACAACTACCATGCCGGCGGCTGTCTCTTCGCCATCGACATCGAGACGGGGCGCTTCGGCGTCGGCCACAAGGGAGACTTCGCGCGCCGGCCGCAAGGCATCGTCTCCCATCCCGCGACCGGTGCGGCGATCACGGGCGAGGTGGTTCCCGGTCTCGAAACCTCCAAGGCCCTGGCTGCGCGGGCACACGCCCTGCTGCCGACGGTGATCTGCATCGGCTGGGACATAGCCCTCACCGAGAAGGGCCACGTCGTTCTCGAGGCGAACGTGCCTCCCGGTCTGCAGCCTTCGCAGCAGCTGGCCGTCGGCCCCCGGGCGCGCCGCAGGTTCGTGGAACTGCTGGGGCACCATGCCCGGGCATGGCTGGAAGCGACCGAGCCGTCGCGATCGCGCTTCCTGGTCGGGCGGTCTCTCGAGGACTAGGGCAGGGGTCCCGAAACCGGGCACCGGTTCGGGCGACTGCCCGTGCGCGAGGTCGAAGAGGTGAAGCCTGCGGAGCGGATCCGAAGGGTCGCGACGCGCTTCAGGCGCCTCCGTTGCCGGCCGAAAAGCTCGCGATGCCCGTCGAGAGCCGTTGCATCACGTCGCGGTCTTCGCCGACCGGGATAGACACGCGCGAGGGGGTGCGGTTGGCATCGAAGACGACCGGTCCGTCCTGCGAATAGGCCCAGTCGATCTTTCCGAAGTCCATCCGATGGCGCTCCCGGAACGCCCGGACCTCGACGGGAACCTCGGGGTCGTGCCGGCGCTCCACCGCTCGCGTCCCGCGTCCCGTCGGGCTTTCGCTGAGTTCGAGGCGACCATAGCCCTGGTCGCCGAGGAACACCCAGATCCGGCTCGCGAAGAGGTCGCCCGCCCGCTCGGGCAGGAACTTCTCCACGACGAGAGATCGATCCTTCCAGACCCATGCCGGAACCAGTTCCTTGGCCGGCAGGACGGGATAGTCGTTGGGCGGCAGTTCGCGGACCGACCGCCACAGGCCGCGACGCGCGAATTCCCGCCGCAGCAGGCCCAGCGGCTGCTTCAGGAACCAGAGCCGGTCCCGTCGCATCTCGGGCTTTCCGCCGCGGTTGAGATCGGTCTTGACGATGACCGGGCCGGCGTAGGGATCGTCGGCGGTCACCAGATTGTGGCTGATCTTCCGCTTCGAGATGTCCTGCAGGCCGCCGTTCACGAGGGAGGGATAGCGCCGCGCCCAGTCGAGCGTGGACTGCCGGATGCGCGTCAGGTCGATGTGGAGGATGCCGACGTCGCCGGGAGCCTCGTCGGCGAGCGCCTGCACCACGCGCACCGCATGTCCGCCCTCACGCCAGAATGCCATCAGGAAGGCCATGTGGTGCATGGGCCGGAGGTCCCGCGCACTCTCCACGATCACGTCGATCTTCATGTCCGTTCGTTCGCCATTCTCGATGCCGGGCGCGACGACTCTCCGGCCGGGGGCGGGCCGATCCTCGCCGTTCATCGTAGGGAACCCGTCGCGCTGCGTCCATCGCCGGCGAAGGCCCGTCGCGCGGGCCGGCCGCACGGGAAAACCGACATCGGCCCGCGCGCCCTTGGTCGTGCCGGCCATTGCCGCAGCGGGCGACCCCGCGGGCGGAGCGGCAGGACGCACCCCGCGCGCCGCACGCGTATCCCGTCCTGCCTACCGGCCGTCCCCGAACACGGGCCGTCGCTTGGCGCGGAAGGCGGCGAGACCCTCGGCGAGATCGGCGCCCTCCAGGTGCCGCCGGAAGCGGTCGATCTCGGCGCGCAGGCGGGCCTGGCGCCCGTCGTCCGCAGAGGGGCGCGTCAGCGCCTTGACGTGCCGTACGACTTCGGGGCTCGCCGCGCAGATCTCGCGGGCGATCTCGACGGCGCGGATCATCAGGCGGTCCTGCGGCAGCACCTCGTCGACGAGGCCCCATTCGGCCATGGTCTGCGCGTCGACCAGCGCGGCGGTATAGAACAGCCGGGCGGCGCGGCCGCGACCGATGCGCTCCGTCAGCCGCACGGTGGCGCCGCCGGCCGGCACCACGCCGTATTTCGCATGGCCGTCGCCCATCCGTGCGCCGTCGGCGGCAAGGATCATGTCGCAGGCGAGCAGCAGTTCCAGCCCGCCGGCCACCGTCGTCCCGTTCGCCGCGCCGATCACCGGGACGGGCAGGTCCTCGATCATCTGGATGACGGACAGATTGTAGGCGAGCGTATCGATCAGCGCCGTGCCGCCGGAGGCGCGCAGCGCCTCGAACTCGATCAGGTCGCCGCCGGCGCAGAAGGCGCGGCCGCTCCCGGTCAGGATCACCGCGCGCAGGCCGGGCAGCGCCGCGACGGCGCGCAGCCGGCGCTCCAGCGACTGCATCATCGCCGCGGAGGCCGCGTTGAGGGTTTCGGGCCGGTTCAGGGTCAGGGTGGCGATGCCCGCCTCGAAGGACAGGAGCACGGGTTCGTCCGCTGCTTCGGCCGGCATCGCCCGCACGACATAGGTCTGCGGCAGCGGGGCGAGGGCGGCCTCGAGCGCCGCGACCTGCGCCGGCGCGGCCCCGTTCAGCGCGATGTCGACGCGGATGCGCATCTGCGCGTCCGACGCCACCTCGACCGATGCGACGGCGCCCGGACCGCAGGCGCGCTCGACCTCGATCCGCACCTTTTCGCGGATCGCCAGGTCGCGCAGCGCCGGCTTGAAGATCTTGCCGACCGCCGTCACCGGCAGCGCGTCGAGGGTCAGCACGGTGCGCGGCCGCGCCGGCGGCTCGTGGATGTGCTCGCCCAGATGCCGCTGCAGAGCCTCGAGGTCGATCGCCGTGCCGGGCTGCGGCACGACGAACAGCGCGGGCACCTCGCCGGCGTGCTGGTCGGGCATGCCCACCGCGGCACTGATCTGCACGCCGGGGAAGCGGTTGGCGACGTCCTCGATCGCCGCCGGGTCGATGTTGTGGCCGCCGCGCACGATCAGGTCCTTCTCGCGGCCGGTCAGCACCAGCCGGCCGTCGGCGGTCAGGTGGCCGACGTCGCCGGTCGTCAGCCAGCCGTCGGCGGCCAGCGTGCCGCGGTCGTGGGCGGGATCGACATAGCCTGGAAAGACCTGGCGGCCGCGCACCTGCACCAGCCCGGTCTCGTCCGGGGCGCATGGCGCCTCGCCAGCGCCGAAGCGCACCACCCGGACCTGCGAGTACGGCGCGCGGAAGCCGACGCTGCCCGCCACCGGCGTCCCCCGCCCGGGATTGAAGGCGATGGCGGCGGCCGTCTCGGTCATGCCGTAGGTCTCGTAGAGGCGGATGCCGGTCGTGGCCTCAAAGCGGCTGCCCACGGCTGCCGGCAGCACCGCACCGCCGGTCACGGCCATGCGCACGGCCGACACGTCGGTTCCCGCGCGCCAGCCGTTGGTGATCGCCGCGATCGAGGTCGGAACCCCGCCGACGACGGTCGCGCCGAAGGCCTCGACCAGGCTCCAGTAGCGCTCGATCACCTGCGGCGGGCGCAGCCCGTGCGGCGAGGGCACCACCACGTGGCCGCCGGCCGCCAGCACCGACAGGCCGACCGTCATCGTGCCGCCGACATGGAACAGCGGGAAGCCGTTGATGACGACGTCGCGCTCGTCATAGCCGAACACCTGCGCGAAGCCGAAGGCGGCATGGATCTGGTTGCCATGCGTCAGCTGCACGAGCTTGGGCCGGCCGGTGGTGCCGCCGGTGTGGAACAGCGCGCAGACTGCGTCGCGATCCTCCGTTGGCGCGAAGTCGAGCGCGTCGGCCCGCTGCGCGGCCAGCGCATCGTCGAGCCGCTCCCATCCCTGCGGCAACTCTCCCGAGCCGCCGATCACCAGCACGCGCTGCAGCGTCGGCACCGCGGCGAGAATGCCCTGCGCCTTGCCGAAGCAGGCCGCGTCGAACTCTCGCGCCGGCACGACGAGCAGGGTCGCCTTCTCCGCCGCGAGCAGGTCGACGATCGCCTCGCGGCTGAGCAGATGGTTGAGCGTGCTCGCCACGCCCGCCACCTGCGCCCCGAACAGCAGCGGAAACAGCTCCGGCACCGTCGGCGACAGGAAGGCCGCCACGCCGTGCCCCGGCGCGATCCCGAGCGCGCGGAACAGGTTGGCCGCGCGCGTCACCGCGCCGAGCAGGTCGCGGTGCGTCAGCGAGACCCCGACATCGGCCGGATCCGGGGAGCGCAGCACGGTCAGCGCCTTGCGCGTGCCGGCATGGTCGGCGGTCGCCAGGAACAGGTCGTAGAGGTTGTGCGCCGTCACCAGATCGTCATAGGGCAGGGCCTCGATCGCCTCGATGTCCGCGATGGTGCGGACCTCGCGGACGGGCCGCGTCGTCTTCAGCACCCGCGCCATCAGTGCACCGCGGCATACATGATCGTTTCCTCGTCGGTGCGGTGCCCGTCGAACTCCTCGACGATGCGGCCCTGCCGGCAGACCAGGATGCGGTCGGAAAGCTGCAGGATTTCCGGCAGGTAGGACGAGATCACCATCACCGCGATGCCGTCGTCGGCGAGCCGGTTGATCAGCTGGTGGATCTCGGCGATGGCGCCGACGTCGACGCCGCGCGTCGGTTCGTCGAAGATCACCAGCCGCGGCTTCTGCACCAGCGCCTTGGCGACGACCACCTTCTGCTGGTTGCCGCCCGACAGTTCGATCACCTTCGCATCGGCATTGATCGCCTTGACGTTCAGCGCCGCGATCCACTCCTGCGCCACCGCACGCATCTCGCTCATCGACACGGTCGCCGATTTGGTCCGCCCGCCGGCCAGCGCGCCGAGATGGATGTTCTCGGCGATCGACATGGTCTCGAAGAAGCCTTCGAGCTTGCGGTCCTCGGTGACGTAGAGGATGCCGTCGCGCACCGCCGGCCGCGGCACCCGGTAGCGCACCGGGCGGCCGTCGAGCCGCACCTGGCCGCCGTGGAACAGGTCGCGCTTGAGCACGCCCGAGACCACCTTCGCCGTCTCGGTGCGGCCCGAGCCGATGAGCCCGAAGACGCCGGTGATCTGGCCGGCGAAGAGGGAGAAGGACGTGTTGCGCACGACGCTGCCCATCGACAGGTTCTGCACGCTGAGCACCTTCTCGCCCGCCGGACGGATGCGGCGGCCTTCCGTCGAGCCGTAGATCTCGCTGCTCAGAGTGCGTCCCACCATCGCCCGCACGATCTTCTCGCGATCGAAGGCGGAGACCGCGTCGGTGACGACGTGCTCGCCGTCGCGCATGATGGTGATCCGGTCGGCGATCGCCAGCGCCTCTTCCAGCGCGTGGCTGATGAAGATGATCGACACGCCGCGCTGCTTCAGCCGGGCGACCAGCGAGAAGAACTGGTGCTTCTCCTCCGGCGTCAGCGTCGCCGTCGGTTCGTCGAAGATGATCACCTGCGCATTGTGGTGCACGGCGCGCGCGATCTCGACCATCTGCTTCTGGCCGGCGCCCAGCGCCGACACCATCGCGGTCGGATCGACGTGGAAGTTCAGCGACTGCAGGAACTGCTGGCCGGCGATGTAGATGCCGCGCAGGCGGTGGAAGCGCTGCGCGTCGGTCATGTAGATGTTCTGCGCCACGGTGAGCGAGGGGACGAGGCTGGTCTCCTGGTAGACCATCGCGATCCCGCGCTTCAGGGCTTCGGAAGGCGATCCGATGTCGGCTTTCGCGCCGTCGATCCAGATCTCGCCGGAGGTCGGCTGCACGACGCCGGCGATCATCTTGGTCAGCGTCGACTTGCCGGCGCCGTTTTCGCCGAGCAGCGCATGCACCTCGCCGCGTTCGAGCGTGAAGGACACGTTTCGCACCGCGGGGACGCCGCGATATTCCTTCGTGCCGTTGCGGACTTCGACGATCGGGTTCACGCCGCATCTCCCTTCGCGTCCGCGAGCGGCATCCGCACGACGACGCCGTCGCCGCGCGCCGCAACGATGACCTCGCCGCCATGCTCGATCACGCTGGTGACGCCGTGGGCGGCGCCGTCCGCGCGGCTCTGCAGGCTGACGCGCGGCTGGAAAGACGCATCGAGCCGGGCGCAGAGGCCGAACGACATCGTCGGAGCCCATGGCTTCAGAAGCCCCAGATGCTTCACGCCGCCGCCCTGCAGCGGCTCGTAATAGCTGCTGCCGGACCTGAGCTTGGGCGCGACCCAGAAGGGCTGCGGCACCTCCGCCATCATCCGCCGCCGATAGGCGGGTTCGCGCAGCACGAACTCGACCAGCTGGCTGCGGGGCGCAAACAGCGAGAGCCACCATCCGTCGGCGGCCGGCGACAGGCGTCCGGGATATCCCGGCAGGTCGGCAAGCACCACCCGGTCGGCCCGTCCCTTCGGGTCGAGGCGGACGAGACGATGCCGCCAGGCCTCCGACACCACGATGCCGGAAGGGTCCGGCGCGATGCCGGCGGGCCAGGCGAGGCCGTTGGCGATGCGCGTCGCGGCGCCGCTGTCGAGGTCGATGCGCCAGAGGCTGCCCGACGCGTTCTGCTCCAAGAGGTCGCGCTGCCACTCGTCCGCGCCGTTGGTCGCCGAGCCGTTGGCGAGGTAGAGCGCGCCCTCGGTCGCCGCGATCGCGGTGATGCAGCGGACGGCCGGATCGGCCCGGTAGCGCCGCCCGTCGAAGGGGCCGCCCTCGATCAGCACGTAGCCGCTGTCGAGCGCCACGGCGAGGCCGTCGGCACCCACGGCGGCGAGGCAGACGACCGTCGAGCCATAGGTCTTGCGCACCATCCAGCGTCCGTCCGGCAGCGGCGCATGGACGCCGCTTCCGGCGGCGGCGACGAGCGCGCCGTTCTGCACGGCCAGGCAGTCGACGCCTGGCAGGGGCACGCGCGATGGCGCCTGGTCGAGCAGGCGGTTCGGCCGCAGCGCGCCGTCGAGCGGCGGCACGGTGACGGCGGCCTCGCCGCGACCGAGCAGATTGTCGAAGGTGCGGGAGAGGAGGCCGATCATGACTGGCTCCAGTAGGAGGACTGTCCCGTCCATGCCGGGTCCATGCCGTCGAGCTTCAGCCGCCCGACGCGGTTGTTGAGGATGCCGCCGATGTAGAGATGCCCCTTGTGCTCGCGCATCGACGTGATCATCGGATGGTTCTCGCCGCCGAAATCCCACAGCGTCTCGATGATCCGGCCGGTCTCGTCGAAGCGGACGACGCAGCCGGTGTTGATGTTGGGGTACATCCATTCGTCCGGCGCGATGCGGCGCGCCATGCGCTTGCGGAAGCCCGGCATCTTCAGCGCCAGGTCGAGCGACGGCGTGCGGATGCCGACCAGCGCCAGCCAGTAGCTGCCGTCGGAGGCGCGGTTGATGTTGTCGGGATAGCCGGGCAGGTCCGGGATCACCGTTTCCACGGTGCCCTTCTTCGGTCCGTCGAACCAGTAGCGGCTGACGCGGCAGGCCCAGGTCTCGGCGAACAGGAAGGACTGTCCGTCGTGCGTCATGCAGATGCCGTTCGGAAAGACCAGGTTCTTCAGCACGGTCCGCGTCGAGCCGGTCCTGGGGTCGTAGCAGATGATGCGGCCGTTGCCGCGCGATTCCAGGCAGTCGACCGGCCATTCGTGCATCTCGTAGCGCACGGTCGCCTCGCTGAAGAAGACGCGGCCGTCTGGCGCGATGTCGAGATCGTCGGCGAGCCTCAGGCGCGAATCGTCGATGATCGAGAACCAGGAGCGGTTGGTCTCGTCGGTCAGCTTCTCGACGGTCCGGTCCATGCCGATCCGGTAGAGGCCCATGCCGCCGATGCAGACCAGCAGGGCGCCGTCCTTCGCGAAGGCCATGCCGAGCGGCCGTCCGCCGGTATGCGCGAACACCTCCTGCTGCGTGTAGTCGGGCGCCAGGAAGCGGACGATGTCGCCGGTGCGGTTGCCGACATAGATGTTGTCGTCGCCGTCGAGGATCACGTCCTCCGGCCCGTCGATCCGGTCGAGGCCGATCGCCTCGACGGGGCGCAGCCGGTCGTTCAGGGCATAGGCCGACGCGCCGGATGTCGCGGGCGCCGGAGGCAGTTCCGAATAGGTCGGCGACACGTAGACCTTCGACAGGAACTTGTGCCGGTTCTTCAGCCAGCGGACGTCGATGGCGACGGCGAGGAGCAGCACGGCGCCGAGCAGCAGCGAATTGGCGCCGCTGGTCACGCCGAGCCGCACCAGGCTGTTGACCATGATCATCACGATGACCGACCCGATCACCGCCTTCGCCGCCGAGCCGCGGCCGCCGCCGAGGCTGTTGCCGCCGAGCACGGCGGCCGTCAGCGCGGCGATCTCGAGGCCGATGCCGGTGTCGGCGCCCGCGCCGCCGAGCCGCGAGGCGAACAGCGCGCCGGCGAGTGCCGCCAGCGTCCCCGACACGACGTAGGTCGTGCAGATCACCCGGCGCACCGGGATGCCGACATTGTGCGCCGACCGGCGCGAGCCGCCGACGGCGAGCACGTGCCAGCCCGCGCGGCTCCGGCTGAGGAACAGGTGGAGGACGATAGCGAGCGTTACCGCGACGACGACGCTGAAGGGCACGCCCAGCACGTCGCCTTCCCCGAGATAATACCAGGCGTCGGACTCGGGAAAGACCGCGGCGATCGCGACGGAATACTTCAGGAGCAGCATGTCGACGACGGCGCGCACGATGATCAGCGTCGCCAGGGTCGTCAGGAAGGCCCGCAGGCGCAGATAGCCGACGAGCAGCCCGTTGACGAGCCCGACGGCCGCACCGCAGGCGAGGGTGGCGGCGATCACCGCGGGCACCGGCCATCCGGCGACGCTGAGCAGGGCCAGCGCCACGATGTTGCCCAGCGCGAACACCGAGCCCACGCTGAGGTCGATCCCGCCCGCCACCATGACGATGGTCAGCGCGAGCACGATTAGGCTGAACTCGCCCCATTGCCGCGACAGGTTGGAAATGCTCGCCGAACCGAAGAAGTCGGGGATCAGCGACCCGAACACGCCGACGACGATCAGCAGGATGGCGACGGGGATCGCGTTGTCGACCCAGCGCTTGGTGAGGATCTCGCCGACCAGGTGGTCGGGCACGAGCCGGTAGCGCCAGCGTGCGATCGTGTCGGATGCGGCCATGTTCGTTCTCGCAGGGAAAGCAGGACACGGGCGGCGGACGCCGCCCGTGAGGCGGCCTTTGCCGCCCTTGTCGACCGGGCCGGATCAGCCCTTGGCGGGGAGATCCCAGCAGGAGGCCGCCGTCATGTTGTCCTTCGTCAGGAAGGTGAGCGGCGTGAACAGCGTGGTCTTGGTGGTGCCGGCCGGCTGCTTGAGCTGCAGCAGGTGCTTGATCATCGTGGCCATGTCGCGCGCCTGGCCCGGAACGAAATAGACCACGACCTCCGAATAGGTGCCGTTGGCCAGGCCGTCGCAGGCCATCCGGTTGCCGCCGCCCTGCGTCAGCAGGTAGACGTCCTTGCCCGATTCCTTGATCGCCGCGGCGGTGCCGACGTCCATCACGTCCCAGAAGCCGGTGATGGCGCAGAGGTCGGGATGCTGCTGGATCACCGTCGCGGCGATGTTCTTCGCCTTGGTCGCGTCCCAGTCGGCCGCCTGGTTGGAGACCAGCTGGACCTCGGGATGCTTCGACAGCACGTTGTTGATGCCCTGCATCTGGTAGACGCTGGCGGCCGCCGTCAGCACGCCCTGCGTGATCGCCACCTTGCCGCTGCCGCCGTTCGCCGGCGAGCACTTCTCCACCAGCCGCTCGCCGATCCGCTCGCCCATGCCGACATAGTCGGCGCCGATGAAGGCGTCGGTGGAATAGCTCGAGCGCATGTTGACCTGCACCACGTAGATGCCGGCCTCCTCGGCCTTGCGCAGCAGGCGCGCATAGGACTGGACGTCGGGGTTGTGGACCACGATCACGTCGGGCTTCTCGGAGATCAGCGAGGTGATCGCCGCGGCGCCGGCATCCGTGCTCCAGTTCGGATCACGGATGTCGAAGGTCACCCCCAGCGGCTCGAAGGCTTCCTTCAGGCCGGCGGCCCAGCCTTCGGTCAGGTCGAAGCCCATGGCCACGGGCACGTAGGCGATGCGCTTGCCCTTGAAGGAGTCGTAGTAGGGCGCCCGCGTGGGGTCGTCGATGCCTTGGGCGATCGCGGAGCCGGCGGTCAGGGCGAGCGTCGCGGCGAGCATGCAGGTCTTCAGCAGTCTCATGTTTTTTCCTCCCGATGAGAACGAGCCTAGATGTCCCCTTGCTGAGCGGTCTGCTCGTCGCGGGGGTTGATGATCGTGTCGATCACGATGGCGGTGAGAAGGATGACGCCCTTGATGACGTTCTGGACCGTGTACTGGATGTCGAGGATCGTCATGCCGTTGAGCAGCACGCCGATCAGAAGCGTGCCGACGATGACGTTGCGGATGCCGCCCCGGCCGCCCGACAGGCCGATGCCGCCGAGCACGACCACCAGGATCACGTCGTAGACATAGGTCGAGATGGCGACGCGGGTGTTCATGCTGGCGACGGAGGCCGCCGTCACGATCCCGGCCATGTAGCCGATCAGCGACGAGATCACGTATTGCAGCACGACGACCGGCCGCGTCGGAACGCCGGTGATGCGTGCGGCCAGCAGATTGTCGCCGACGGCGCGCAGATAGCGGCCGGTCCTGCTGTAGCGCAGGAACAGCCAGCCGCCGAGACAGACCGCGGCGAAGAGGAAGATCGGCACCGGCACGCCCTGGATCGTGCCCTGGCCCAGCCAGAGCAGCGGCCGCGCGGCGTCCGATATGTAGACGACGTCGAGGCCGAACAGGAAGTAGCGGCCGAAACCGTAGATCAGGGTTCCCATGGCCAGCGTCGCGAAGATCGCGGGAATCTCAACATAGGCCACCAGCCAGCCGCTGAAGGCGCCGACGGCGAGGCTGAAGGCGAGTCCGAGCGTCAGGGCCAAGGGGAGCGGAATGCCGCTCGCGGCGAGGTGGAGGGTCCAGGCGACGGATACCGCCATCAGCGCCACCAGCGACAGGTCGATGCCGCGGCCGATGACGACGAGCCCCATCGCCACGCCGAGAATCCCGAGGATCGAGACGCTGCGCACCAGGTTCAGGATGTTGCTGGTCGTCAGGAAGCCCGGCAGGCTCAGCGCGAAGACGAGGCACATCAGCACCGCCAGGGCAAAGACGATCTGCTCCTGGCTGAGCCGCCCGAATGAATGCATGTCCGCCCTCCCGCAGATGCCGTCGGCGGAACGAACCGACCGACGCCGGCAAAGCTAGCGACCGGGCCGCCGCCGTTCTTTCATGACCGCGCATAAATCTTGCCTGAGGATGCACTGCGCGCCCGGACCGCTGGACGCGGTCGATCCGCAGGACTACGCTTCCTGATGGCCGGCTCGGTCGGACGGGAGGAATTGTCGGGCGGATCGTCGGCGCACGGCTCGGGAGGGGAAACCGTGGACCTCGTCTTTTCGACGGACGATCACGAACCCGCGCGCCGCTATGCGGCCTGGCGCGACGCCATCTGCGACGTCTACGTCCATGTCGACGTCGCCGCGACGGATCCCGAGCGCTATCGCGGCTTCATCCGCGAGGCGAAGTTCGGCGAGGTTGCCATGACCGACATCCTGCTGTCGCAACAGCGCATCCAGCGCAACCGGCAGCACATCTCGCGGCTCGACAAGGACTGCTACTACCTGCAGCTCATCCACCGCGGCAATCTGAGCGTGCTGCAGCATGGCGCCACGCACCGCTCGAATGCGGCGCGCGGCGCGCTCTTCTGCGCCACCGAGCAATACGAACTCCAGTGCCATGGCGAGGTCAGGTCCTTCTACCTGGAAATCCCGCGCGATGCCTTCGCCCAGCGGTTCCCGCGCGAGCGGATCCCGCTCTCGGCCTCGATCAACACCACGCAGGGGCTCGGCCGCATCGCCACCGAATTCTGCGCGACGCTCGCCACCGAAGGGTCGAAGCTCGCCGAACCCATCCGCGCCGGTCTCGGCAACCAGCTGATGGACATGCTGGCCTTCACCCTCCTGTCGTCCGAAGGCGACGTGCCCGCGGCCGAAGGTTCGGTGAAGAAGGCCCGTCTGGCATCCGTCCAGCAGTGGATCGAGGCCCATATCGGCGAACCGGACCTGTCGCTGGAGAAGATAGCCGGCGCGAACGGCATGTCGCTGCGCTATCTCCATCTCCTGTTCGAGCCCTGCGAGATGTCGGCGTCCGAGTGGATCTGGAACCGCCGGCTGCAACTCGCCTACGACCGGCTGGCCAAGGGCGACGCGCGCTCGGTCACCTCGGTCGCCTTCGATCACGGCTTCAACAGCTCCGCCCATTTCTCGACCATGTTCCGGCGAAAATACGGGATTTCCCCGCGCGACGTCGGGCGGCCGCGCTGAGGCAGGTCGTCCGGCCGCAGTCCTGATCGAATGTCGCTGCGACGCTGCGGCAGAACGGGCTTTGGACAGAGCGATAATTCCGTTGTTCGGCGGCCACGCTTTGCTCTACCGTGCGCCGATCGAAATGCCGACAAAGATGCCGAGGCCATGAAGAACCCGCTTTTCTACAAGAAGGTCGTCCCGCTGGACCACGTCAGACACCGCGACCTGCGCATGGCGCGCAAGGCCAACGTGTTCCCCTTCGCGCGCGGGGCCAACTTCGTGCCGGCGGTGGTGGACGAGTTCGGTGCGGCGATGGCGCATCTGCCCATCGCCTTCCTGCCGGGCGCCGGTCAGCCCGCCGCGGTGTTCGTGCTCGGTCTCGAACCCGGCAGCAACCTGTTCCTCGAGGCCGACGACAGCTGGGCCGGACGCTACGTCCCCGCCTATCTACGCCGCTACCCCTTCATCGTCGGCGACGTGAAGGGCCGCGAACCGCTGCTGTGCGTCGACGAGGCCGATGACGGGCTCGGCCGCAAGGACGGCGAACGCCTCTTCTCCGACGCCGGCGAGTCGGGACCGCTGGTGAAGCAGGCGCGCGACCTCTGCGCCAACTACAAGCGCGCGGCCGACCGCACCGACGAATTCTGCGCCACCCTCCAGAAGCTCGGCCTGTTCTCGTCCGTGACGCTGAACGCGCAGACGCCCGATCGCGGCAACATGGTCGTGCACGGCCTGTTCACGATCGACGAAGCCGCCGTCGACCGCCTCGGCGCCGACGACGTCAAGCTCCTGCACGAGAAGCGCTTCCTGAAGCCGATCTTCCAGCACATCGCCAGCCTGGGCGCGCTCGCGAAGCTGGCAGACCGCAACGCCGCGCGGCAGAAGGCATCGGCGGCCTGAAGCAGGTCTCCCGAAAGCGGGTACCGGGTTCGGGAGACGAGCAGCTAAGGCGTGCGGAGCGATCCGGAAGATCGCGACACGCCTCGTTTCCGCCGCTGGCAGTGCCTTCGCCTCTCCTGCGCCCGTCCGCGACGAGCGCGACGGGCGCGGCGTCGCGGCCCGTCAGGCGGCGGCGCTCTCCCTTGCGCGGTCGAACACCAGATTCTCCGCCCGGTCCCGCGCGGCCGCGGCGCAGTGCTCGCGGTACTTGTGGAAGCCGCCGATGAACATCGTCAGCCCCTGCGGCTTGCCCTTCACGTTGGCGCCGACCCACCAGGTGTTCGCCTTGCGGATCAGCGACTTCTCGGCCAGCATCGCGACGAGGTCCATCCAGGCATCCTCCACGCGCGCCGACGGCTCGACGGACCGCAGGCCATTGGCGTCCATGTAGGCGATCAGCTCGGCGATCCAGTCGACGTCGTGCTCGGCGATGGTGATCAGGTTGGCCAGCGCCGCCGGGCCGTTCGGGCCGTTCGGCGCGAACAGGTTCGGGAAGCCTTCGAGCATGATGCCGAGATAGGAGCGCGGCCCGCCCGCCCACTTGTCCTTCAGCGTCCGGCCGTCGCGGCCCACCACGTCGAAGGCCAGCAGCGCGCCGGTCAGCGCGTCGTAGCCGGTGGCGAAGATCAGGACGTCGAGCTCGGTCTCGCCCGACTGGGTGCGGATGCCCTTCGGCGTGATCTCGACGATCGGATCGGACGCCACGTCGACCAGGTGGACGTTCGGCCGGTTGTAGGTCTCGTAATACTCGGTGTCGAGGCAGGGCCGGCGGGCGAAGATCGGGTAGCCCTTCGGCTTCAGCGCTTCGGCCGTCTTCGGGTCCTTGACGATCTCGCCGATCTTCTCGCGCACGAAGTCGGCCACCTGGTCGTTGGCTTCCTGGTTGGACAGGAGGTCGGCGAAGGAGCCGAGGAAGGTGTGGCCGCCATTGATCCAGGCCTGCTCCATCACCTGGCGGCGCTGGGTCGGCGGCAGGCTGAAGAAGGGCCGCGAGGTGGCCGGGCGCGTGCCGCCGGTCGGATTGTTGCGCATTGCCTCGCGCATGGCGCGATAATGGCGCTTCATCTCGGCCACGTAGTCGGGCTCCAGCACGTGGTTGCGCATCGGCAGGGTGAAGCTCGGCGTGCGCTGGAAGACGAAGAGTTCGCCGGCCTGGCTGCCCAGCGTCTGGATGATCTGCACCCCGGTCGAGCCGGTGCCGAGCACGCCGACGCGCTTGCCCTTGAAGTCGACGGGCTCGTGCGGCCACTTCTGCGCCCGCAGCAGCAGACCCTCGAAGCGGTCGATACCGGCGATGTCGGGATCCTTCGGCACCGAGAGCGGGCCCGTCGCCATGATGCAGAAGGGCGCCTCCAGCACCTCGCCGCCGTCGGTGGTGGCGCGCCAGAGCTTGGCCTCGTCGTCCCAGGCCGCCCGCGTCACGCGGGTGTTGAAGAGATAGTGCCGGCGCAGGTCCAGCCTGTCCGCCACGAAATTCGCATAGGCCAGGATTTCCGGCTGGGCGGCGAACTGCTCGCTCCAGGTCCATTCCTGCTCGATCTCGGGCGAGAATCCATAGCTGTAGTCGACGCTCATCAGGTCGCAGCGCGCACCCGGATAGCGGTTCCAGTACCAGACGCCGCCAACGTCGCCGCCGGCCTCCACGCCGACCACCACCTTGCCCATTTCGCGGAACCTGTATGTCGCATACATGCCCGCGAAGCCTGCGCCCACGACGATGACGTCGATGCGCCGCGCGCCTGCTGCGACGGCCTGCGCCTCTGTGTGCTTTTCCATGACGGTCCTCTCTCCCCACGACGATCCGGCGGGCGCGACGACGCCGTCTCGCCATCGGCGACGGCATGTCCGCCCGGCGCCCGTCGGCTCCGGCTATCCCGATCGACCCGGCAATCGCCGGGTCCTGTGCGACTTGAGCCGCGGCGACACCCTCCCGGGCCGCCTCGCGCTCTATCGCTCCCAACCATCCAACCGCCACTGGAGCAAGTCAACGATATCGCGGATGCGCAGGGATCATTCACGGATGTGAAAAATTCCGGGCCGGGCAGGGCGCGCGTCCGGTGGCGGGACGAGGCGGTCCCTCGCGCCCGCAGGGCGGGGAAGCCGATCGCCTTCGAGTCTGCCGCCCGATCCCGGCATGGTCCCGCGCGGTCTCGTTTGCCGGACGCACGGGAACCCGCTAAGCACGAGCGAGCCCTGGAGCGACCGATGACGACACCACCCGCAGCCCCTCCCTTCGGCGCGCTGAAACCGACACCGGCCGCGTCGCTCTTCCTGGGTCTTGCGCGGCGCACGGGGCAGGGACGCGCCTCCGCGCTGCTGCGCTCCCTGTGCTACCGGCTGGCCGGCGGACGGTCGGGCGGGCCTTTCGACCTGACGGTCTTTTCGGGGCAGTCGGTGCGGCTCCATCCGTCGGGAAACCTCTGCGAGAAGCGCGTCTTCACCAGCGATCGCCACTGGGACGTGCCCGAGCGGCGGCTGATCGACCGGGCGGCCCGCGAGGCGTCCGGCGCGTTCCATTTCGTCGACGTCGGCGCCAATGTCGGCCTCTATTCCCTCCACGCCCGCAGCGCGGCGGCCGCGGCCGGCCTTCCCCTCCGGGCCGTGGCCATCGAGCCTCAGCCGGAGATGCTGCGCCGCCTGCGCTTCAACATCGACGCATCCGGCGCCGGGGACGAGATCAAGGTCTGCCCCTGGGCGGTCACCGGCGTGCCGCAGACCGTCCGCATCGACGCGGAAGCCGGCAATTTCGGCACCGGGCGCATCGTCGAGCATGGCGGCGGCTCGACCGTCGAGGTCGCCGGCCGGCCTCTGGTCGACGCGCTGGACGAGGCGGGGCTCGACCGGATCGACGTCCTGAAGATGGACATCGAGGGTGCGGAATTCCCGGCGCTCGAAGCCTTCTTCGCCGCTGCGCCGCGCACGCGCTGGCCCCGCTACGTCATCATCGAGGCGGGGAAGGGTTCCCTCGACCAGCCGGCGATCGCGCTCTGCCGCGACAGGGGCTACGTGGTGGAAGGCCGCGGGCGGCTCAATGCGCTGCTGGCGCTCGGGCAGACCGCGCAGCCCGGGTAAGGGCGTCCAGAGAGTCCGAAAGTTCGGCCAGCACGCCCGCCCATTCGCCCGGCCTCTGCTGGTGGATCAGACTCACGCTGCCATACCAGCGGCTGTCGGTCCCTTCCGCCGGCCAGGCCCAGTAGGACGGCACCGACAGCAGCCCCGCGGCCGGAATGCCGAAGGCCCCGGCGATGTGGAGCACCGAATTGTCGATGGTCACCACGGCGTCCGTGGCGGCAAGGCTCGCCGCCAGGGCGCCGACGCTCGCCTTCGTGTCGATCGTGTCGAAATGGATGCGCCCGCCGAGCGCGCCTTCGAGGATCCGGCGTTCCTGCGGCGTCACGCCGTGCTGGGCGGAATGGAAATCGGCGTCGAAGCGTGCCAGCAGTCCTGCGAGATCTGCGATCGGGATGTTGCGGTAGCGGCCCTGCGTCCGGTTGGTCGTCTTCCATGAGACCGCCACCTGCGGGCGCCGGCCGGTCATCCGGGGCTTTGATTCGGAAAGCCGGAACGGCGATGCGGCGATGGGCACGAAGTCGGCCGGCGACCGCACGACGAGCCCCAGCGCGTCCCGCGCAGGCAGGAAGGCGGAGCATCGCCCGCGGAGGCTCGCCAGATCGCTCTCCTTGTCGATGACCGTGCAGTCCGGAAAGTTCGTCCGCATCACGTCGGCCAGGCGCGCGTCGCAGGCCAGGACCATGGGCAGGCCGTGTATCTCTTCCAGCCGCTTCACCACCTTGGCGCACAGCAGTTCGCCGCCGAGGCTGGCCTTGAAGTTGAACCAGACCAGCACCGGCGCGTCCGTCGGCATGCCGGGGCGCCAGAGCGGAAGCCCGAGCTCGGTCACGAGCGCGGCCGGATGGTTCGGGTTCTCCACCCGGATCGGCACGCCGGCCGGCACTACCCCCGGCACATGGGCCTGCGGATCGAAGTCGGCACCCGGATAGCGCGGCCAGCCGCGCCCCACCTCGCCGAACTTGAAGTCGATCCAGTCCGTCATCTGCCGCGCCTTGGCGCCGTGGCGGCTGTTGCCGACGCCGGCGAAGGCGGCGCGCGCGGCCGCATAGTCGCCCGCGTTGAAATGGCTGTCGGCCAGCGCGATCCGCAGCCGGTCGGCCGTGGTGCCCGCGCGACCGTCGAGGAGGCCGATGGCGGCCTCCACCGGACTCCGCATCAGCCCAGGTCCAAGGCCGCGGAAGATGGCTTCGATCAGGCGCCGCATCGGTCTACCGCCACCCGCATCCCGTTCGTGCCGGCCCTGCACTCATGTGTCGCGCTCGCCGGTGAACGGGTTGACCCTGGCCTTGCGGCGGAAGAGACCACCCTCGCGGATCTTGTGGAAGGTGCGGTAGACGCCGAGCGCGCCGGGGATCCTGTGGACGGTATCTGCAAACCCGTCGCGGCGCTCTTCCGTCGCCACCGGCCGGCCGTCGAGGAAGGTCCCGATCGCGTTCGCCACCGCCTCCACGTTGCCCGGCCGGAAGAACTCGGCATGGCCGCCATGGACCCAGATCGCTTCCACCGGCCCGGTGAAGGGGCTCTCCCACCCCGGCCTCCCCCAGCCGATCGCGCGATAGGCGCGCAGCCGGCTCTGCTTGCCGAACATGAACAGCAGCCGCCCTTGGAACGATGCCAGCCGCGGGGTCGCATGTTCGAGGATGATCATCCCGAGCACCGGCTTCCCGGCAGCGGCAAGGAGGCGCTCCAGCCGCTCGGCGATCCAGCCGCCGCGGCAGTTTCCGCCGAGAAAGCACGGGCCGGTCGGGTCGAGGGACAGGATTTCGGCCGCATAGTGCCGCGCGAGCCGGTCCAGCATGTCCTCGGTCGGCGGAAACAGCCGCCCGCCGGAATAGAGGCCGAAAAGCGGCTGGTCCGCATCGAGCTGCGGCGCCAGGCTTCCCATCTCGCGGGCCGGACTGTTGAAGCACCAGAACAGCGGGATCCGCGTCCCCTTCATGTTCACGGCCTTCATGGCCGAACCCGGCCGCAGCACCGGAATCGAGCCGAGCGCCATGACGCTGGCGAGCGAGCGGGCGTCCGCCGACGAAAGCCCGTCTGCCGGCGCAGCGGCAAGGACGGGCTGCGGAAGGTCGTCGGGCTGCATCGCGTCGATCGACCGCGCCATCGCCCGGACTGTCGTGATCTGCCCGAGCATCTCCTCCGGCAGCTTGCGGCCGAACGCGGCCTCCACGGCGAGGAAGACTCGCACCGCCGACAGCGAATCGCCGCCGATGGCGAAGAAGTCCGCGTCGGGTCCGACCGACGGCAGCTCCAGTTCCTCCGCCCAGATGGCGGCGACGGTGGCCTCGGTTCCCGTCTCTGCCGCGTCGGCCGCGGGTGATGCCGGGGCCTCTCCGGCCGGCTCGTCATCCAGCCGCGACAGCGCCATCCGGTCGATCTTGCCGATCATGTTGCGCGGCAGGTCGTCGACGATACGGATCCGGGCAGGCACCTTGAAGGCCGCCAGCCGCCCGCGCAGGAAGGCGCGCAGCGCCTCCGGCGTGACGGTCTTCCCGTCGCGCAGCACCACGGCGGCGGCCACGTCCTCGCCGAGCGTCCGGTGGGGGACGGCATAGCAGGCCGCCTGTGCCACGGCCTCGTGCGCCATCAGCGCGTCGTCCAGCTCCTGCGGGTTCACCTTCTCGCCGCCGCGATTGATCAGCTGCTTGATCCGCCCGGTCAGGAACAGGTCGCCGTCCGCATCGAGATGGCCGAGGTCGCCGGTGTGGAACCAGCCGGCCCGGAACTGCTGCGCATTGGCGTCGGCGTCGTTTTCGTAGCCGGCAAAGACGTTGTCGCCGCGCACCGCCACTTCGCCCGTTTCGCCCGCCGGCAGCGTCTCGCCCGCAGGACCGACGATGCGCACCTGCGGCCCGCAGCTTCGTCCGACCGATCCCGGCTTGCGCAGGGCCGGCGGCAGCGCCGTCGAGGTGATCAGCGGTCCGGCCTCCGTCATGCCGAAGGTCTGGAGCACGGGAACGCCGAACGTGTCCTCGATGTCCTGCATCACCTGCGGCGGCAGCGCCGCGGCCACCGAACGCAGCAGGCGCAGGCTGTGCGGCGTCACCGTCAGGCCGTTGCGGCGGGCATGCACGACGAGCTCGTTCAGCGTCGCCGGCACGCCCTGGAACCAGGTCGGACGGACGGCGGGCAGCAGCTCGAAGAATCGCGCCGCGTCGAAGCCGGGCGTGCAGACCAGCGTCCCGCCCGAAAGCAGCGGCGCGAGCAGCAGGTCGACCAGCCCGCCGACGTGGAACTGTTCCCACATGGCCAGGCAGCGGTCGGCAGGCGACAGGCCCATCGACCGGGCGACGTCGCCCGCCGAGGTGCAGACGTTGCGATGCGTCAGCGGAACCGCCTTGGCCCGGCCCGTCGAGCCGGAGGTCAGAAGCACCAGCGCCACGTCGTCGGGGGAGGGCTGCGGCACGTCGCCTGACGAAGCGCCCGCGCCATCGACCGAGCCGTCGGCCGAAAGCCGCAGCAGCGGCAGCGCGAGCGCCCGGGCGGTCGCCACCGCCTCGCCCTCGTCGGTCGCCGAAACCAGCAGGGCGTCCAGCCGCGTCTCGCGGAAATAGGCCTCGTACTCCGCCGATCGATAGGTCGGGTTGAACGGCAGCGCCGCGCCTGCGCAGGTCACGCCGAGCAGCGTCACGGCCATGTCGAGCCCGTTCGGCAGGACGATGCCGATGCGCGGCCGCCGCTGCCCGCCCGCCACGCCCGAGACGGAAGCCGCGACGGTCTCCACCCTGGCCAGAAGGCCTTCGAAGGTGAGCATCCTCCCGCTGACATCCATCAGGGCAGGCGCATCGGGCGAGCGATCCGCGGTCTGGTGCAGGGCGCTCAGGATGTCCGTCGGCAGCGGCCGCTCGGTCCCGCTCGCGTGATGGCCGCCAGGAGCTGGTGCGTCCACGTCCGTTCTCCCGCTGCCTCGCCAGGTGGCGTCGTCGCTTCGCCGCTCCGAGGAACGTGATGTTTCGTCCCTTGCGGCCGGTCCGATCTTCCTCTCGACCGCATATACGCTCCCGGTCCGCCCTTTGTCGATGGATCAACCCGTGGGCATCCGCCCGACCGCCTCTCGCCGCCATAGCCAAGCGGAGGCATTGGGATTATCTGGAGCGCAGGCAGATATGGAACGACGCATGCGCAGGCACCTCGCCACCCCGTACTTTCGAGAACTCGAGCAAAGGATCGCGGGACATGGCGGGATGTTCAACGCGCACCTTCACCTCGACCGGGCGGGCACCTACCACGAGACCGTCAAGCTCCTGGCCGAGACGAAGCGCGACGGCGCCATCCTGCCCCTGTCCGGCAAGCACGCCCTCATCCCCCGCATCCACGCGAGCCGCTGCTACGAGCGGGGCGAACTCAAGGCCCGCACCGACGGCTATCTCGGCAATTTCATCGATGCCGGCACGCGCCGGGCCGATACGCTGGTCGACGTCACCGACGACGGCATCGACCTGCGCGCCCTCGACGTCTTCCTCGAACTGAAGCGGGAGCGCAGTCCGGACCTCGACTTCCGGATCGGCGCCTACAATCCGCTCGGCTTCCGCGACGACCAGCCGCGCCGCTGGGATCTCCTGCTGGAGGGCGTGGCCAAGGCGGACTTCATCGGACTCCTGCCCGAGCGCGACGACCGGGCGATGTATCCGGACCACATCGGCTTCGACGAATCCTGCCGCCGCGCCATCGCGCTGGCCGTCCAGACCGGCAAGCAGGTCCATATTCACGTCGACCAGGCGAATCACTGCTACGAGGCTGCCTCGGAGGCCGTCGTCGGCATCGTGCGCGATCTCGGCGCCGGCGTGCCGCGCGATGCCGAGCCGCTGATCTGGCTCATCCACCTGATCTCGCCCTCGACCTATCCGGAGCCCCGCTTTCAGCGTCTGGTCGCCGACCTCGCCGAACTCAACATCGGCGTCATCTGCTGCCCCGGCGCCGCCATCAGCATGCGCCAGTACCGCCCGCTGCCGTCGCCCACCTTCAACTCCATCGCCCGCGTCCTCGACTTGCTGGCCGGCGGCGTGCAGGTGCGCCTCGGCTCCGACAACATCTGCGACGTCACCTCGCCGATGGGCACGCCGGACCTCATGGACGAACTGCTGGTGCTGGCCAACGCCGTGCGCTTCTACGACATCGAGATCATGGCGAAGCTCGCCGCCGGCATCCGGCTCGACGACGGCGACCTCGAGCGCCTGCGCCGGCACCTGGCGGAGGATGCGGCCATCGTTGCCGCGACGGTGGCGGGACTGAGCTGAACGCCGGGTGGACGGGACATCGTGAAGGTTGCGCTGACGAACTACACCGGTGGGAGGTCAAACTGGGGATGCCGCGCCACCAGCATCGGCCTCGTCCAGTTCCTGCAAAGCGAGTGCCTGCCGCCGGACGTCAGGCTGGACACCATAGCCTTGCCGGTGGCGCATGAACTCGACCGGCTGCACGAGGCCCGCCACGGGAGGCAGCTCCGTGCCATCTACTCCAGTGATCGGCCGAGCGAAGCCGACCTCGATCTTCTGGAAGACCTCACACGTGAGCGTTTCGGCCCGCACTTCGACCTGGTCCGTGATGCGGACGTCGTCTTCTTCCAGGGTGAAGGAACGGTCGGACCCGGCAACTACCTCCAGAACGTCCGGCTGTTCGGCCTGCCGTTTCTGGCCAGCCGGAAGTGGAAGAAGCCCGTCATTTCCCTGAATCAGACCATCTATTCCTCCGGGGGAGCGGATCGCCGCGTCCTCGCTTCGATCTTTTCGGGCTTCGATCTTGTCGCCGTCCGGGAGGCGGCATCCTTCGCCTTCGCGTCGGAAATGGGCCTTTCCGACCGCCTTGTCTGCTGCCCCGACATGGCGTTCCGGGACGTTGGAACCGCTGCCGGGCATTCCGCGGCTCTTCCCGGCCAGGATTATTTTTGCGTCACGGGCTCTGCCGCGTTGAAGAAGTTGGACGAGGGCATGATCGTCCGTGCCGTCGATGAGATCGCCCGCCTGACCGGACTGGCACCGGTGGCCGTGCACTCGCGCAAGCAGGACCGGGAGGTTCTGGAGACGCAACTGGCGCCGATGCTCAGCGTCGGTGCCGGCGAGATGCCGGACCACCACGAACTGGTTTCCGTCCTCGCCGGCGCGAAATTCGTGTTCGGCGGCCGTTACCACACCGCCGTCTCCGCCCTGTCGCAGACCACCCCCGTGATCCTCCTTCCGGGAAACACCTTCAAGTCGGAGGGTATCGCTGACCTCGTCGGCGTCGACTTCCGCGTGTTCGCGCCCTCGGAGAATTCCGCCATGGCGAAAGCCGCGCTCGATCTCATGGTCCGGCAGGACGAGATCCGCGCCTCGATCGCCGTCGGGCTGCGGCGGATCGCCGGCATGCAGACGGATTTCGCCGCCCTCGTTCGCGAGCACCTGAGCGGTCGGCGTGTCGACGTCGCGCGGTATGCGTCGTTGCGGCCGGATGTCAGATGGACCGACCGGCACCGCTTCGACGGCGTCTACGAGAAGGTCAACCGGCACCGGCGACGCCTGGTGTTCTTCCCCGGCAACGCTCTCGCGCGACTCCGGCGGTCGCCCGACTTTCGCGCGAGTATCGGTCGAACCTTCGTCGATCTTCCCTGAGGGACCGCAGTCCGGAGAAGGCGGGCCTGCCATCGCCGCCCATCCAGCGCTTCAGAACATGTACCCGAAATGCTCGATCTCGCGCCTGTACCAGCGCCCCACCAGGTCGCGGACGTCGTCGGTGTACAGGTCGCGATACCGCCCGTCGTCGGTCCGGTTGCCGCCGCGCCGGTGCGGCAGCGCGTAGCGATCCGGATCGAGGCCGATCTCCTTGATGACGGCGCGGAAATCCTCGTGCAGGTTCTCGAAGCGGATCACGTGATGGGCGCACACGCGATTGTCGATGCTGTAGATTTCCCAGTTGCGCAGCCTGTTGTGGTGCAGGAGATTGTAGACCGGCGAGCGCATCGCGGAGGCGAATTCGACGCTGGAAGGCTTCTCGCCCTTGCTTGATCGGTGCGCAAACAACGAGACCTGCCGGTCCCACGGATTCCGTTCGCTCGTGATCACCGTGTAGCGGTCGAACAGGTCTGGTCCGAGGAAGTCGCGCAGATCCTTGGCATAGCCGTGCCGGTGCAGCCCGCTCAGGCGCGGCAGCCGGCGCCGGAAAGCGCCGCTGCGGCCGGAGAAGGACACGTCCTCCAGCTTGATGTTCTGCCGCAGCAATTGCCGCCGCACTGACCAGTCCGCCGCATGGGGTCTGTCATGTTCCAGGATGATGTCGCGAAAGGCGGCGTAGAGACTGCTGCTTGCGGTCTTCTCTGTTTTCAGGAAGATGAATCGGAACCGGTGCGAGACCAGCATGTCAGGAGCCCCATTCGACGAGCATGCAGACGAATCTCGTTCTACCGAACCGTGCGGCCAGATCCCGCGCGATCCGGTTCGTTGTCCGGACGTTCTCACCCATGCGGCAGCCGGCCATAGATCGGCGCGATGACGAGCCTGTTGATCAAACGTGCGAGCGGCTTGCGGTCGGGCGTGGAGCGGTTCCGGTGCGGCACGGCCGTCCCGGGCGTTTCATGGCCGAGGAAGCCGCAGAGCTTGTCCCAGCCGTCGCCGTCCTCGAGGCAGAACTCGACGAACCGCTCTGGATGGGCGGCGAAATAGCCGCGCACGGCCGCATTGTGCTCCTCGTAGGTCTTCACGAACGCCGCCTTGCGGCCGAACGGTCGGTAGTGGCCGTAGGCGTCGCGCATGGATTTCAGCGGGCTCGTCCCGAGCCCGTGATTCTCGACGCTGCGGAACCAGGTGTCGGCGTCCTTCCGCCGGGTCAGGATGAATTTCGCCCGGGGGCCGTATCTCTCGTTGGCGTAGCGGTACACCAGGGGCCACGGCCAGTCCTCGAAGGCGTCGTAGGCGTCGAGCGTCGGGTCGACCGCCTGCACCCTGCCGGCGCGCACGTCCGCAAGAAGGTCCTTCCTCGGGCCGCACACGCGGTAGCCCAGCGCGGTCAGCATCTCCTTCAGGGTCGAGGTGCCCGTCTTCGACAGGCCGACGACGAAGACCTTTCGATCTGGACGCACTGCGGGGATCGGGGCGGATGGCATGCGGTTTCCTTCTCAGCGTTGCCTGCCGGCCAGCATGTCGGGCTGAAGCCCGGCCGCGAGCAGCGAGGGCACGTCCTCGCCATAGCCGAAATCGGCGAAATCGCGGGCATAGGCTTCCCGTATCCGACCGAGGGCTCGCTCCGTGAGGATCAGCGGCACGCGGGGTGAGGGCTTCTCGCGTATCGGGGTCGCGGGCGGCGGAGTTCCCAGCCGGTCGCCGATGCGCCGCAGGCAGGCGTCGACCCCGTCCTCGAACCGCATGATCTCCATGCCCGGAAGGACGAACTCGTGCTGCGGCCGGAAATGGTTGTCCCGGTACCACGGGTCGAGACCGCGGCGCGACAGGGCATAGGAAAGCCAGCCGGAAAACGACAGGCGCGATCGCAGCCAGCCCGGCTTGCGCATCTGGTAGCGGTACTCGCTGACGAGCCGGACGACCGGATGCCGCACGATCGTGAAGCACCAGTCATGGCCTTCCGCCGCGTCGATGGAGGCGAGAGCCGCCGCGTGGAGGTGCTGGGCGCTGCACCGCATCCCGGCCACGCGGCCATTGCCTTTCAGGAACACCGAGCCGTGGCGCGACAGATAGCGCTCGACCGACGATCCGCCGGTCTTGGGGATGTGCACGTAGAGCACGCTGCGCCCGTTGACCACGGCGACCGGCATCAGCGCGTCCCCCGCTTCGTGACCATGGCCGGCGTCCGGGCACGCACCGGTTCGGCTCCTCAGCGCCAGTGGTCCGCGATCCAGGGCGACGGCCGGATCGACTTGTAGATCTTCTTCCATGGCGACGTCGTCGGCCATTCGCCCCGCATCGCCTCGTCGATGTCGGGCTTGCCGGTGAAGGCCACGATCTTGGCCTCGGGCGGGAGCCTCGGCGCGACGAAGAAGTTGAGCGGCCATCGTGGAACGAGCGAATGCTTGAAGCTGAGGCACCAGGCCGCCGGATAGAAGTCGACGCTGCCCAGCGTGCGGCTGACGAAGGTCTGGCTGTTGCGGTAGAGGTCCATCATCGCCATGGGGTCGGGCCGGAAGCGGCGCCACACCTCCTGCAGTTCGCCGATCCGGTAGCGGAACACCGACATGTTGCCGATCCCTTGCCCGGGCTGCGTCCAGTTCTCGATCGTGACGAAGCGGGAGGCCGGGTCGTGATCGAACAGCGGGTCGATGGCGCCCGTGACCAGCAGGTCGAGATCGAGGTGCAGCACCGGTCCCGAGAGATCGCCGACCGCGGCGTCGAACAGGAACATCCGCCGGAACGGGTGGAACCGCATCGCCTCCGGCAGGTCGAAGGGCGGCATCGGCATCGTCTCGATCTGCGGATCGATGCCGGTCGTGTCGTCGGTGATGCACACGAAGCGCAAGGGGCGCTGCGTGTTCGCTGCGACCATCCGGTGCAGCCGGTTGACGTATTGCGGCCCGTAGCGGTCGCCCCACTTCAGGCAGATGACGGTTTGGCGCGACATGGATGACGACTTTCCTGAACGCATCGCAGGGGGCGGCGGCATGCAGGGCGGCTATCCTCTTTCCTGCCGCGCCGCAAGTCGTCGCGCATAGCGTCGGCGGATCTCCTCCGCCACGAAGGGCGTGGCATCGACCGGCGGGTAGTCGTTCCCGCCCAGCGGACCCGGAAACGGCCGTATGGTGGCGACCTCCCGCAGGGCTTGCAGGAAGCGGTCGAACTTGCGGTGCCCGCCCCATGGCTGGAAGATGTGGATCGGCCGCCCCGTGGCGGCGGCTTCGCCCATCATGCTGATGGAATCGCCCGTGACGACGACCGCCTCGGCGAGCGCGAGATACTCGACGATCGGGTTCACGCCCGAACTGTCCCAGAGATAGACGTTATCGACCCGGGCGACGGCCTCGATGGCCCGCGCGAGTGGCCGCGGCGTCCGCCGCGACAGCGTCACCATCAGGCCGGCGCCGGTCCCGGCGAGGTCGCCGATCGCGGAGGACAGCGTCTCGATGTCGCTCTGCGTGAAGCGGTGATGGCGGCTGTTGCCGCCGACGAGGACCGCGATCCGGGGCCGCGGCAGTGCCGCCAGCTCCGCTCGCGCCGTCTGCCGGGCGCGCTCCAGCCGTTCGGCCGAGAACCGGTGCGGCGCCGTCCGGATCTGGAGCACGCGCTCCCCCGTCAGCCCGTCATGGTGCTGGGCGACCACCAGATCGGCTCCCGCCCGCGCCGAACGCGGGTCCATGAAATAGACGCAGAACGTGTCGGGCGAAGCGGCCTTCACGGCCCGGAGATACCGCACGGTCCTGCGGCCCGAGGCGATGCACAGGTCGGGGTATGGCGGGTCGAGGGGCGGGACGCCGGCCTTCGGTGGCCGTATGCCGAGCAGAGCGGGGAAGGGCGGCGGCAGGCGCTCCCGCCGCCGCATCGGCGGCACGGTCCTGATCTCGTAGGGGACTCCCAGCCGTTCCGCGACACCGATCATCGGCGACAGGTGCCCCTGCTTTCCGTCGCTCAGGATCCAGGCGGTCCTCGGCGCGGTCACGGTCTCGCCTCCCGCGCCGCGAGGACGCGCGCATAGGCCGAGCGTTCCGCTGCCAGCGTCATCTCCGCGGTGAACCGGTCGAGCACGTGGGCGCGCGCCGCGCGGCCGACGGCGCGCGCGCCGTCGGGATCGGCGAGGGCCGCGCGGACCGCGGCTGCAAGCGCCTGCGGGTCCCCCGGCGGCACCAGCCAGCCGGTCTCGCCGTGACGCACCGTTTCAAGGCTGCCGCCGTGGGCGGTGGCGATCACGGGCGTTTCCATCGCCCCGGCCTCGACGGCCGCTCGACCGAAGGCTTCCGGGGACGTCGCGACGGAAAAGGCGAGATCGGCGGCCTTCAGCAGGGCCGGCACGTCGTTGCGGCTGCCGGCGAGAACGATCCGGTCGCGCGCGGGGCCCGATGCGATCCTCGCGGCGAGGTCCTTGCGCAGCGTTTCGCTGTCATGGCCGCCGGCGAACACCATGGTCCATGGCAGGTCGAGCAGGGTCTCGAGCGCCTCGACCAGGACCGCATGTCCCTTCCAGCCGCTCAGGCGGGACACGTAGACGAGCAGGGGGCGGTGCGCTGCGTCGAACCGCTTGCGAAGCCGGGCGACGTCGACGTCGGGCACGGTCGCCGGATCGAAGAGGTCCGTGTCCACGCCGCGCGGCGCCACGACGATGCGTGAATCCTCCACCCCATAGACCGTGCGCAGATGATCGGCGATGAACCGCGAATTGGCGATCACGACGTCGCCCCGCAGCATGACCGAATTGTACCATCGCTTGAGCGCCGAACCGTGGCCGTAGACGCCGTGGAAGGTGGTGAGGAAGACCGGTCGGTGCCGTGCCTTCCGCGCGGCGAGGTAGCCGACCCACGCCGGAACCCGGCTGCGGGCGTGGATGATGTCGATGCCCGTCTCGTCGACGATGGCCGACAGGCGTCGGGCATTGCGCCAGACCGACAGCGGCGATTTCGCACCCACTTGCATCGTCACATGGACGGCACCCGCCGAGGTGATGGCATCGACCAGTCGTCCGCCGCCGCTCACGACCCAGTTCTGCAGCCCTTCGGCGCCGAGACTTCGCGCCATTTCCACCGCGCTTCGCTCGACCCCGCCATCGTTCAGCGCGGGCAGGACCTGGAGCACCCGCATTGTCAAGATTGCATTCCATTCGCCTGCGACTCGACCCCCCGCACGAGGGTTTGCCGCATTGCCCGCAAAAAACCAGTTACCATACGTTAATCCACGCTGCGGAAGGCTGCGGTTCGACGCGTCCTCCCGCTCGCTTCGCCCGCATCAGACATCACTTAAATGACCCCGGCCTGCAGGCGCTGGCGATAGACCAAGGTCGGAGGCGACAACATATCGTATACCAGTCTGCGTCCGGCGCCGGCGGCTCGCTTGGGGCGCGCGTGCGGCCTCAGGGCCAGTCGGTGAAGCTCGTGCTCGGCGCCGTGATGCCGTGCTGCCGGGCGAGCGCGCGTTCGCGCCTGTAGGCGCCGGGTGCCGTCCCCGTCATCCGGCGAAAGAAGACCGAGAAGTGGGCAGGGTCGGCGAAGCCCAGCGAATGGCCGATCTGCTGGATCGTCATGGCCGAACGGTCGAGCCGCAGCGCCGCCTCGTGCGCCAGCCGCTCGGAAACCAGCGCCTTGGGCGTCTTGCCGATGCCGGTCGTGCAGATGGCGTGCAGCCTGTCGGTCGAGATGCCGAGTGCGTCGGCATAGGTCGCGATGGACCAGTGACTGCGGAAATTCATCTCCACGAGCTGCCGGAACCGCTGCAGCAGGCCTGCCTTCTCGCCGGCGCCGACGAGCGAGATCTCATGCGCGCCCGACAGCCGCATCATGGTCACCAGCACGATCCTGAGCAGGGCCGAGAGCAGCAGCGGCGATCCCTCCTGCGGCTGGCGCAGTTCCGACAGAATGCCCTCGAAGCAGCGCGACACCACCGCCGTGCGCTCCGCCTGTCCGGCGAGCGACAGCACGAAGTCCCTGTCGACGAGGTAGCGCAGGTCGACCGACTCCGCCTGCTCGCCGATCGCATCGACCAGCAGCGCATTGCCGACATGGCCGCGAAATCCCGTGCTGCCTGCCTCCACGATCAGGCGCCCGGGCTGCAGGTCGCCTGCCCACAGCAGCGCCGGCGCCTGCATTCCCAGGCGTTCCTGCCCCGTCTCTGCTTCGGCGGCGCCGTCCGTCAGGAGAACGATCTGGCGCTCCACCGTCTCCGCCCGGCGGTTGAAGGACCAGACCCGACGTTGCAGGCTGCTCTCGATGCGCTCGGCCTTCATCGGCCTCTTCCCCCACGTCCTTTGCTGGCATTGGCCAGAAAACCACAAACAATAGCCAGAAAAATACCTTCTACAAGCTGGCCGGGTGGTGTTGTCTTGATCTTGCGCACCGGCGGGAGGCCCGAAAGGGAGCCGGGCGAGGCTGCTGGTGCGTGATGCGCCGGCCACGAAGGGAGGTTCGGTCACTTGGCGCGGGCAACGGTCGCGATCGTCGGCGGGCAGGCTCCGGCACCCATCCTGGAGAGGGTGAGCCCGGTGACCGGCGACGTCGTCAGCCGCGTTCACGCCTCATCCGTGGCCGAGGCGCGCCACGCCGCCAACGTCGCGGCTTCGGCATTTCCCGCCTGGTCCCGGACGCCGCCGGCCGAACGGCGCGCCGTGCTCGAGCGCGCGGCCTCGATCCTTCTCTCCCGCAGCCAGGATTTCGCCGCCGCCATCGGCGACGAGATCGGCGGCACGGCGGATTGGGCCGATCTCAACTGCCGTCTCGCCGCGTCGATCCTGCGCGAGGCGGCTGCGATGACGACGCAGATCGGCGGCGAGGTGATACCGTCCGACAGGGCCGGATCGCTGTCCCTGGCGGTGCGGCGACCCTGTGGCGTCGTGCTCTCGCTCGCACCGTGGAATGCGCCGCTGGTGCTCGGCGTGAGGGGCATCGCCATGCCGCTTGCCTGCGGCAACACGGTCGTCTTCAAGGCGTCGGAACTGTGTCCGCGCACGCATGCGATGATCGGCGATGTCTTCGCCGAGGCGGGGTTGCCGGCGGGCGTGGTATCCGTCGTCCACAACGCCGCCGACGAGGCGAGCGAGATCGCGGAGTCTCTGATCGCCCATCCCGCCGTGCGCCGCGTCACCTTCACAGGCTCGACACGTGCCGGCCGGGTCGTCGCCGAACTCTGCGCGCGCCACCTGAAGAAGGTGCTGCTCGAACTCGGCGGCAAGGCGCCCCTGATCGTGCTGGACGACGCCGACATCGACGAGGCGGTCGGAGCCGCGACCTACGGCGCCTTCTTCAACCAGGGCCAGATCTGCATGTCGACGGAGCGGGTCCTCGTCCACGAGGACGTGGCCGATGCCTTCCTGGAAAAATTCGCGGCGCGGGCGCGCGCGCTGAAGGCCGGCGATCCGCGCCTCGGGCGCTGCGCGCTTGGTCCGATGATCGGCGAACAGGCCGCGCAGCGCGTCAAGGCGATGATCGACGATGCCGTCGCCAAGGGCGCGCGCGTGGTCGCCGGCGGACGCCTCGACGGTGCCTTCCTCGACGCGACCATCCTCGACGGGCTGACGCCGTCGATGCGCATCTACTACGAGGAATCCTTCGGTCCCGTGGCGTCTGTCATGCGCTTCGGCGACGTCGACGAGGCGGTCTCGATCGCCAACGACACGGAATACGGCCTTGCCGCGGCGGTGTTCGGCCGCGACGTGACGCGTGCGCTTGCCGTGGCCGAACGGCTGGAAACCGGCATCTGCCACATCAATGCGGCGACGATCCAGGACGAGCCGCAGATGCCGTTCGGCGGCATGAAGTCCTCTGGCTACGGCCGCTTCGGTGGGCGCGCCGGCATCGACGAGTTCACCGAATTGCGCTGGATCTCCATCCAGAGCGGCAGCCAGGACTATCCGCTGTGAACGGCGCGGTCCGATCTCCGTTCCGGCGGCAGCCGTCGGCCGACGTGTATACAGGACGGGGGCAGGCTGTCCTCTCGGACATCCGGGTTCACCGGTCGCCGACAAGGTGTCGCAAGACTTGTGGCATGGGGGCTCCCGGGCGTTGTGACCATGAGATCGTCGGCAAGGTCGTGAGCCACCGTCCTTCACCGTGTGTATACATTTTTTGCAACCACCTCGTGACAGAAGCCCTTTCCCGCCCTACCTTGTCGGCGAAACGTGACGCCAGGCGGGAAGGAGCGGAACCTCTGCGGTTCCGTCGCCCGGCGTCCCGTGCGGGTGCGGGCCGCAGCCGCTCGCGCGACATCGTGGGAGGAAGAGCATGAATGTGATGTACAGGCCGTCGAGCGCACCGAAGGCGCCCGAGCGATTCTTCATCGGCGGTCGGTGGGTGGACCCGATCTCGCGCCAGACCCTGAAGGTCGTGTCGCCGACCACCGAGGAACTGCTGATCACCTATCCCGAGGCAGGGCCGGCCGACATCGATCGTGCCGTGGCGGCCGCCCGCGACGCTTTCGACAACGGCCCATGGCCGCGCATGGCGCCGTCCGAGCGTGCCCGCTACCTGCGCAAGGTCGCCGATCTGCTGACGGCCCGCCTCGACGAGATCGCCCATGCCTGGACCCTCCAGGTCGGCGCGCCGATCTCGCTGACGAAGAAGCTGGTCGGCCAGAATCCGACGCTGTTCAACTACTATGCCGACCTGATCGAGAAATACCCCTTCGTCGACGAGCGCCGGCGCGACGACGGCGGCCGGGTGCGCGTGGTCAAGGAGCCGGTCGGCGTCTGCGCGGCCATCACCCCGTGGAACGCGCCGCTGGTGCTCCTGAGCTACAAGATCGCGGCCGGTCTGGCCGCCGGCTGCACCATGGTCGCCAAGCCGTCGCCCGAGACGCCGCTGGAGGCCTACATCCTGGCCGAATGCATCGAACAGGCCGGTCTGCCGCAGGGCGTGTTCAACATCGTCCCGGCCGGCCGCGAGGGCGGCGACTATCTCGTCCGCCACAAGGGCATCGACAAGGTCGCCTTCACCGGCTCGACGGCCGCCGGCAAGCACATCGCCGCCGTCTGCGCCGAGCGACTGGCCCGCGTCAGCCTCGAACTCGGCGGCAAGTCGGCCGCCGTGCTGCTCGACGACGCCGACTTCGCCAAGGCGCTGCCGAGCCTCATGGTCTACACCATGCCGATCACCGGCCAGGTCTGCTTCTCGCTCACCCGCATCCTGGTGCCGGAGCGCCGCGAGAAGGAGTTCCTCGACCTCTATCTGGGCGCGGTCTCGAACATCAAGGTCGGCGATCCCTTCGATCCTGCCACCCAGATGGGACCGCTCACCATGGCCCGCCAGCGCGCCCGCGTCGAAGGCTACATCGCCGCCGGCCGGGCGGAAGGCGCACGCGTCGCCTGCGGCGGCGGCCGCCCGCGCGGGCTGGACAAGGGCTTCTACGTCGAGCCGACGGTGTTCACCGGCGTCACGCCGCACATGAAGATCGTCCAGGAGGAGATCTTCGGCCCGGTCGTCTCGGTGCTGACCTATCGCGACGAGGACGACGCCGCCGACAAGGCCAACAACTCGGCCTTCGGGCTCAGCGGCGCCGTCTACGCGTCCGATCCCGAGCGCGGCTACCGCATGGCGCGGCGCATGCGCACCGGCAGCGTGACGGTCAACGGCATGATCGTCGATCCCAAGCATCCCTTCGGCGGCTTCAAGCAGTCCGGCATGGGACGCGAGGGCGGACCCGAGGGCCTCGACAACTACGTCGAGACCAAGACCATCCACTTCGCCTGACCGCTCAGGGGCGGCAGGCGACCAGACTGACCAGACGAAACGGCAACAGGGAGGAAACCATGCTGAGACGTACATTCATCGCGCTGGCCGCATCCGCGGCGGCGATCGCGGCCGCAGCGCCGGCCTTCGCACAAGACGTGATCCGGCTCGGCGCCAGCGCGCCGAAATCCGGTCCGCTCGCCGGCGGCGCCGCCGTCACCCACTGGCCCAACATCCAGCTCTGGATGAAGGAAGTGAACGATGCCGGCGGCCTCAAGGTCGGCGACAAGCAGATGAAGCTCGAACTCGTCGAGTATGACGACAAGACCAACGGCGAGGAGGCGATCAAGAACATCCAGCGTCTCGCCACGGTCGACAAGGTCGACTTCATCGTCACCCCCTATTCCACGGGCCTCAACATCGCCACCGCGCCGATCATCGCGCGCTACGGCTATCCGCACATCACCACCAGCGCCGCGACCGACGGCGTCGCCGAATTCGCCAAGCGCTGGCCGAACTCGTTCTGGATGCTCGGCACGTCGAGCCAGCTCGCGGCCGGCGCGGTCCAGGCGCTCACCAAGCTCAAGGAAAAGGGCGAGATCGGCAACAAGGTCGCGCTGGTCAACGTCGCCGACGCCTTCGGTCTCGAGCTCGTCGGTGCCGCCAAGCCGGCGCTCGCGGCGGCCGGCTTCGAGATCGTCTACGAGAGCTCCTATCCGCTGGGCACGCAGGACCTCGCTCCGGTGATCAGCGGCGCCAAGGCGGCCGCACCCGATGCCTTCGTGGCCTTCTCCTATCCCGGCGACACTTTCGCGCTCACCGAGCAGGCGCAGGTCCAGGGGCTGAACGTCGGCGCCTTCTACACCGGCGTCGGCACCGCCTTCCCGGCCTTCGCCGGCCGCTTCAAGGAAGCCGCAAACGGCGTTCTCGGTATCGGCGGCGTCAACTCCGAAGACGAGAAGATCAAGGCCTACCTCGCCAAGCACCAGGAAGTGACCGGCGCCACGCCGGACTTCTGGGCCTCCGCCACCACCTATGCCGGCCTGCAGGTTCTCGGCCAGGCCATCGAGAAGGCCGGGACGCTCGACAAGGCAGCCGTGGTCGACGCCATCCGCACGGGCACCTTCCAGACCATCATCGGCGAGATCTCGATGCCGGAGAACGTCAACAGGAACGTCTGGACGGTCGGGCAGTGGGAGAACGGCATCTTCAAGGCGGTCGCTGCCGACGGGCTTCCGGTGGCCGGTGACCCGGTGAAGAAGCCGGCCTGGCAGTGACGGCCTGACGCAGGCGAGATCGCCCGTCCTGCGCCCGCGCGGCGAGGGGAGGGGCTTCGGACGGGGAATGCGAGGGGGCGTTCCCCGTCGGGACGAACGAAGACAGGACCAGATCGCAACCAGATGAACATCATCGTCACCGGCATCCTGCTCAGCGGCACCTACGCGCTCGTCGCGCTCGGCCTCACGCTGCAGTACGGCGTCGCCCGCATCATGAATCTCGGCAATGGCGAGACGCTGGTCGCGGCCTGCTTCGTCGCCTTCTGGCTCTACACCGGATTCGCGATCAACCCGCTGGTCGGGCTGCTGCTCATCGCGCCCGCCGCCTTCGCCATCAACTGGGGCATCTATGCGGTCGCGCTGCAGCCGCTGGTCAAGCGGGCGAAGAACCGCGGCCAGCTGGAAGTGGATTCCATCCTCGCCACCTTCGGCCTGCTCTTCCTGCTGCAGGGCCTCATGATCCTCGCCTTCGGCGGCGAGTACCGCTCCTACACCTTCCTCGCCGAGCGCTTCGATCTCTTCGGCAATTCCTACGGGCTGAACCGCGTCGTCGCCTTCCTCGCCGCGGTCCTCATCGCCGGAGGGCTCTGGTTCTTCCTCTACCGCACCCGCCAGGGAACCGCCCTGCGCGCCGTCGCCGTCGACCCGAACTCGGCCAACCTCGTGGCGATCGACGTCGCCCGCACGGCCGCCTTCGCCTTCGCGCTCGGCGGCGCGCTCACCGCCTGCGGCGGTGCGCTCCTGTCCACCTTCTACACCTTCAACGCTTCGATGGGCGTCGTCTTCACCATGAAGGCGCTGATCATCGTCATCATGGGCGGTGTCGGAGACGTCCGCGGCGCGGTGCTCGCCGCCCTCATTCTCGGCATCGCGGAGACCTTCGTGGCGAGTGTCATCGATCCGGGCCTGACGCTGGCCGCCACCTACGGCCTCTTCATCCTGGTTCTCCTGTTCCGGCCGCAGGGCATCTTCGGGAGGGCGCCGACATGATGGGCCTCACGCCGCAGGAGACGAAGAACCTCGGGATCGGCGCGGCTCTGATCGCGCTTGCGGCCCTGCTGCCGCTCTTCGACCAGGGCTTCTACCTGTCGATCTCGGTCAACATCGTCCTCTACGCCGCGCTCTGCACCGCCTGGGCGCTGTTTTCGGGGCCGACCCACTACGTCTCGCTCGCCACCGCCGCCTTCTACGGCCTCGGCACCTATTCGGTCGGCCTCGGCATCGAGGTGCTGCCCTATCCGCTGCTCCTGCTCATCGCCGCCGCCATCGGCGCGGTCATGGCCGGGCTGGTCGGAGCGGCGACGCTGCGCATCTCGGGCGTCTATTTCGTCATCTTCACCTTTGGTCTCGCCGAACTCGTGCGCCAGCTCGTCACCTGGACGCAGACCAAGGTCTCGACCGCCATGGGCCTCTACGTCTTCACCGAGATGACCGAGAGCCACATCTACTGGATGCTTCTGGCGCTCACCGGCGCCGTGTTCCTGACCAGCTTCCTGATCGCCCGCTCGCGGCTCGGCTTCGCCATGACCGTCATCGGCAACGACGAGACGGTGGCGCGCCATGTCGGCATCGATACGGCGCGCTCGAAGATCATCCTGTTCATGATCTCCGGCGCCTTCATCGCCATGGCCGGCGCCATCACCGCGCCGCGCTACATCTACATCGAGCCGCCCTCGGCCTTCAATCCGATGATCTCCTTCCTGGTCGTCATCATGGCGCTGCTCGGCGGCACCAGGCGGCTGTGGGGTCCGCTGGTCGGCGTCATACCCTTCACCATCGTCATGGACTTCATCTCGTCCAACTTCCCCAACCACACCATGATCGTGGTCGGCCTCGCCTTCCTGGCGATCGTCTACCTGATCCCGCACGGCGTGACCGGGCTTCTGGAGAAGGTGCAGGCCCGCTGGAAGCAGCGCTCCGCCCCCGCCGCGGTGGCCAAGGAGAAGCCGGCATGAAGAACGTGATGGCTGGCAGGCCACCCCCACGCCTCACCCCGCCTGGGCGAGCCGTTCGTCTCGCCCGTCCTGCGGCCCCCCACGAGGGGGAGGGGGGCGCCGACGGTGCAGAATCCCCCTCCCCCCTGAGGGGAGGGGTAAGGGGTGGGGGTAAGGCACCGGTCGTCGCGATGGAGCGCCGCGCATGACCGCCGCCCTCTCCATCCGCGCCGCGCGCAAGGCCTTCGGCGGCCTCGTCGCCGTCAACGACGTTTCCTTCGAGGTGAAGCAAGGCGAACTGCTCGGTCTGATCGGTCCGAACGGCTCCGGCAAGACGACCATGCTGAACCTGATTTCCGGCGCGCTGCCGCCGACATCGGGCGAGATCCTGCTCGACGGCAGGCGCATCTCCGGCCTGCCGGCGCATGCCATCGCCCGGCAGGGCGTGTCGCGCACCTTTCAGCTGGTGCGCGTCCTGCCCTCGCTCGACGCCGAGGAGAACGTCATGTCGGGCGCGGTCTTCGGCCTTGTCCGGCTCTGGGGCGAGGATGCCCGCCGGCGCGCGCGCGTGCTGCTCGACCGCGTCGGCCTCGGCGATCGTGCCCACATGCCCGTCGCAGCCATGACCTATATCGACCAGAAGCGCGTCGAACTCGCCCGCGCGCTCGCAGCGGATCCGCGCGTGCTGCTGCTCGACGAATGGCTGGCCGGCCTCAACCCGAGCGAACTGCAGATCGGAATTTCGCTGATCGACGAGCTGCGCCGCGAGGGCCGCACCATCGTCATGGTCGAGCACGTGATGGACGCCATCCGCTCGCTCTGCGACCGCTGCGTGGTGATGAGCTCGGGCCGGATGATCGCCGAGGGCGCCGTCTCGGAGACCCTGTCCGATCCGGAAGTCGTGCGCGCCTATCTGGGAGACGACGATGCTTGAGGTGCAGAACCTCTCCGTCAGCTACGGCCGGCACCGCGCGCTGGAAGGCGTCGGCGTCAGGGTCTCGAAGGGCGAGATCTGCGTCATCCTCGGTGCCAACGGCGCCGGCAAGTCGACGCTGCTGAAGACCATCGCCGGCATGGTCAAGCCCGAGGCGGGCGCGGCGATCGCCATGAACGGCCGCGCCATTGCCGGCATGAAGCCGCACCGGATCGTCGAGGAGGGCATCGCGCTGGTGCCGGAGGGCCGCGGTATCTTCGGCGAGCTGACGGTCGCCGAAAACCTGCAGCTCGGCGCCTTCGCCAACCGCGCCCGGCGCCACGAGCACGCGACGCTGGAACTGATCTACCAGCTGTTCCCGCGGCTCGCTGAGCGCAAGCGCCAGATCGCGCGCACCATGTCCGGCGGCGAACAGCAGATGGTGGCGATCGGCCGTGCGCTGATGTCGAAGCCCGACATCCTGATGCTCGACGAGCCCTCGCTCGGCCTGTCGCCGCTGCTCACCAAGGAACTGTTCCGCTCGCTGAAGCAGGTCGCCGCCACCGGCGTCGGCATCCTGATGGTCGAGCAGAACGCCCGCCAGAGCCTGGCCATCGCCGACCGCGGCGTGCTGATCGAGAACGGCCTCGTGACCGGCGAGGGCCGCGCCGCCGATCTCGCCACCGACCCGGCCGTCGTCAGCGCCTATCTCGGCGGCGGCGCCAAGGCCGCACCGAAGCCGGCTGCCGCCGGGTCCGGCCTGCTGCCGTCGATCAAGCTGCCGCCGGCGCTGAAGCTGCCGCTCGACCCCGCCGCCTGGCGCGGCGCGATCGGCGACATCGCCGGCCGGGCAGGCCGCGTGCAGGCCGCCTTCGTGCGGGCGCTGCGCCGCGACACCGCCGTGCCGAGTGCCTTCGCCGGGCGCTACGATCCGAAGGCGGGCACCGACCCCTGGGCCGAGCTGGCGCAGGCGCAGCCGATCGCATCGCCCACCCGCCCGGTGTCGAGCGACGCGCACCGGCTCGGCCTCGACGCCGATCTCTTCGCCGCCCGCGCCGCCCGCATCCAGGCCGCCTATGTCCGCGCCCTGCGCGCCCGGATGCGCCAGCCCAGCGCCTTCGAAGGCCGCTTCGACGCCGGTGCCGGCGCCGACGCCTGGGCCCGGCTCGACGCCGAACTCGAACGCGGGCCGGCCGGCCGCGCGCAGCCGGCCGACCTGCGCCGTCTGTCGAAGGATTCCGTGGCGCTGGCACGAAGCGCCGGCGAGCGGCTGTCGGCCCATGTGGAGGCGCGCCGCAAGGCCTCCGCGATGCCGTCCGCCTTCCAGCCGCGTCCGGAGGTCGCGCCGGCGCGCGGGCCCGACGCGCCAACCGCGCGCGGGCAGCGCCCCACCGCCAGCCACGGCCTGATCGGCCACAACAGCGCCCGCTTTGCAGTGGATGACGAGACGGCGCGGCCGGCCGAGGCGCCGGCGCCGCGTGTCGTCATGCCCGACCCGGCCGGTCTCGCTGCCCGAGCCGCCGCAATCCAGGCCGCGCATGTGGCGTCGCGCCGCAAGGCGCTCGTCGCCTTCACGTTGCCTGCTGCGCCGCCGCCGCCGGCCGAGGAACCCGCAGCGCCGTCGCAGCCGGTCGTCGAGCCCGCGGTCGACGAAGCGCCGGATGCCGACATCGCGGCCGGCGTCGATGGGTACGTCCCGGTCGCCGCGGCGGTCGAGATCCGCCGCACGAAGAAATCGGACAATTTCAACGATGCTTCCACCCCCAGGAAGCGGAAGAAGCGCAAGGAGGCTTGAACATGGCTCGCGTATTCGAGGGCACGTATATCGGCGGCGGCTGGTCCGCCACCCGCAAGACGTTCAAGGACCTGAACCCCGCCGACGGGTCGGTCTGGGCCGAGGTTCCGGATTCCGGCCGGGCCGAGGCAGCCGCCGCCATCGAGGCCGCCCATGCCGCCTTCCCGGCCTGGTCGCAGCTTCCCTTCTCCAAGCGCGCCCACGTGCTGCACAAGGCGGCCGAGATCTGGGAGCGCCGGCGCATGGAGATCGTCGACGCCATCCAGGCCGAAGGCGGCGGCTGGTTCGGCAAGGGCATGTTCGAGACCGGCTACACGACCGAAATCTTCCACGCCGCCGCCGCGTCGGTCTGGAATTCGACCGGCGAGGTGATGCCGTCCGAATACGGCAAGGTGTCGATGGCGGTGCGCCGGCCCATGGGCGTCGTCTCGGTCATCAGCCCGTGGAACTTCCCCTGCATCCTCACCGCCCGCGGCTTCCTGTTCCCGCTGGTCGCCGGCAACACGGTCGTGCTCAAGCCCTCGGAGGAGACGCCCTATCTTGGCGGCTTGCTGTTTGCGGAGATCTTCGAGGAGGCCGGCCTGCCCAAGGGCGTGCTCAACGTCGTCACCTGCTCGCGCGACAACGTCCAGGAAGTGGGCGACGAACTGATCGAGCATCCCTACGTCAAGGGCATCTCGTTCACCGGCTCCACCGCCGTCGGCCGCCAGATCGCCGCCAAGGCGGGCGCCCATCTCAAGAAATGCTGCGTCGAGCTCGGCGGCAAGGATTCGCTCATCGTCTGCGACGATGCCGACATGGAGCGCGCCACCCAGGCCGCCAATTTCGGCTCCTTCATGCACCAGGGCCAGATCTGCATGTCTGTCGAGAAGGTGCTCGTCCACGAGAAGATCTTCGACGACTTCCTCAAGCGCTTCGTCGAGCGGGCGGCCAAGCTCAAGGTCGGCGACCCGACCAGGAGCAAGGAGCACGTCATCGGCCCGCTCATCAACGACAAGCAGGTCGCCAAGGTGAAGGAACAGCTCGACGACGCGATCGCCAAGGGGGCGAAGGTCGTGCTCGGCGGCAAGATCGAGGGCCGCTTCGTCGAGCCGACGATCCTCACCGGCGTCACGCCCGACATGAAGCTCTACCAGGACGAGACCTTCGGCCCCGTCGTGCCGGTCATCCCGTTCCGCACCGACGAGGAGGCGATCCAGATCGCCAATGATTCGGAATACGGGCTGTCGGCGGGCGTCATGACGCGCGACGAGGGCAGGGGGCTCGCCATCGTCGGCCAGCTCGACACCGGCAACTGCCACATCAACTGCTCCTCGGTGAACGACGAGCCGCACGTGCCTTTCGGCGGCTTCAAGGCCTCGGGCGTCGGCAAGCATGGCGGCCGCTGGTCGCTGGAAACCTTCACCGAGACCCGCTGGATCACGCTCGACCGCGGCGGCCGTCCCTACCCGCCGGTCTTCTGAGCCGGCATGCGGCTGGCGGCGGAAACAGGCCCGCCGCCCGCCGCTGATGATCGGCTTCGTCCAGGATGCGCCACGTCCGCGCCTCCCCCCGCCTTCGTCATCCCGGAACGCGGCGTCGACGGCCTTCGGCCTGCTCCGCCCGAGGATGACGAAGGTGAAAGGGGCGCCGCGAAGGTGGACCGCGACCGCCACGAGCAGGACGCAAGTCGGACCCAACGCCCTCCGATCGCGCCTCCCCCCGCCTTCGTCATCCCGGAACGCGACGTCGAGCGGAGCGAGACGGCGCGTATCCGGGATCCATGCCTCGCCGCGCCGGAACACGTGCCCTCGCCGAAGCTTCGGGGACGCTGCCGTCTTTCATCGTCGTCCCGCCTGTCGACATCCGCCGAGGCATGGATCCTCGGGTCTGCGCGACGGCCTTCGGCCTGCTCCGCCCGAGGATGACGAAGGTGAAAAGGGGCGCCGCGGAGGTGGACCGCGACCGCCACGAGCAGGACGCAAGTCGGACCCAACGCCCTCCGATCGCGCCTCCCCCCGCCTTCGTCATCCCGGAACGCGACGTCGAGCGGAGCGAGACCGCGCGTATCCGGGATCCATGCCTCGCCGCCACCGGCAGGCGAGACGGTGCAGGAGGTTCCCCGGACGCCGCCGTCTTTCATCGTCGTCCCGCCTTTCGACACCGGCCGAGGCATGGATCCTCGGGTCTGCGCGACGACCTTCGGCCTGCTCCGCCCGAGGATGACGAAGGTGAAAAGGGGCGCCGCGGAGGTGGACCGCGACCGCCACGAGCAGGACGCAAGTCGGACCCAACGCCCTCCGATCGCGCCTCCCCCCGCCTTCGTCATCCCGGAACGCGACGTCGAGCGGAGCGAGACCGCGCGTATCCGGGATCCATGCCTCGCCGCGCCGGAACACGTGCCCTCGCCGAAGCTTCGGGGACGCCGCCGCCTTTCGTCGTCGTCCCGCCTTTCGACATCGGCCGAGGCATGGATCCTCGGGTCTGCGCGACGGCCTTCGGCCTGCTCCGCCCGAGGATGACGAAGGTGAAAGGGGCGCCGCGAAGGTGGACCGCGACCGCCACGAGCGCGAAGCCTGGCCCACGGACCCTCCGGTCGCGCCTCCCCCCGCCTTCGTCATCCCGGAACGCGGCGTCGAGCGGAGCGAGACGGCGCGTATCCGGGATCCGTGCCTCGCCGCCACCGGCAGGCGAGACGGCGCAGGAAGTTTCCGGATGCCGCCGCCTTTCGACGGCCGCCTCGCCCACTCCGCGAGGTGATCCGGTGCAGGACAGCCTCCATCCCGCCCCGTCCTGCCCTGACGTCCAATACGCGACGGGCCGGCACTCCGTCGCAGCCGCCGGAACGGACCTCCTCGCGGGCATCGGCGCCCACCGAAAAATGCGCCGGCAACCCGACGGAGACCCGTTTTTCCCTGTTGCAATCGCCGAACAGTTCGGCCATATAGCCGTCACTTGCGGCGACGAGCCGCGCGAGCGGGTGTAGCTCAGGGGTAGAGCACAACCTTGCCAAGGTTGGGGTCGAGGGTTCGAATCCCTTCGCCCGCTCCAGTTTCTCGTCAGGACAAAAGCCGCGGTCTTCCGCGGCTTTTGTCGTTTTGGAGGCGGGAGCGGCGCTTCCCGCCTTCCCGGCCCGCGGCGCGGTGAACCGTCGCTACCGCCGTGCGCCGCCATCCAGCCCGCGGTCGCGGACGATGGCCGCGATCTCCGCCAGCATCCCGGAAGCCTCGGCGCCGAGCCCCTCGACGAACCGGATCGTCTGCTCTCGCGCGACGGGGTCGAGCCAGACCGGCGATTTCTTCAGGAAGGGATAGCCGGCCGTCTCGTGCAGGTAGCCGGGAATGGTATAGGCCATCCCCTGCCGTGCGACAGCCATGAGGAACAGCTTCTCCAGGGTCCGGCGTGGCACCATGCCGGCCGCGTCGTCTGCGAGGATCGTCGCGAACATGTCGCGCAGCACGGTATGCTCGGGAATGATGACCTGGCCGACATGGCGGCGCAGCGCCGCGTCGTCGAGGCGCGCGAGATCGCGGTCGAGGTGGTCGACGTCGAAGATCGAGCCGTGCCGGTGACCGCGCCGGATCGCCCATTGCGTCAGCCCGATTTCGCCGCGCCGCACCGTCCGCGACTTGACGTCCGACAGGCGGAAGCCTCGCCAGAACCGGAGGAAGGCGGGATCGGCGATCAGCGCAGCCGACAGGGAGATCGCGAAGGAGCAGTAGTGAAAGCTGCGCCTCGTCCTGTCCTGCGACCAGGACAGGCTTTCGAACCGCGCGACGTCGGGCGGGTCGATCGCGTAGTTGCTCGCCGCACCCGCATAGTCGAACCCGCTCTCCTCGGCCAGCGTCAGCCAGTCGCGCGAACCGGGAAGCGGAAACCAGCAGGAATCGTTGAGAAGCACCAGACGCCGCAGCCGCGGAAGGTCGTCGGCGAGCGACAGGACGCCTTCCCGGTAGGCACCGAAATCATAGCCGAAGTTCGACCGCTCGATGAGCAATGTACTCAGTTCCGCCAGTGCGTTCCGGTCGGCCGCCTCGAGCGGAAGATTGCTCACCGTCACCGGCGAATAGCCGCGCGACGCGATGTAGCGAAGGCTTTGGAGATGGCTGGACTGCACGCCGTGCCGCGGAAAGATCACGAAGACGGCAGCCTTGTCCCTGCGCGGCACCGCGCCGGCGGTCCGGAGCTGCAGCGGGCGCAGGTCGCGGTCGTGCCGGCGGGTCGCCAGGAGATATTCCTCCGCGACCGCAGGAATCGCCGCCAGCTGCCGCCGCACCCGGTCGAACTCGCGCCGCAGCTTGCGTCGGTCGGGCATCACGCGGAGCCTTCCTCGCCGCGCGTCGCAGGGTTCCTCGCTTCCTCGATCACGCCCCGGAGGAAAGCCCACTGCTTGGCGCGCCTGACGGGCGACCACAGGACTTCGGGGTTGAGGCACTGAAGCGCCGCCGTCGCGATCGCTGCGGTCACGGCGCGGGGCACGCCATGCTTGCGTGCGGCATAGACCCTCGACCGGCCCATCCACCAGCCCTTCCGCCGCGCGATCGCCACCGAACGGCCCGAGCCCATGCCGCCGGCATGCACCACCGTCGCGTTGCGGACCAGCCGCAGCTCCCCCCCTGCCGCGCGCAGCCGGATGCTGAGGTCGTCGTCCTCGTGGTAGAGGAATATCCGCTCGTCGAACCGGCCGACGGCCTCGAAGGACCCGCGGCGCACGCACAGCGCCGCGCCGCTGAGCACCGGCACGACGCCGTCGTCGTCCGGTTCGGCGATCCATTGCGACTGCGGCAGCAGCACGCTGCGTCCCTTGAAGGCGGAGCGTCCGTCGCGGTCGACGAGGCGGGGGCTCGCCGCCACGCAGGCCGGGTAGCGGTCGAAGGCGCGGAGCAATTCCTCGAGCGCGCCATCGACGAGGCGGGCGTCCGGGTTCACGAAGAACACGAACTCGGTCGAGGTCGCGGCGCAGCCCCGGTTGCAGGCCGCGCCGAAGCCGACATTGCGCGCGCCGTGGATCAGCGTCGCACCGGTTCGCCTGGCGAGATCGGCGACCGCTGCGGCGTCTGAGCTCGCATTGTCGACGAGAACGACCGGGCAGCGACGGGCGACGCTCTCCAGGAGATCGCCGACCACGCCGCCGCTCTCATGGGTGACGCAGACGATGGAGATCCTGTCCGCCAGGGCGGGCGCTCTCGCGTTCATTGCGGCCTTGCCCGCGACGGCGATGGCGCAGCGTAAGGCTCCCCGCCTTTCGGATGGGGCCGGGGTGGGGGCATCGGACTGGCGCCGGTCACGCTCCCGCCACTCCCGTCACGTTGGCCACCGGTCCGGCATCGGGAAGGAGCTGGTAGGTGTAGAGGCGGCGATAGGCGCCATCGCTGCGCAGCAGTTCGGCGGGCGGACCCTGCTCGACCACCCGGCCCTCCTCGATCACGATGATGTGGTCCGCGCGCGCCACCGTCGACAGGCGGTGCGCGATGGTGATCGTCGTGCGTCCATGCGCCAGCTGCTCGATGGCGGCGCGGATGCCCGCTTCCGATTCGGAATCCAGCGAACTCGTCGCTTCGTCAAGGATGAGGATTTCGCTGTTGCGAAGGAAGGCGCGGGCGACCGTGATGCGCTGCTTCTGTCCGCCCGACAGGTTGCGCCCGTTCTCGCCGACGTCGGTATCGTAGCCATTGGGCAGCGACATGATGAACCCGTGCGCGCTCGCCGCCTTCGCGGCCTCCACGATCTGCTCCTCGCTCGCCTCCTCGTTCCCGAGCGCGATGTTGTGGCGGATCGTGCCGGCGAAGAGGAACGGATCCTGCCCCACGTAGGAAATGCGCCGGCGCAGGGACGCGAACGTGACCTTTGCGATGTCGTGGCCGTCCACCGTCACCCGCCCTTCGTCCGGATCGTAGAGCCGCATGATCAGGTTGATGATGGTCGATTTTCCGGCGCCCGACGGACCCACCAGCGCCGTGACCTTGCCGGGTTCGAAGCTGAGGTCGAGCCCCGTCAGGATCGCCGGCCCGCCGCGATAGGAGAAGCCGAGCTTTTCCAGCCGGATCACGCCCGGCCCCGCGGGGAGGTCGATGGCGTCCGGCGCCTCCTTCAGCTCGATCGGGTGATCGAGGATCTCGAACAGCATCCTCACGCCCACCATGTTGGCCTCGATCTGCACGCGCATGCGCGCCAGCCGCTTGGCGGGTTCGTAGGTCAGGAGCAGCGCGGTCATGAAGGAGACGAGCGCGCCCGGACTGTTGCCGTTCTGGATGACCGCGATCGCGCTGAGCGCGATGGCTCCGGCGATCGCGATGCCGGCGAGCGTCTCCATCAGCGGCGAGGTGGCGGCCTCGATGCGCGTGATCGCGTTCGCCCGTTTCTCCACCGCACTGATCGACCTGTCCATGTCGCGCGTGAGCACCGGCTCCAGGCCGTAGGATTTGACCACCCGGAAGCCGGTGGTCGCTTCCTGCACCACGCGGATGATCTCGCCCAGCGAGGCCATCTCCATTTCCATGATCTTGCGCACCCTGGAGATCAGGAGCCGCGTTCCTATCAGCGCGAGCGGGCCGAGAACGAGGGCCAGCGTCGACAGGAGCGGCTGCTGGATGACCATCACGACCACCAGCCCGATGATGGTGAAGGTGTCGCGGACGAAGGACAGGACGATCGTGTCGATGACGCTGCGCGCGGCCTGCGCGGCATGCGTGACGCGCAGCAGGAGGTCCGAGGTCGCCTTGCTCTGGATGAAGGTCAGGTCGCTGCGGATGATGCGGTCGAACACCTTGCGCTGGTTTTCCGCGATGATCCGGTTGCCGGCCCGGCTGAGAAAGACCGTCTGCAGATAGGTGCTGGCCCCCTTCACGATGAAGATCAGCGCCACGGCCCCGGCGACGGCCATCGTCTTGACCACGTCCCGATCGACGACGACGCCGTTGACGATCTCGCGCATGATGAAGGCCGTCGAGGCGGTCATTGCGGCCGTCACCACCATGCCGGCCATGGCGAACGCATACCATTTCAACTGCTTGCGGAAACTGTCCTGGAACAGCCGGACGAGCAGGGTGTTCTCGATCCTCAGGAACCGTTGCAGAAAGTCTTTCAACGGTATCGACTCCGCCACGCGTTACACCGTCATCAAGCGGTCCGGCGCCGTCACTTGCCTCGCTGCCGGCCGCATGTCCATACCTTGCCTTTGCAGATCATCGCCCGCAAGGCAACGGGTGACGATGCGGAAACTGCGCGAATAGGTTGCAGGAGCGGTTGCGATACGCTCGATCCGCCGCTAGGAAATTCGGCTGCGGAGCGTCGATCTTGTCGGAATTCGCGGGTTCGGCTACGGCCTTGGCGCTGTGGGATCAACGGACGCATGCACATGTCGGCTTCATCGCATGGGAGCAAATCTTGACGCAGCCGGAGGCCGGGGGCGGGGCGCACCGCGACGTTCGGGTCGCGGTTTCGGGTTCCACTCCAGCCGGTCGCCGGCGCCGCATGCGGGGCCTCGTGCTCGACCTCGTGCAGCGGGACTCCTCCGGTTCCCGTTCTCCCGGTGGTCGGGCCGAACCGCGCCCGGGAGACGGGAGTGGAGTGGATTTCGATTTCGCGACGCTGCCGTCGGGATGGTACCGGATCGTCGCGACGCTGAGCTCCGGTGTTCCCGTCCGCCCGTATGTCTTCGTCGCCCGGGACCATGCCTTCTCACGCCAGCAGTCGGCCGGTCTGACCCGCATCGGCGGCACCGGCAACGTCTACGAAGGGCGGTTTCTCGCGCGTCTGCCCTTCGATTCGATCCGGCTCCAGATGGCCTGCGGGTCGGACGAGATCCGCTGGACCTCGATCAGGATCGACAGGCTCCCCCACTACCGGCGTTTTCCGGGCCTGTTCCTCTCGGCGCTGCATCAGGCGGAGTGGCGGCTCGCGCCCTTCGTCGCGCTGTGGCGAGACTATGCGAGGGTGAAGCGGGCACGGGATTTCATCGATCTGAACCGCTTCTGGCCACGACAGGAGAAGACGGCCGGCTACGATCGCTGGATCGAGCGGTTCGACTACGATGACGCGCACGATCGTCTTTCGCTGACCCGCAGCGTTTCCGCCTTGCCGTCGAAGCCCCTGATCAGCGTTCTGATGCCGGTCTACGAAACGCCTCGGGAGCTTCTCGACGAGGCGATCCGGTCTGTTCTGGCCCAGGTGTATGGCGACTGGGAACTCTGCATCGCCAATGACGGGTCGAAGAGCAGGCACATCCGGCCGCAGCTCGACCGCTGGGCGGCGAGGGACCGGCGCATCAGGGTCGTGCATCGCGCCGGCAACGGGCAGATCAGCCGCGCGACGAACGACGCCTTCGCGCTCGCCACCGGCCAGTGGATCGCGATGCTCGATCACGACGACGTACTCGCACCGAACGCCCTCGCCGAAATCGCGCTCGCCATCGCCGCACGCCCGGATGCTGCGCTGATCTACAGCGACGAGGACAAGATCGACGGCTCGGGTCGCCGCTTCGATCCGCACTTCAAGCCGGACCATTCGCCCGAGCTTCTACGGTCGATGAACTATTTCAATCACCTGACGGTCTGCCGGGCCGATCTCGTCCGCGCGGTCGGCGGCTGGCGGCCGGGCTTCGAGGGCGCGCAGGACTATGACCTCGTCCTGCGGATCGTCGAGCAGGTCGCTCCCGAGCGGATCGTGCACGTCCCGAAAGTCCTGTATCACTGGCGGGCGACGACGGGATCGACCGCGCTCGCCGGATCGGAGAAGGATTACGCCTGCCGGAACGGATTGCGCGCGCTCGAGGGACATCTTTCGCGTACGACGCCGGATGCGCGCGCGATCCGGATCCCCGGACTGCCATTCTATCGCGTCCGCCATGCCATTCGGCAGCCGGCGCCGCTCGTCACCCTGATCATTCCCACGCGCGACCGCGTCGACCTGCTTCGGGTCGCCGTGGGTTCGATCCTCGAGAAGACCACCTACCAGCCCTTCGAGATCATCGTCGTGGACAACAATTCGGAGCAGGCCGAGACCTTCGCCTATTTCGACGAGATCGCCAGCCACCCCAACCTTCGCATCGTCCGCTACCCGCATCCGTTCAACTATTCGGCCATCAACAACGAGGCCGTGCGCCATGCGCGCGGGGAGATCATCGGCCTCGTCAACAACGACGTCGAGGTCATCACCCCGGACTGGCTGGACGAGATGGTTTCCTGGGCACAGCTCGACCGGGTCGGCTGCGTCGGCGCCAAGCTCTATTTCCCCGACGAGACCATCCAGCACGCCGGCGTGATCCTCGGCCTCGGCGGAGTGGCCGGCCATTCGCACAAATATCTGCCGCGCGGCGAAAACGGCTATTTCTCGCGCGCCCGGGTCCTGCAGAACCTGTCTGCGGTGACCGGCGCCTGTCTGCTCGTCCGCCGTACCGTCTATGACGAGGTTGGAGGGCTCGACGAGGTCAGCTTCGAGGTCGCGTTCAACGACGTCGACTTCTGCCTGCGCGTACGCGCCGCCGGCTACGACAACGTCTGGACGCCGTTCGCCGAGCTCTACCATCACGAAAGCCCCTCGCGTGGCCCCGAGGACACGCCGGAGAAGCGGGCGCGGTTCGATCGCGAGAACGCGCAGATGAAGCAACGCTGGGCGGCGCAGCTCGCGGCCGATCCGTTCTACTCGCCGAACCTGACGATGGATTCCGAGGATTTCGGGTTGAAGAGGTGATCCGGCGCCCGTCGTGCCGGACCGAAGGATCGGGTGGTCGCCGGGCAGGATGGGGGCCCGCCGCGTCCGATCGTCGTCCGTGCGCCTCTCAGGGAAAGGGAAGTCGATTGTCCGGCAGGGAACGACGTCAGGGGTGGCCGGGGCTTCGCGCAGGACGGGTCCTGCGCTTCGCAGCCGTAGGCGTCACTGCCACGGCCGTGCATGCTGCGACGACCGTCGTGCTCGTCAGCGCCCTGTCGGCCGACGCTACGCTCGCGATGGTCCTGGGCACGGTTGTCGGCGTGACGACCTCGTACCTGGGCAACACCTTCTGGACGTTCTCGTCCCCCGGCCGCCATCGGGAGCAAATCCCGCGCTTCCTGCTCGTCTATGGCGCGATCATGGGCTTCAACACGCTGACGATGTTCGTTCTCGAGAGGCTTCTGGGCCTTCACTACCTGATACCCCTGGCGCTCGCGCTGACGGTCGCGCCCGCCCTGACCTTCCTCCTCAACGAGAGGTTCGTCTTTCCCCCCCGCCCGCGATAGGCACCGTCTCGGCGACGAAGACATCGGCGAGGTCGCGCGGCATCTTGGCCATGTCGCGGTCGTTGTTCAGGACGACGAAGAGCCCGCCGAGCGCCACCGCGGCATTCTGGACGAGGACGACCATCAGGATCCCGGCCACCGTCGTCGCCCAGCCCGGCGTTGCCATGCCCGCCAGCTTCAGAAGGACCGCCGCGACCGTCGCGACCGCCGAGAGGGCGAAGACGCCGGCCGAAAACAGCAGGATGCGCGTGAAGGCGCGCTCGCTGAACACCGCGACCGAACTCAGTCCATGAACGACAAGCGAAACGAGGCTCATCCTGGAGCGTCCCGCATAGCGCCTTCCCCTGTCGGCCGCGACGCGGACGATGCGGCAGCGCGACCGCAGCATGGTCGCCGGCACGTGCAGCAGAAGTTCATGCATCGACGTCAGCCGGCGGGCGGCGCCGACATCCATGGCGCTGAAGTTGCCGAAGGAGATGGATGTCCCGGTCAGGAGAGAAAACAGCCGTCGATACAGGTGATAGAACAGCGTGAACCGCAGTCCCTCGCTGCGCCGCCCCCGCTCGGCCACGACGATGCTTCCCGGATTTTCCCCGAGCGCGCGCAACAGCCGGGGAACGTCGGCAGGCCGATCCTCACCGTCACCGTCCATGACGACGATGATCCCCGCCGGACGGCGCGCCGCATGGCACAGGCCGATTCCGATCGCCCGCTGGTGCCCCACGTTGCGCACCAGCCTCAGCAGCGTGCAGCGGAAGGGCGTGGCGGCGACGGCATCCGCCAGCCCGGTTTCCGGTTCGGTCGAACCGTCATCGACGATCAGGATCTCGACCGGCCCCGGTTCGTCCGTCAATGCGCTGCCGAGGTCACGGATCAGCAGCCGCAGGGCGTCCCAGTCGTTGAAGACGGGGATGACGAAGACCATCCCGTTGCCCTCGTCGCCGGTGTCTCGTTCCGTGCTCACGTTCTGCTTCCTCCCCGCCCGTCAGCCCGGCGTCTCTTCGGCGTGGCTTGCGAGCGGACAGATCGTCGCTCCGTCGGACAGGACGGCGAAGGCGCGGTAATGCGAGATCGCGTCCGTGCGGTCCGCATAGCCGCGCCAGCCCGGCCGGCTCCCGGCCAGCGCCGGGTGGGCTTCGCCGACGTCCGGTCGCACGAGCCCGCTGCGGGCCAGCGAACGCACCGTTCCATCGCCGTCGAGCAGGACGACCCACTCCGGTGGCTTCTGCGCCGCGACGTCCCAGGCCCAGCCGTTGACGTAGCTGCCGTCCCTGATGCGGCCGAGATCGCTGCCCGCGTCGAAGAATCCGATGCAGCGTTCCGCAGGCGCGTCGGCGAAAAGGGTCCGTGCGGGACGCCCGATCCACCAGGGCTGCGGCCGCGCGTATACCGACCATCCCCGCACCGCCAGTCCCCGGACGACGGCCGCGTAGACGTCCTTCTGCGGGAAGATGCGGGTGGTCAGGATCTGGTCGTCGTCGACGCCGTTGACGATTGCCAGCACGGCGGTCCAGTGATCCTCGGCATGGTCCCGGCTCCATCGTGCGATGCCGAGCTGGGAAGGGATCAGAAGAATGCTCGTGAAGAGGCAGAGTCCGGTGAGGGCCCCAGCCTGCAGGCGGATCCAGTGTCCGAACCGCGCGGCGAAGAGCAGTGTCAGGCCGTTCCAGAACAGCACCTGGATGATCGCATAGCGCGGCGCCTGCGACTGGGCCGTTCCGAAATCCAGCCGCGAGAGAGCCGTCATCAACCCCGCGCCGAACGTGAACAGCAGAAGGAGGCACGCAAACTGCGGCAGACGCTCCCGCGGGCGGGAACGGCCCGTCAGCCCCTCGTGCAGGAGACCGGCGATGGCGGCGAGGCAGGCCAGCGCCGATACCACGAGCGAGATCGATTTCGCCGCCCCGTCGTCCAGGACCGGGCGCAGGAGCGCGCTGACGGGCGCGGAGAAGTAATGGACGAGGTATTCGGCGACCTGCACCGGCTTGCCGATCGCCAGGAGCGGGTTCGTGTGATGCTCGAGCGTCCGCGTGTTGTAGAGGAAGGCGTAGACCGCCATGTTCACGGCGAAGGACGCGAAGAGGATCCACGACGGCCGCCACGGCCAGCGGCGGCTGAGGGCGAACAGGATCGCCGCGATCCAACCGACCGCTCCATAGGCGAACGAGAACGTCGCCAGAGTCAGCAGCACGCAGACCGCGATCAGCCGCTCGCGGCGGAAGGTGGTTGCTCCGCCCTTCTCGCCCTCGAAGCCGATCAGCGCCCGGAAGGCGAGAAGGGTGAGGCCGGCCGCCATGTACATGTGAATCTGTTTCGGCCAGATCAGGTTCTCCTGATGGATCAGCCAGAACATGTTGGCGGCGAACAGCGCAGACACCATCGCGAGAACCCGCCTGGAGCGCGGCGCATGCCGACGGTACTCGTCCGCCAGCAGCCACACGATCAGGGCGTTCAGAAGCAGAATTCCCGCCACGAGCGAAATGCCGCGGGCGCGGAACAGTTCTGCGTCCGCGAGGAAGAGCGGCATCACGGCAATGGGCAGATGCTCGTTGTCGCGGAAGATGAAGAAGTCGCGAAGCGGCATCGCGAACAGGGCGTGGAAAACCCCGCCCATGTCCCAGTAGGGGAAGACGTGCATGTCGCGGAAGGCCACGTACACCGACATGGCGACCACCCCGATGCCGACGAGGATCGTGAGGATCAGAACCCCGTCCTGAAGCAATCTCCCGGCTGGCCCGGAAACACCGCCTGTCCTGCCCGTGCCTGCCATGAGGGGACCGCCGCCGGGGGCCCTGCGCGGGAGCTCCGCTGGAGAGGCGTCGTTGCGCATCGCTCCTCCTACGAGAAGTACCGCGACCTGAAGGAGTGGATGGTCCGCTCCAGCCCGTCGTCGAACGAGACCTTCGGCTCCCAGCCGATCACCGCCTTGGCGCGGCCGATGTCGGGGCGCCGTTGCTTCGGGTCGTCGGACGGGAGCGGCCGCCGTTCGAGGACCGACGAGGAGCCGGTCAGCTGAAGCACCTTCTCCGCGAGTTCGAGGATCGTGATCTCGACCGGATTGCCGAGGTTGATCGGCCCGGTATGCTCCGGCCCCGCCTCCATGAAGCGGATCATGCCGTCGATCAGGTCGTCGACATAGCAGAACGACCGCGTCTGCTGTCCCTCGCCATAGATCGTCAGCGGCTCGCCCTTCAGCGCCTGCATGATGAAGTTCGAGACCACGCGCCCGTCATTCGGGTGCATCCGCGGCCCGTAGGTGTTGAAGATGCGCACCACCTTGATCGGAACCGCATGCTGGCGGTGATAGTCGAAGAACAGCGTCTCGGCGCAGCGCTTGCCCTCGTCGTAGCAGGCCCTGAGGCCGATCGGATTGACGTTGCCCCAATAGTCCTCGGTCTGGGGATGCACGGTCGGATCGCCATAGACCTCGCTGGTCGACGCCTGGAGGATCGGTGCCTGCAGCCGCTTGGCGAGCCCCAGCACGTTGATGGCCCCGTGCACGGAGGTCTTCGTCGTCTGGACCGGATCGTGCTGGTAGTGCACCGGCGAGGCCGGACAGGCCAGATTGTAGATCCGGTCGACCTCCAGATGGATCGGGAAGGTGATGTCGTGCCGCAGCGCCTCGAAGCGCGGATTGGCGAGCAGGTGGCCGATGTTCGTCCGCGACCCCGTGAAGTAGTTGTCGACGCTGACGACCTCCGCGCCGCGGTCGAGCAGCCGTTCGCACAGGTGCGACCCGAGGAAGCCGGCGCCCCCCGTGACGAGGATACGCTCGTGATAGCCGCGGCTTGGAATCATGTCGGGGAGCCCTCGGTGCGGTTCGCGGCGCCGCCCGGCGCGCCGACGGCTGGAGGCATGGCGTGGTCGACGGGCCTGGAAAAGGCGCTCCGGCGGCTCGCATCGGACGCCGCGGCGACGCTCCCGCGGAAAGCGGACGCGACCGCAGCGGTCGTCCCGGCACCGGCCCGGCTCATCCTGCGTCCCTGATGGTCGCGACGATCTCCGCCAGGCTCTTCCGCCAGTCCGGTTGCGCCACGCCGAAGTCCTTCTCGAAGCGCGCGCAGTCGAGCCGCGAGTTCAGCGGCCGCCGCGCCGCGGTCGGATACGCGCTCGTCGGGATGTCCTCCACGCGGCAGGACAGGCCCGCCGCGGCCATGATCGCGCGGGCGAAGCCGGCCCAGCTCGTGTCGGGTGCTCCTGCGAAATGGTGCGTGCCGCCTTCCGCGCCCGCCGCCATGTCGCGCGCCGCCGACAGCAGCGCCTCCGCGATCGCGGCGGCCGGCGTCGGTCCGCCGATCTGGTCGGCGACGACCTTCACCGTCTCGCGCTCCCGCCCCAGCCGCAGCATCGTCCGGACGAAGTTGGTTCCGTGCGCCGACACCACCCAGCTCGTGCGCAGGACGAGGTGCCGCGCCCCGCTGGCGCGGATCGCGTCCTCGCCGGCAAGCTTCGAGCGGCCGTAGGCGTTCAGCGGATTGGTCTGGTCGTCCGGCCCGAACGGACGGGTGCCGGAGCCGTCGAAGACATAGTCGGTGGAAAGGTGAAGCAGCGGGATGCCGAGTTCGGCGCAGGCCCGAGCCATCGCGCCCGGCGCCGTGCCGTTCACCAGCGTCGCCAGCGCTTCGTCCGCCTCCGCCGCGTCGACGGCCGTCCAGGCGGCGGCGTTGACCACCGCGTCCGGCCTCGCGGCCCGGACCGCGGCGGCGCAGCCTTCCGGCACCGACAGGTCGGCCTGTTCCCGGCCGAGGAAGGTCGCCTTCATGCCGGGCGGACAGCGCCCCGCCAGTTCGCGTGCGACCTGTCCCGTCCTGCCGAAGACGAGCAGCTTCATCTGGCGTTGCCCCCTCCACGCACCGCGTCCGTCATGCCTTTTCGCCGAACACGAAGGGACTGTCGAAATCCGCAAAGGACGGCGCCCCGGCATCCTTGACCGACAGGATGGGAGCGGTCTCGAGCGGCCACGAAATGTCGAGGCTGTCCCAGCGCACCCCCCGGTCGCACTCCGGCGCATAGCCATCCGAGCACTTGTAATGCACGAGGGTGTTGGGCACCAGCGTGACGAAGCCGTGCAGGAAGCCTTTCGGAACGAAGATCTGGCGTCCGTTGTCCTGCGTCAGCTCGACGCCCGTCCAGCGGCCATAGGTCGGCGAACCGCGGCGGATGTCCACCGCCACGTCGAAGATCGCGCCCAGCACGCAGCGCACCAGCTTGTCCTGCGCATGCGGCGGTGTCTGGAAATGAAGGCCGCGCAGCGTGCCGGCCGCGGCCGACATGGAGCAGTTGTCCTGGACGAAATCGACGTCGATGCCGGCTCTGCGAAAGCCGTCCCGGTTCCAGACCTCCTCGAAGTAGCCGCGCTCGTCGACGAAACGGCGCGGCTCCAGGACGAGGAGTCCCGCGGGTCCCTCAGGTTGCATTCCCGTTTTCATGTCCGCTTCATTGCCCGTGTGGTCGCCGGTGCCGCGAAGGGTGCGGCTCTCTGTTCGCGGACGACATACCGGACTGCGCGGCAAAGGCAAGGAGGTGCGGGCCTGTCTATGCAGATCTTGCTGCAACCGGCCCGTGCAGCGTCCGCCTCCGTTCGGGAGGGGCTGACCCGTGGGCGATGCGCAGAAGGACATGCCTTCGGCGGGCCGGCGGCCTGCCGTCCCGTCCCGTCGGGCCGGCTCGGTCAGGAATGCGCGAAGATGTCTTCCTCGTCCCATCCCATCAGGTCGAGCTTGGCCCGTGTCGGCAGAAACTCGAAGCAGGCCGCCGCCTCCGCCGCCCGGCCGTCGCGCACGAGCCGTGCCGTCAGCGCCTCCCGCAGCCGGTGCAGGTAGAGCACGTCCGAAGCGGCATATTCCAGCTGCTCCGGCGACAGGATCTCCGCCGCCCAGTCGGACGACTGCTGCTGCTTCGACAGCGACACGCCGAGGAACTCCTGGCAGACGTCCTTCAGCCCGTGCCGGTCGGTATAGGTGCGCGTCAGGCGCGACGCGATCTTGGTGCAGAACACCGGCTGCGGCATGACGCCGAGATTGTGGAACAGCACGGCGAGGTCGAAGCGGCCGAAATGGAAGATCTTGGTGATCCCGGGATCGCGCAGCAGCCTTTCGAGGTTCGGCGCCCCGGTCTGGCCGCGCTCGATCTGGATGACGTCGGCAGAGCCGTCGCCCGGTGAGATCTGCACCACGCACAACCGGTCTCGGTGCGGCTTCAGTCCGAGGGTCTCGGTGTCGATGGCGATCGCGTCGACCGCGTAGTTGGAGAGATCCGGCAGGTCTTGCTTGTGGAAGCGGATGGTCATGATGCTCTCCTCAGGCCGCCAGCGCGCCGAGGATGCGCGCCCACGACCGCTGGCCCTTCTGGAAGGACGACAGTTCGTATTTCTCGTTCGGCGAATGGACGCGGTCGTCGGGCAGGCCGAAGCCGACCAGCAGCGAGTCCATGCCCAGCATCGACTGGAAGTCGCCGACGATCGGGATCGAGCCGCCCATGGCGATCATCACCGTCTCGTTCGGCCACTCGTCGGACAGCGCCTGCCTGGCCTTGGCCAGGAGCGGCGAATCATAGGGCAGCTGGATCGCCGGCGAGCCGCCATGCTTGTGGAACTCGACCGAGCAGTCGGCCGGGATGCGCTCCTGCACGAAGGCGCGGAACGCCGCGCGGATCGCCTCCGGCTCCTGCCGGTGCACCAGCCGGAACGAGACCTTCGCCGAGGCCTCCGCGGCGATCACCGTCTTGAAGCCCTTGCCCGTGTAGCCGCCGGTGATGCCGTTGACTTCGGCCGTCGGCCGCGCCCAGGTCAGTTCGAGCACCGAGCGGCCCTTCTCGCCGGAGGGAATCGACAGGCCGATGTCGGCCAGGAACGTGTCGGCGCCGCGCCCGAGCGTCTCCCACACCGCAAGGATCTCGGCGGGCGTCTCGTCCACCCCGTCATAGAAGCCGGGCAGCGTCACGCGGCCGTCCGCGTCGTGCAGGTCGGCCAGGATCTTCGACAGGATGTGGATCGGATTGGCCGCAGCGCCGCCATAGAGGCCCGAATGCAGGTCGCGGCTCGCCGCCTTCACCACGATCTCCTCGCCCACGAGGCCGCGCAGGCCGGTCGAGATCGCGGGCGTATCGTGGTCCCACATGCCGGTGTCGCAGACCAGTGCGAAATCAGCCTTCAGCTCCTCGGCATTGGCGTCCAGGAACGGCTTCAGCGAGGGCGAGCCCGATTCCTCCTCGCCTTCGAACAGGATGGTCACGGCGCAGGGCAGCGAGCCCGTCGCCGCCTTCCAGGCGCGGCAGGCCTCGACGAAGGTCATGAGCTGGCCCTTGTCGTCCGCCGCGCCGCGGCCGGTGATGATCCTGCGGCCGGACGCGCCCGTCTTCACCGCGGGCGCGAAGGGATCGTCCTCCCACAGGGCCAGCGGGTCGACCGGCTGCACGTCGTAATGCCCGTAGAAGAGCACGTGCGGCGCGCCGGCCGAGGCACCCGCGTGATGCGCCACCACCATCGGATGGCCGGCGGTCTCGCGGACGCCTGAGGTGAAGCCGATCGAGGCGAGATCCTGGACCAGCCATTCGGCCGCGCGGCGGCAGTCGCCGGCATAGGCCGGGTCCGTCGAGATCGACGGGATGCGCAGGAGTTCGAACAGGCGCTCGAGACTGCCGGGCAGCCCGTCGTCGAGGGTGGAGAGGACGGAAGACGGGATGGCCATGGCGGAAGTCTCGCGAATGCACTCGGGAAATGTGGCGCGACCCTACTGCATGGACGACCGAAAGGGGAGGGGGTGTTTGGACCTGCGGCCGGCGCGCCGAATCGTCAGGCTTTCGGAACGAACACCTCCACCGCGCCCGGATGCACCATGAAGCGCGCCGGCGTCGCGGTGACGATCTCGCCGTCGGTGTTCACCGGCATCGGCCGCTTCGTCACGACATCGAAGCGCACGCACTTGGCCGTCCGCACCTCGCTCCAGAGGCCCTGCCGTCCGGCCCGGAAGGAGCGCATCATCGCCGCCAGCTTCCAGACGTTCGAGACCTCCAGGCTGTAGAGGTCGAGATGGCCGTCGTCGATCGACGCCTTCTCCTCCACCACGTTGCCGCCGCCGTAATGGCGGCCGTTGCCGACAGCGATCTGGTAGGTGGAGACCTGCGTCTCGTCCTCCTTCTCGGTGATGGTCGCCTCGAACCGCCGCGCCCGCGACAGCACCTTCAGCGCCGCGACCGCATAGCCGAGCCGGCCCCAGCGCTTCTTCAGCCCGGCGTCGAGCTTGCGCGCCAGGTCCGCGGAGAGACCGATGCTCGCGACGTTGAAGAAGGCGTGGCCGTTGACCGAGCCGACGTCGATGCGCCGCGTCGCGCCAGCCACGATCACCTCCGCCGCCTGCTCCAGGTCCAGGGGGATGTCGAGTGTGCGGGCGAGGTCGTTGGCGGTGCCCATGGGAATGATGCCGAGCGGCAGGCCGCTTTCCATCACGGCCATGGCGCCGGACGCGATCGTCCCGTCGCCGCCGCACAGGACGATCAGGTCGGCGGTCTCGCGCAGCCGCACGATGTCGCGCGCGATCTCCGGCAGCGCCGCGAACGGCTCCACGGTCACCGCGAGCCCGCCCTGCACCAGCCGTGGCATCACCGCGCCGAATCCTTCTCCCGCGCGTCGGGCGCCGGGGTTGAACAGCAGCAGTGCGCGTCGCTTGGGAGCGTCGGTTCGGTCTTGCATCCGGTTTCCGTCGTGTCGGGGCGGGAGTGGCTTCCCTGAACGAACACCGGCCACCGTGGTGGAGGGGGACTACCACGGTGGCCGGACTTTGGATGCGGCGGCCCGGAGAGGGGGGGATGAGGCCGCCGCTGTGTTCGGCGAGGCGGGGGACGGGCCTTTGACCGAACTCGGAAGCAACTTCCGATGACATGAAAATTGGATTTCGATAGTGGCGATTCAAGGGCACGAAGATTACATCTTCGTAACCAATCCGTGAACGCCGTGAGGGAGGCGACAGGACGCCGTCGGCAACGCGCCGGAGCCTCGGCCCGGCCGGCGGACGATCGGCCGGTGACGCGTCGTATGGCACGGGCGGGCCGCCGATTCAACCGCCCGGCACACGTTGGTGCGTCACGGCATGGCGGGAGGCGTGGGTGCCGGGTTCCGTTTCGCGTGGATTTCGTCCGTCTGCCGCGCTAAGCCTTCGCGCATGAAAAAGGGCGATCATCTCTTCCTCGTCGACGGCTCGGGCTACATCTTCCGTGCCTATCACGCGCTGCCGCCGCTGACCCGCAAGTCGGACGGGCTGCCCGTCGGCGCCGTCTCCGGCTTCTGCAACATGCTGTGGAAGCTGATGGTCAGCGCGCGCGACACCGACGTCGGCGTGGTGCCGACGCATTTCGCGGTCATTTTCGACTATTCCTCCAAGACCTTCCGCAACGCGCTCTACCCCGAATACAAGGCCAATCGCTCCGCGCCGCCGGAGGATCTCGTGCCGCAGTTCGGGCTGATCCGCCAGGCCACCCGCGCCTTCGACCTGCCCTGCATCGAGATGGAAGGCTTCGAGGCGGACGACATCATCGCCACCTATGCCCGGCTCGCCTGCGAGGCCGGCGCCGACACCACCATCGTCTCCTCCGACAAGGACCTGATGCAGCTTGTCGGCGAGACCGTGTCGATGTACGACCCGATGAAGGACCGCGAGATCAAGGTCCCCGAGGTCATCGAGAAATGGGGCGTGCCGCCGCAGAAGATGATCGACCTGCAGGCGCTGACGGGCGATTCCGTCGACAACGTGCCGGGCGTGCCCGGCATCGGCCCCAAGACAGCGGCGCAGCTCCTCGAACAGTTCGGCGATCTCGACACCCTGCTGTCGCGTGCCGCCGAGATCAAGCAGAACAAGCGCCGCGAAAGCATCATCGAGAACGCCGACAAGGCCCGCATCTCGCGCGAGCTCGTGCGGCTGAAGAACGACGTGCCGCTGGCCGAGGGCCTCGACGATCTGGTCCTGCAGCCGCCGAACGGCCCGAAGCTGATCGCCTTCCTCAAGGCGATGGAATTCACCTCGCTGACCCGCCGCGTGGCCGAGGCGACCGGCGCCGACGCGGCGGCCGTCGATGCGGCCGACGTCGACGTGCAGCGCGGCGAGGATGCGCATGGTCCCGACGTCGGCGCGGGCGTCCCGCCGGCCGAAGGTCCGGCCGCGAACGCGGCACCGGCAGCGGACGCGGCCGCTCCGTCCGGGACCATGACCGGCGCACCCACGCCTGCCGATCTCGTCGCCGCCCGCGCAGCCGAGGCGCTCGCCGCGCCGATCGACCGCTCGGCCTACGTCACCATCCGCGATGTCGGCACGCTGCGCGAATGGCTGGCCGACGCCGTCGGGACCGGCGTGCTGTCGATCGACACCGAGACCACCTCGCTCTATCCGATGGAGGCCGAACTCGTCGGCTTCTCCATCGCCACCCGTCCCGGCAAGGCGGCCTATGTGCCGCTCGCCCACCGCAACGGCACCGGCGATCTGCTCGGCGGCGGCGAAAGGCTTCCCGGCCAGATCCCCTTCGACGAGGCGCTGGCGGCGCTGCGCCCCGTGCTCGCCGACCGCTCGGTGCTGAAGATCGGCCAGAACATCAAGTACGACTGGGTCCTGCTCGACCGCCTCGGCCTCACCATGGCGCCGCTCGACGACACCATGCTGATCTCCTACGTGCTCGACGGCGGTTCCTCCAGCGGAAACACCGGCGGCCATGGGATGGACAAGCTGGCCGAGCGCTGGCTCGGCCACACCTGCATCGCCTACAAGGAGGTCGCGGGCTCGGGCAAGTCGGCCGTCACCTTCGACATGGTCGACATCGACCGCGCCACCACCTATGCCGCCGAGGACGCCGACGTGGCACTCAGGCTCTGGCGCCTGCTCAAGCCGCGGCTCGTCGCCGAGGGCCTGACGGCCGTCTACGAGCGGCTGGAGCGGCCGCTGATCGACGTGCTCGGCCGCATGGAGCGGCGCGGCATCGCGGTCGACCGGCAGATCCTGTCGCGCCTGTCGGGCGACTTCGCGCAGGCCGCCGCAGCGCTCGAAGACGAGATCCACCAGCTTGCCGGCGAGCGCTTCAACATCGGCTCCCCCAAGCAGCTCGGCGACATCCTGTTCGGCAGGATGGGGCTCGCCGGCGCCACCAAGACGGCGACCGGCCAGTGGTCGACCTCCGCGCGCATCCTGGAGGATCTCGCGGCGGAGGGGCATGATCTGCCGCGCCGGATCGTCGACTGGCGCCAGCTCACCAAGCTCAAGTCCACCTACACCGACGCGCTGCCGGGCTTCATCAACCGCGAGACGAAGCGCGTCCACACCTGCTATTCGATGGCCTCGACCTCGACGGGCCGCCTCTCCTCGTCCGAGCCCAACCTGCAGAACATCCCGATCCGCACCGCCGAAGGCCGCAGGATCCGCACCGCCTTCGTCGCCGAGCCGGGCCGCAAGCTGATCTCGGCCGACTATTCGCAGATCGAGCTGCGCGTGCTCGCCCATGTCGCCGACATCCCGCAGCTGCGCCAGGCCTTCGCCGACGGCATCGACATCCACGCCATGACGGCGTCCGAGATGTTCGGCGTGCCGGTCGAGGGCATGCCGTCGGAGGTGCGCCGCCGCGCCAAGGCGATCAATTTCGGCATCATCTACGGCATCTCGGCCTTCGGGCTGGCCAACCAGCTGTCGATCCCGCGCGAGGAGGCCGGCGCCTACATCAGGAAGTATTTCGAGCGCTTCCCGGGCATCCGCGACTACATGGAGGAGACCAAGGCTACCGCGCGCGACAAGGGCTACGTCGAGACCATCTTCGGCCGCCGCGCGCATTATCCGGAGATCCGCGCCTCGAACCCCCAGGTTCGCGCCTTCAACGAACGCGCCGCCATCAACGCCCCGATCCAGGGCTCCGCCGCCGACGTCATCCGCCGCGCCATGGTGCGCATGGAGGCCGCGCTCGACGAGGCAGGCCTGTCCGATGTCGAGATGCTGCTCCAGGTCCACGACGAACTGATCTTCGAGGCCCCCGAAAGCCTCGTCGAGAAGGCGATCCCGCTGATCCGCCACGTCATGGAACACGCCGCCATGCCCGCCGTCGCCATGCGCGTGCCGCTGCGGGTTGACGCCCGGGCGGCAGGCAACTGGGACGAGGCGCATTGAGGCTGGCCCACCGGCCAGCGCTGCCTGTGGCGCTGCGCTAGGAGTGCACTGCGCCGACGAACACCAGCAGCAGGCCGTAGTCGCCGCGATCGGCCGCGCGAAGCGCGGCGATGTACGCTTCGCGACGCACATGGTGGACCTGCAGGTCAAGCCCGCCTGCCCAAGCCACGGGCGGGTGGGCATAGGCTTCTTTCAGAAGGATGTCGGCAGCGATCCGGGCGTGTCTGCCATTGCCGTTCGGGAACGGATGGATCTGCACCATTCTGTGATGGAAGCGAGCCGCGGCTTCCAGCGGGCGATAAATATCGTTCTCAGCCCAGTAGCGCGCGTCGTCGAGCAGCATGCGAAGCTGCACGGGAATATGCACGGGATCGATACCGATGTTCTTCTCGGTCCGGCGATACGTGCCCGCCCATGCCCAGACATCCCCGAAAAGCCGCTTGTGCAGCGTTCGCACGAAGCGATCGTCGAAAATGGAACCGCCGCGCCGTCGCGCGATCCAGGCGAGGCCCTGCTCGATGTTCGCCTGTTCGAGTTCGTCCAGCTCGCCGCGCGTTGTTACATGCGCAAACCTGAGGCCGTGCCTTTCGTCCGGATCGAGCGGCGTGGCGCCGTCCGGGTCGTCACCCATCGCGCTTCCAAAGGTCGGGCGGTATCTCCCGGATGAGTTCGTCGGTCAGGTCGTCGATCCGCTGCGCCGTCTGCGCGCGGGTCAGCGCCTGTTGTTCCAGCGCCATGTGGGCGCCGGCGCGCTCCACACGCGCCTCCGCCTTGCGCCTGGCTTGCGCCCGGATGACGTCTTCGACACGCCCCTCGTCCGGAACGATGGCATACACGAAACGTCCGCCCATGGCCTGCGCGAGCTTCTGCATCTGATTGATCGTGATGGCGCCGTCGCGTTCGTTGCGTTCGGCCTGATAGATGGCATTGCGACTGACACCGGCTCGCGTGGCGACCTCCGAGCCGGACATGGCGAGCGCCTTGCGAAGCATGGCGAGCCAACCCTCGACTGGCACCGTCGCCGCTCCGAATTGTCGCGCCGCCCTGTCGACGATCTGCGCATACTGTTTCCGAGCGGTCGTCCTGACGCTCATCTTCCCTTCACCCCATCGGATGCCCATCAGAAAATAGGCGTCCGATGCATGGATGTCAATCAATGGATATGCATACTCAAAAATTTGCACATCTGATGATAGGCTGACGCCAGAGATGGAGCAGCGTGTCGGCGGGCGCTCTCCCAGTACGTGGGGCATCCTGCATGGCAGCGGTCACCGAACCCCGCCGCCTCACCCCGCCGCCGCGGCCTCCAGCGCTGCGATGTCGATCTTCCGCATCTGCATCAGTGCCGGCCACACCTTGGCGGCCTGCGGCCCGGTGAACAGCGCCACCGCCCGCTTCGGCACGATCTGCCAGGACAGGCCGAACCGGTCCTTCAGCCAGCCGCACCGGCTTTCCGCGCCGCCGTCGGCGGTCAGCGCCGCCCAAAGCCGGTCGGTTTCGGCCTGGTCGGCGGTCGAGACCGAGATCGACACGGCCTCGCTCAGGGTGAAGTGCGGCCCGCCGTTCAGCGCCTGGTAGGGCGTGCCGGCGAGCGTGAACTCGACCGAGAGCACGTCCCCGGCCCTGGCGACCGGCTGGCCTTCCGCGTGCCGGCCGACATGGTCGATGCGGCTGCCGGGAATCAGCGAACAGTAGAACTCGGCGGCCCGCAGCGCCTGGTCGTCGAACCACAGGCAGGTGCGAACCTTGGGGATCTCGGCCAAGGCGTCCTCCTCAGTAAGCGCGCTTGGAGCCTTCGATGATCAGCATCCACGGCGTGCCGAAGCGGTCGACGAACATGGCGAAGCGGTCGGCCCAGAAGGTCTCGGCCGGCGCCATCATGATCCGCTCGGCATCCTTCGCCAGGATGCCGTAGATGCGGTCGAACTCGTCCATGGAGGAGGGCGTGATCGAAACCGAGAAGCCCTGCGGTTTCGAGTACCATTCGTCCGGCGCGTCGGACGCCATCACGGTGGCGCTGCCGAGCCTGATCGCCATGTTCATGACCAGGTGGTCGCCGCCCGGCATGCGTTCCTCGGGCGCCGGTGCGTCGGCATTGGTGAAGATTCCGAGCACCGTCCCGCCCAGCGTCTCGGCATAGAGGGTCATCGCCTCCCGGCAGTTGCCCTTGAAGTTCAGGTAGATCGTCGGTTCCATGATCCGTTCCTCCCGGTTCAGAGTGTCTTCGCCAGTTCCGCGAGCTGGTCGGCGGCCTTGCCCCAGCCCTCGTGGAAGCCCATCGCCTCGTGCTCCTTCATGGTCTCCTCCGACCAGTGCATGGCGCGGGCGGTGTAGGTCGTGCGGCCGTCTCCGGCGTCCTCGAACAGCACTTCGCCGACCATGAAGGGCCGGTCGGACGGGATCCAGCCCGGCAGGAAGGCGTCGGTGAACACCAGCCGCTTCTGCGGAACCACTTCGAGATAGACGCCCAGATTCTCGAAGCGCTCGCCGTTCGGCCCGTTCATCACGTTGAAGCTCTCGCCGCCGGGCCTGAGGTCGACGCGGCTGTCCGTCACGTACCAGGGCTTGGGACAGAACCACTGGTTCAGCAGCTCCGGCTCGGTCCAGCAGCGCCACAGGGCGGATACCGGTGCGTCGATGACGCGCGTCAGGGTGAGCACGTGTTTCGGTTCGGTGGTCATGGTGTCGTTCCTTCCTCCGTCTTTTCGTTGATGTCGTTTCCGCCCGTCGGACGAATGCCGAACAGGCATTCGATGTAGCGCCGGAGATGGTCGACGGCGTCGATCGCATGTCGCGTCTCGCCGCTCGCCTTGGCGAGGATGAAGCCGCCCTGGATCACCGCCTGCGTGTGCAGGGCCAGGCTCTCGGCGGTCCAGTCGGGCGCGAGGCCCCGGGCATCCATCGCCGCCTGGATGTCGGCCACCAGCGTCTGCGCATGGCCGCCGATGCTCGCCCAGCAGGCGTCGCGGATGTCGGGCGCGGTCTCGTAGGCCTCCTGCGCCATCGTGCCGACGAGGCAGGTGTACTGAGGCAGCGTCCCCTGGATCAGGTCGCGGCGCAGATCGACATAGGCGAGCACCCGGTCCAGCGGGTCGCCATGCCGATGATAGTCCGCCTCGGCGAAGAGCGCGCCCGTCACCTCCGCCCAATGCCCTGCAGCGCCGACGGCCAGATCCTCCTTCGAGGAGAAGTGGTGGAAGAACGAACCTTTGGAAAGGCCGGCGGCCGTGCAGATGTCTTCCACCGTCGTCGCCGCATAGCCCTGCGTGCGAATGACGTTGGTCGCGGCCTCGAGCAGGCGGGTGCGTGTGTGCGGGTTGGCCGGGCGCGCCAATGACGATCTCCTTCCTGCGTCGCTCCCTAGTTTAATACCGACCAGTTGGTATGTAGTCAAGCGGAGTCCTGCGTGTCTCCTTCGCGTGCCGACGAGCCTGCCCCCGCGGCGGGTGGGCGCCGGGCCACGCCGACCCGGGAGACGCCGCCGCCCGCAGCGGCGCCGGCCCGCGCGGACATCGCGATCGCCGTCCGCAGCGGAAGCCGGCGCGGCCCGTTCCGGCACCCGTCGTTAACCACTTGTTAACCACGGCGGCTCCATTCCTTAACGGTCAGTAAGGAATCGACTCGGTGACCAGCGCCGCCCCAATGGATAAGAAAGCCATCCGCTTCCGCGCACGGTCCTTCGTGGCCTTCGCGCTGGCGCCCGAAGCGCCGCTTGGCGAATGGATCGACGGTCTCGACCGCTGGATCGAGAATTCCCCCGGCTTCTTCACGGGCCGGCCGGTCGTGCTCGACCTTGCCGCCCTGCAGCCGTCGACCGACGACGTGGTGGCGCTGGTCGCGGCGCTCGCCGTGCGCGGCATCCGCGTCTATGCCATCGAGGGCATTGCCGCCGAGGCTGCGGGCAGCGATCTGCCGCCGCTCCTGACGGGCGCCCGCGAGGCCACGCTCGACGGTCTCCTCGCCCGCAGCGCACCCGTGTCCCCGGAGGTCGCGTCGGCGGCCGTGGCTGCGCCTGCGACCGCGAAGGTGCTCGCCGAACCGAAGTCCGGCCGGACGCTGACGGTCGACACGCCGGTCCGTTCCGGCAGTTCCATCGTCCACATGGAGGGCGACGTCATCGTCCTCGGCGACGTGTCCTGGGGCTCCGAGATCGTCGCCTCCGGCTCGATCCACGTCTACGGCACGCTGCGCGGGCGGGCGCTCGCAGGGGCCGACGGCAACGACCGGGCGCGCATCTTCTGCCGCCGCAACGAGGCCGAACTGGTCGCCGTGGACGGCTGGTACCGCACGGCCGAGGACATGGAGCCCGCCCACCGCGGCGCCGCGATCCAGGCCTTCCTCGACGGCGGTGCGCTCGTCGTCGCACCTCTCAAATGACAAGGATTGGAGAAACTCCGAAATGGGCAAGGTAATAGTCGTCACGTCGGGCAAGGGGGGCGTCGGGAAGACGACCTCGACGGCGGCTCTCGGTGCCGCGCTCGCACAGACCGGCAAGCGCGTGGCGCTCGTCGATTTCGACGTCGGCCTGCGCAACCTCGATCTGGTCATGGGCGCCGAGCGCCGCGTGGTCTTCGACCTCGTCAACGTTATCCAGGGCCACGCCAAGCTGTCCCAGGCGCTGATCCGCGACAAGCGCATCGACACGCTGTTCCTGCTCGCCGCCTCGCAGACCCGCGACAAGGACGCGCTGACCGAGGAAGGCGTGTCCGACGTCATCGCGCGTCTCAACCAGGTGTTCGACTACGTGCTGTGCGACAGCCCGGCCGGCATCGAGCGCGGCGCCCAGCTCGCCATGCGGTTTGCCGACGAAGCGGTCATCATCACCAATCCGGAAGTCAGTTCGGTGCGCGATTCCGATCGCATCATCGGCCTGCTCGATTCCAAGACCATGAAGGCCGAACGCGGCGAGGAGCTGAAGAAGCACGTGCTGGTCACGCGCTACGATGCGGAGCGAGCCGCCCGTGGCGAGATGCTCGCCATCGACGACGTGCTGGAGATCCTGTCCGTGCCGCTGCTGGGCATCATTCCCGAAAGCCAGGGCGTTCTGCGCGCCTCCAACGTCGGTGCGCCGGTGACGGTCAACGAGCCCGCCAATCCGGCGGCACGGGCCTACATGGACGCGGCACGACGGCTCCAGGGCGAGAGCCTTCCCGTCGTGCTTCCGTTCGACAAGCGGGGACTCTTCGACCGGCTGTTCAGGAGGAAGGCGGCATGACACTGCTATCGCTCTTCAAGCGCCGCGCCAGCGCGCCTGTCGCGCGCGAACGTCTGCAGGTGCTGCTCGCCTACGAGCGCAACAACCGCAACAAGCCCGATCTCGTCGCCATCCTGCGCGAGGAGATCATGGCCGTGATCGGCAGGCACATCCAGATCGACCAGGACCAGGTGCAGATCTCCATGGATCGCGGCAAGACCACCTCGACGCTCGAGATCGACATCCAGATCCCGAACGACGACAAGCGGCTCGCCGTCGCCTGCTGAAGGCGGCGGTCCGCTTCAGGGCGGTCGCGGACGTCAGCCTTCCGCGGCCGCGCAATCCTTGCACAGCCCGCGGAACTCGATCACCGCGCGGCTTGCGCGGAAGCCCGTGCCGGACACCCAGTCGCCGAGCTGCTTGCCGATCGACGGATCGGCGAGTTCCGCCACCTGGCCGCATGTCTCGCAGATCGCGAAGGCCGTCAGCGCGTCGGCATGGTGGTGGTGCTCCGAGCATGCCACGAACGAATTGAGGCTCTCGAGCCGGTGCACCAGCCCCGCCTTGGTCAGCCGGTCGAGCGCCCGGTAGACCTGCAGCGGTGCGCGGAAACCCTGGTCGCGCAGCCCGTCGAGCAGCGCGTAGGCGCTCACCGGACCGCGCGCGGCTTCCAGCTTCTCCAGCACGAGCTGCTGGTTGCGGGTCAGCGTGCTCCTGTCGACCATCGGCGCTTCCTGTTCCTTGCCGGTGCCGCTTCGCGTGCGAAGCCCGGCCGGCATCCTTCTCCCTTGTGCGCCAGCCGCCGACGCTCCGCAAGGGCGCGCTTCCCGCGTCGCGGGCACGGCCGCCGGGGATCGGCAGGTCCGGTGCGCATGCATCGCATCCTCTGCAATCAGGGTTAACGTTTCCGAAAGTCCGATGGTTGTACAACCTCTCGTCATGGCGAGGAGTTCTCAATGAACGCGATCACGTTTGCCGTTGAGCCGGAGCGGGCCGTCGCATCGCCGATGGCCACCGACATTTCCGACATCGGACCGCGCGCCAGCCGGCTGGGCCTCGAGATCGCGGGCATCGCCGGTCTCGTCGAGGACATGGTGAAACTCGGCCGCGCCCAGGAGGATTCGCTGCGCGCCGTCGTCGCGTCCGCCCGGCAGACGGGAGAGGCCAACAAGCGGCTCGCCGAAAGCATGGACGTGGCGAAGTCGTCCGCCGAGGCCACCCGTGCCGTGCTGTCCGAAAGCGCCGATACGGTCGCCCGGACGATCGGCAGTTCGGTCGAGCAGCTCGAATCGCTGAGCCGGGGCGTGCTGACCTTCACCGATTCGCTGGCCCGCGTCTCCGAGACCATCCGTCAGGTGAGCTCCGCCAGCGCCTCGATCAACGAGATCGCGCGCGAAACGCAGCTCGTCGCCCTGAACGCCTCGATCGAGGCCGCCCGCCTCGGCGACGCCGGCAAGGGCTTCGCGGTCATCGGCGCCGCGGTCAAGACGCTGGCCGACCAGATCGGCATGTTCGCGAAGCAGAACGAGGTGAGCCTCGGCTCGCTGGAAGGCACGCTCGATGAACTCTTCTCCCAGTCCAGGCGCAGCGCGGTGACGGCCCAGGCCGCGATGGAGGCCTCGGGCCGCGCGGCGGACACCACGCGCACCATCCAGTCGCTCGTCACCAGCGTCGAGACGCTGACCGACCGGATCGTCGGCATGTCCGATCCGGTGCAGTCGAACATCCGCTCCAGTTCCAACGTGCGCGACGAACTGCGCAAGCTCGTCGGCATGGCCCGGGAATGCCACGCCAAGCTCGACGATGCCGGCCAGAGCTCGACCGCGATCCTCGACATCTCCGAGAACCTCATCCTCTTCATCGCGGAATCGGGGATCGAGACGCCCGACAGCTTCTTCATCCACCTCGTCCGCGAGAAGGCGTCTCAGGTCTCCGCGCTGTTCGAGAAAGCCGTCGAAACGGGCCAGATCGGTCTCGGCGACCTGTTTGACGAGGACTATCGGCCGGTGCCGGGCACCAACCCCGAGCAGGTCCTGACACGCTTCACCGCTTTCACCGACCGGGTGCTGCCCTCGCTGCAGGAGCCGGTGCTGAAGCTCGACGACCGCATCGTCTTCTGCGCGGCGATCGATCGCAACGGCTACCTGCCCACCCACAACCTCGTCTACTCGCAGCCGCAGGGCGACGATCCGGTCTGGAACGCCGCCAACTGCCGCAATCATCGCATCTTCGCCGACCGTACCGGCCTCGGCGCGGGACGCAACACGCGGCCCTTCCTGCTGCAGACCTACCGGCGCGACATGGGCGGCGGCAACTTCGTCCTGATGAAGGACATTTCCGCCCCGATCTTCGTGCGCGGCAGACATTGGGGCGGCTTGCGGATGGGTTACAGGCCCGAGAACTGAGCCGACCTGCCCGCGTTCCTGGGCTCGGAAGCCGGACGTCTGGCGTCCGGCCGCGGCTGCTCTCGATCATACTCCCAAAAACAGCCCCATTTCAGAAACACCAATGGTAACGTTGGGGCACTGCAATGGGCTTGGGAGAATGACGGCATGACATATGGACCTGGCGCGAAGGCGCTTCTCGCGGGCGTGGCTTTCGCTGCGTCGCTGGCCGGACCACTGGCTGGGAGCGCGCTCGCGCGCACCAACTATGCGGTCGTGGTCGGCGTGACGGAGTATCCGCAGCTCCCGCGCAGCGCCTGGCTCGTCGGGCCGCGCAACGACGCGCTGCTGGTCCGCGACTACCTCCTCAACCAGTCGCGCGTTCCCTTCGAACCCGCCAACGTCGCGGTCCTCGCCGACGCGGTCGAGGGCGCCCGCGAGCCGACTCTCGCCGCGATCGTCGAGACGCTCGACGCCATGGCGCAGAAGGCCGGACCCGGCGACTTCCTCTATCTGCAGTTCTCCGGCCACGGCTTCCAGCAGACCGCGGCCGATCCCGCCACCGAGACCGACGGGCTGGACGAGATCTTCCTTCCCAAGGATACCGGCCGCTGGGTCGACCGCACGCAGGGCATGCCGAACGTGCTCGTCGACGATACCGTCGGCGCCGCCATCGAGCGCATCCGCGACAAGGGCGCCTTCGTCTGGGTCGTCTTCGATTCCTGTCACTCCGGCACCGCCACCCGCGCCGCTCCGGGCGACGACGTGCAGGAACGCAAGATCGACCCCGAGATGGTCGGCATGCCGGCCGAAGTCCTCTACGAGGGCGCCGCCACGCGCGACCTGCTCGCCCGCGAGGCACCGGTCGAAAGCGAGGCGACCAGCGCAGCCTCCACCCGCAAGGGCGGCATGGTCGCCTTCTTCGCCGCGCAGACGAACGAGACCACGCCCGAGATGCCGCTGCCCAAGGGCGCGGAGGGCGCCACCAGGTACGGGCTGTTCACGCACACCATCTTCTCGCGCCTCTCGGAAAACCCGTCGGTCACCTACCGCCAGCTCGCCGAGGGCGTGCTCCAGCACTACGCCTCGATCAACCGCACCTCCACGACCCCGCTCTTCGAGGGCGATCTCGACGTCCCCGTCTTCGGCCTCGAGTTGGAGGAGTTCGTTCCCCAATGGCCGGTCAAGCTCGCCGGCAGCGGCGTCACCATCGCCGGCGGCCTGCTCAACGGTCTCGTGCCGGGCACGCGGCTTGCGGTCATGGAGAAGGCCGGCGATACCATGGACAAGGCGATCGGCTTTCTCGAGGTGAGGAGCGCCGACAACTTCACCAGCCGCCTCGTGATGGCACCGCCGCCGGAAGAGCCGGAAGCTCCTGCCGGCGAGGAGGCTCTTGCGCCGGCCGAGCCGGCAGCGCCGGAAGCGACGAGCCTCAGGGTGAAGACGCTGGCCGACATCCCCGCCGGCGCCTATGCCCGTCTGGTCGAGACGAGTTTCGACTTCACCCTCACCGTCGCCCGGCCGGCCCCGTCCGACACCCATCCGGAGCGCGTCGCGATGGTCAACGCCATGCTCGATACGCTGGCGGCCGACGACACGCAGCCGATGCGCATCGCCCTCGTCGAGCCCGGCGCGGCAGCGGATCTGCGCCTTGCCGTCATGGCCGAAGCGGAACTTCCCGACGCCGGTCTCGGCGCCGGCACGCTCCCGACGCTCTGGTTCCTGCCCGAATCGGGCGAATTGTCGCTGGAGGAGGGGCGCCGGCCGCCGTCGATCACGATGGAGAGCGACGACCGGAAGGCCATCGGCGAGGCGATCGGCCAGTATCTGCTTCGCATCTATCGCGCCACCAATCTGGCGCGGATCGGGCAGGGGTCGGACTACGGTCCGCAGGAGGTCGACATCACCTTCACGCTGCGCCGCCAGGGCACGGGCGAGGAAGTGCCGATCGAGACGACCAGTCTCCCGTTCGGCCAGCCGGGGGACCGCGTGCACGTCCGGGCCGTCAACAACAGCGGTGCTCCGGTCGACATCAACGTGCTCTACATCGGCAGCGACTACTCCATCACCTTCATGGGGCAGGAGCGTCTGCAGCCTTCCGCGACCCTGGATGACGAGTTCATCGAGTTCACCGAAGGCGTCTACGGCAAGGAACTGATGGTGGCCGTCGCCTCCGAGGTCGTGCCGCTCAAGGCCACGCTCGACCTTTCCTACCTGGAACAGCCCGGCCTGCGCGCCACCACCCGGGGGGCTGCTCCACAGAGCGTCGCCGATCTGTTCGATGCGATGGGAGCGGCGGCGATGACGCGGGCGGCCAAGCCCTCGTCGAGCCGGGCCGAGAAGAAGCAGCGCGGCTCGGTCACGATCTTCCCGGTCCGGACGATGCCCCGTTCCTGACGCGGGCTCCCGGGGCCGGTCGGCCTCGTGGCCGCGGCCTCCGCGGCGACGGGGATGGCAGCGGCGCGCTTGCGGGCGCCGCCATGTCGCAGCAAACCATCACGGCGCCGCCGTTGCGGCGGCGGCGCGACGAAAATGGTGACGGCGGACGCCCTTGCGCCCGCCTCGGCTTTGGCGGAAAGTTTGCGACCGGCGTTCCATGCGGGCGTTGCGGTCGCAGTGGCGGAGAGTGTCGTCGATGATGCGTCTTGCTGGGGTTGCCGCTGGCGTCATGGTCGGTGCGGTGTCGCTCGGAACGGCTCTGGCCGGCGAAACCTGTGGGCTCTGCGCCAGCGAGGTCGTCATCAGCCCGCCGCTCGCGGCCTGTCTCCTGTCGCAATACGAGGTGCTTGCCACCGGCGACGACGGCGGCGCCATCGCCGTCGACCTTTCGGAATGCGAGCAGGAGCGGGGCATCATCGAGGCGCTGCCATCGCTCACCGCGGCGCCGCCGGAACCCGACCTCCAGTTCTTCCTGTCCCGGCGTCAGCTGGACTGCCTGAAGACGCGGCTCGAAACGCCCGGCGCGGTCGAGCCGCCGGTCTCCACCATCGACCTGAGAGCCTGCCGATGAGCGCCGCTCCGGGCAAGATCGCCGCCACGGCCAGGCGTCTGGCGGAGCGCACGGAAGCGTTCCCGGAGGTCGAGGACGTGGACAAGCGCGAGAACAACCCGTTCACGGACGGCGACTGGCGGATGCTTTCCTACGCCTGGAGCGGCTACGTGCTGCGCATCCTCCTCGTGCTCGGCACCGTCTTCTCGGTCGTCCAGTACCTGCAGGCCCGCGAGGAGAAGCGGGTCGAGCGTACGCTCGAACTGGTCGAACTCTGGGATCGCCCCGAGTATCAGGACGCGCAGCGCGTCCTCAAGCGCCGCCTCGCCGAACTGAACGCGCGCTTCTCGGCCGATCTCGGCCGGTCGGCGACCCCGAAGGAACTGGCGATCTTCCAGGAACGCATCGGCATCGAGGCGATGAAGGCCGAGGGCGGTGCGGTGCCGCTGGAGGAGTTCCGCGAATCCTTCGACCGCATCGTCTACTTCCTCAACCGCGTCTCCTTCTGCGTCGACGGCGGCCTGTGTTCGCGGGACGTCGCCGAAGCCTATTTCAGCGATTTCGCGACCTCTTTCTGGAGCTATTTCGCGGGCCACATCCGCCAGGAGCGCCGGCGCGGCTCTCCCAACTTCGCCAGGCCGCTCGAGGATTATGTCGCTCCGTCGGCGCGATAGGATGGTGCCCTTGCGGCTCGTCGTCCGGTTCGCGCTGCGCGCGGCCACCGTGATGCTGCTGGCCGCCGTCTTCGCGGCCACCGGCTTCGTGCCGCTGCGGGCCTCGGAAACGGTCGATTTCCACCTCGACCTCGACACCGGCGGCCACCGCGCCCTGGTCAAGGCCATCGCCTTCACGCCCGACGGGAATTTCCTCGTCTCGGCCTCCGACGACAAGACCATCCGCGTCTGGGACTGGCGGTCGGGCATTTCGCTGCGCACCATCCGCGGCCAGATCGGTCCTGGGCAGGAAGGCAAGGTCTTCGCTCTCGACGTCTCGCCGGACGGCGCCACCATCGCCGCTGCCGGCTGGTTCGGCCCCTCGGTCGGCGACAGTCCGCCCTATGGCGACGTGCGTCTCTTCGACCTGCGCAGCGGCCGCCTGGTGTCGGTGCTGAAGGGCAACCCCTGGGTCGTCCACGACGTCGCCTTCTCGCCCGACGGCACGCGCCTCGCCGCCGCCGGCCAGGAAGGCTTCGTCTACCTGTGGAAGAAGGACGAAGCGGGTGCCTGGCAGCCCGAGACGCGGCTCGACGGCGATTCGCTGCGCATCGAGAAGGTCGCCTTCGCCGCCGGCGGCACCCGCCTTGCCGCCGTGACGGAAGACTACGGCATCCGCCTCTGGGATCTCGCCGACATGAGCCCGGTCGAGATGCCCGATGCGACGGTGCTGGAAGACGTTCCGGTGCGCGCGCTCGCCGTCTCGCCCGACGGCGCGCTCTTCGCCACCGGTGCCGACGACGGTCAGGTGCATGTCTGGCGCGCCGACGATGGCGGCCTCGCCGAAACCGTGCCGCAGCGCGGCTTCGCGGTCGGCGCGCTCGTCTTCGCGGAGAGCGGCCGCGCGCTGGTCGTCTCCTGCGGCTATCGCTGTGCCGGGCGCTTCGAGCAGTCCGTCTGGCGCTTCGGGGCGGGCGAGGGGGCCGGCTATGCCGGTCATGACGACACCGTCTGGGCCAGCGCCGCCACGCCGGACGGCGCGCTCGTCGCGACGGCGGGCGGATCGCGCAAGGAGATCCGCCTGTGGGATCCCGCCACCGGCGAGACGGTGGCCGAACTGAAAGGCATCGGCAGCCCGGTGATGGCCGTCGGCGTCACGCCGGACGGCGGCGCCATCGCCTGGGGCAGCGATGACCCCTGTCCAGATCTGGCGGCCTGTCCCGAACGCCAGTCGGCGCTCGCCAACGTCATGCCGCTGCCGGCCGAAGGCCGCTTCTTCGAGCGTCCGCGCGCGACGCAGGAGGTCGGCGGGTTCCTGCGCGCGATCCATGCGCAGGCCGGCTGGTCGCTGGTCGCATCCGCCGGCGAGGACAGCCCCGTCCCGAACGACGTGCTGGAGATCCGCCGCGACGGCGCGACGCTCCACCGCATCGCCAACGACGCCACGAACGGCTTCCTGCACGCGGCTTTCACCCTTCTCTCCGACGGTCGAAACCTCGTCACCGGCGGCAGCGACGGCACGCTGACCATCCACGATCGTCAGACGGGCGGCTACGTCATCACGCTGGAGGACGGCCACACCGGCGAGGTCCACGCCATCGCCGAGGCGCCCCAGGCGGGCCTCCTCGTCACCGGCAGCGACGACCAGACGCTGAAGCTGTGGAACCTGCAGACGCGCCGGCTCGTCGCCACCTTCTTCTTCGCCGGCGGCGAGTTCATCGTCTGGGTGCCGCAGGGCTACTACTACTCCTCGCCCGACGGCGACGCTCTGGTCGGCTGGCACGTCAACCAGGGGCCCGACAGCGAGGCCCGCTTCGTCCGCGCCCGCCAGTTGAAGCAGTACCTGTTCAGCCCCGAGATCGTCCGCCGGGCCCTGATCCTCGCCGATGCCGAGGCCGCCGTGCGCGAACTGCGCGGCGTCGACACCGAACTCGACCGCCTGCTCGCGCGCCGCCCGCCCGAGTTCCAGGCCCGCGTGCTGGAGAGCGACGCCTCGCGCGAGGGCTTCGTCGCCGTCGAGATCACCGGCGCGGCCGGGGCCGGCGCCAGCGTCGCCGAATTCGCCGTCACCGCCAACGACCGCCGCATCGACGGCTTCGAGACCCGCGCCGTCTCCGGCGGCGATGCCGACCGCATCGTCATCGAGGTCCCGGTCCAGCCGGGCGAGAACGAGATTTCCATCGCCGGGCTGAACGAGTTCGGCTATCTCACCGAGCGCTCCGTCAAGGCCATCGGCCGCATGCGCCAGACCGACCGCGCCGCCGGCACGCTCTTCGTCGTGGCGATCGGCGTCGAGGACTATCCCTTCCTGCCGCGCGCCTGCGGCGGCCGCTCCTGCGACCTCGCCTTCCCGGTCGACGACGCGGCCGAGTTCCTTCGTCTCGTCGACCAGCGCACCCGGCCGCTCTACCGGGAGATGAAGACGCTGGTCTTCGCCAATGCCGATGCCCTCGCGGAGACGAAGGCCGCCCGCGAGACGTCGCTCTTCGCCAACGTCATGGAGCCCGAGTCGGATCTGATCCTCGACGAGATCGAGGATTTCCTCGCTGAGGCCGGTCCCGACGACACCACGATCATCTTCGTCGCCGGCCACGGCATCAACATCGACGAGGACTATTATTTCATTCCGACCGACGGCCGCCAGCGCGAGCCCGACCGCTGGCAGCGCTCCTCGCTGGTCGATTGGGAGACGATCCAGCGCGCCGTCGAGCGCGCCAAGGGCCGCCGGCTGATGCTGGTCGACACCTGCCATGCCGGCAATTCCTTCAATCCTCGCCTGGAGAAGGACGCCGAGGACGCGCGAATCATCGTCTTCTCCGCCACCGCGGCCAACAACACCGCCGCCGAACTGCCCGAACTCGGCCACGGCGTTTTCACCCATGCCCTCCTGCAGGGCATGAAGGGCGGCGCCGATCCGACCGGCGAGGGGGTGAGGCTGCTGTCTCTCGCCGATTTCGTCGACCGCGAGGTGCGCCGCCTCACCGCCGCGCGCCAGGCGCCGGAATACTACATCTCCAAGGTCGACAACTTCGTGGTCGCCAAGCCGTGACGTTGCTGCTCAACGGGCTGCGCCGGCTGGTCGTCGTCCTCGCGCCGCTCCTCCTGCCGCAGGTCGCCGTCGCGCAGGACTGCGCCGGCGAGGGGCCTGCCTTCCCCTCGGTCTATTCCGACGACGTGTTGTTCCGCGACGCGCTGCGGGCCGCCGGTTCGATCGCGCCGTCGTCCGTGCCGCTCACCGGCGTCACCGTTCCGCATCACCTTCTGGCGCCGCATCTCGTCGCCGAGGGGCTGAAAGCTGCCACGGGCACGCGCTACGACCGCATCCTCCTCGTCTTCCCCGACCATTTCCGCGGCACAGCAAGGCCCTTCGCCACCACGCTGCGCGACGTCGAGACCGTCTTCGGCACCGTTCCGACCGATCGCGCGGCCGCCGCCGCGCTGATCGCGGCCGATCCGGCGCTGGTCGACGGTACTTCCTGCCTCTTTGGCCGCGATCACGGCCTGCAGGCGCTGCTGCCCTTCGTGCGCGCGCTGTTCCCGGACGTGCCGGTGCTGCCCGTCGCCGCCTCCGTGCGCAGCCGGCGCGCCGACTGGGACGCGATGGCGGCACTCCTCGCGCCCTTCGCGGGCGAGGGCACGCTCGTTCTCCAGTCGACCGACTTCTCGCACTTCCTGCCGCACCACGCCGCGCGCATCCGCGACCAGCAGACCCTCAACGTGCTCGCCGCCGGCGATCTCGACCAGATCGCCGCGCTCAGCCAGCCCGGCCACGCCGATTCGGTCGCCGCCCTCGTTGTGCAGGAGACGCTGCAACGCCGCCGCGGCGCCATCCGCCTCGTCGTCGCCAGCGAGAACGGCCAGGAATACGACGACCGCCCGGTGGCCGAGACGACGAGCTACATGGTCGTGCTCTACGGCCGCTTCCCGGAGGGAATGCCGGCACCCGACTGGCCGCGCTCGCAGGTGGTCTATCTGGCCGGCGACACCAGTTTCGGCCGTGCCATGCAGCGCCTGCTGCTCGATGACCGGGCGGCCGAGGCCATCGCCGAGGCGGTCCTGTCGCGCACGGCCGGCCGGCCGCTGCTCGTCAATCTCGAAGGCGTCATCCTGCCCAACGTCCCCGGCTCGCTCGACGACATGACCCTCGCCATGCCGGCCGAACTCGCGCTCCCCTGGCTGAAGCGGCTGAACGTGGTCGCGGCCGGCCTCGCCAACAACCACGCGCTCGACCTCGGCGAGGCGGGGCTCGCCGAGACGCGGCGGGCGCTCGACGAGGCGGGCATCGCCCATGCCGGGCAGGGCGGCGTGCTGCCGCTCGCCGGCCTCGACGTCGTCGTGCTCAGCGATGTCGGCCAGAACGGCACGCGCCACCATGATCTCGTGACGCCGCAGCTGCTCGACGGTCTGCCCGATCGCCCGGCCAGCCGGCCGCTCGTCGGCTTCGTCCACTGGGGCAGCGAATACGCTACTTCGCCCGGCCGGCGCGAGCGCGAACTGGCGCAGGCCATGTCGCGCCGCGCCTTCGCCGCGCTCGTCGGCGGCCATTCGCATGTGGCGAGCACGACGCTCGAGGCCCTGTCGGGTGGCGATACGCTGCTTGCCCATTCGCTCGGCAATTTCATCTTCGACCAGTCGGCCGACCGCGCCTCGGGCGCGCTGCTCGAAATCCGCAGCTTCGCCCAGGGCACCTTCTCTGCCCGCCTCGTGCCGCTGCCGAACCTGTTCGAGACCGGACGGCGCGCCGTTCAGCAGCCCGGACCGAAACTGTCGAGATAGCAGGCCGGCAGGCGCATCGTCGGCGCGTAGAAATTCTCGCGCGGCCGGAAATAGAACAGCGTCACCGGCTTGCTGCGGCGGATGCTGCCGTCGGCGAACTGCGCCGTCGCCTGGAATCGGTGGACCGAGCTCTGGTCGGCGGACACCTTGAGGCGCGCGGTGTAGTCGCGGATGGTCTTGTTGCCCCGCACCGGCAGGTCGATCGCATAGCCGGTCTGGTCGAGCGGCAGCTTGACCTCGATGTAGCGCAGCGCTTCGGGCGACAGGCCGAAACTGTCGCCGCATTCGGCCATGCTGCGCTCGATCTCGATCTGCGCGAGATGAATGTCGACGGAGAAGGTTTCCACCGTGTCGTAGCGGTTGCCGGCAGCGTCGGCCCAGCGGTAGGTCAGTTCGCCCACCGCCCGCGTCGAGATCGTGTCTTCGCCGAAGACCATGCCGGCGATCTCGCCGAAGTCGACCGTGTTGAACACCTGGCCCCGGCAGATGCCGAGCTGATCGTCGGAAGGGCAGGGAAACCGCTTCGTCTCGAGCGTCGTCACGTCGACGCCCGCCTCGATCAGCGCATTGCGGACCGAGACGTCGATGCCCTCGTCGAACCGTCCGATCGGCACCGCGAAACTCCGCGTTTCCGGCTGCGGCTGCGGGTTGTCGTCATAGCTGCGCTCGCCCGTGAACCGCAAGGTCACTTCGGCATCCTCCACCTCGCCCCATCCATGGTTGACGAAGGAGAAGCTCGGGCGGAAACCCACGCATCCGCTGTGCGACTGCAGGGTCAGCATCGGCTTGCGGTAGGACTCGCTGCTCGCCACCTCGATCCGCACCGCGTCCAGCTTCACGCGGGAATTGTCGGTGGTCGCCAGCTGGCCCTCCAGGAACACCGGCGAAACGTCTTCCGCGGCGGCCTGGAAGACCATCCGGTACTCGTCGATCTCGCCGTTGCCGTTCCACGCCCGGTTGACGTCGTCGCTGACCGGGTAGATGGCGATGTCGTCGGCGCGCATCAGGTGCTGGTAGCGGGTCTCGCTCTGCTGGTTCATCCGCTGGTCGACGGTCACGGAAAACTCCGTGCGCGCCGCCGCATCGCTGCCGGTCTGGATCCGCAGCAGCCCGCCGCCGCCGGCGTCGGCCAGCGCGTCCGGCCGCTCGCTCGTCTCCACGCCCATGGTCCAGGAGGAGGCGTAACGCGTTCCGCCGGGAAGGGTGGTGGTACCCGTGCCATGCCGAACACCCGCCACGAACCGGCCTTCGAAGATCTCGCCGTTTGCCGCCAGATAGCGGCCTTCGCCGTCCGGCCTGCCGCCGCGAAACGCGCCCTCGTAGCGGTTGCCCTGCGCGTCGACCTGGATACCGGGACCATCGAGCAGTCCGTCGCGCCAGACGCCTTCGAAGGTCTCGCCCGAGCGGCGCTCGAGCCGGCCGCGGCCGTGCGGACGACCGTTCCGCATCTCGCCGGTGTAGACCGAGAAGACGGCGGCCGGGTCGTAGCTCGCCGCGCCGCGCACGCGCCATGTCAGCGTCCCGCGCCCGCCGAGCGCGCCGCCGGTGTCCAGCTTGGGCATCGTGTCCCGTTCCGGTTCCCAGAGGAAGTCGAGGTTCCGTTCGGGCTCGGTGTCCCAGACGCGAACCGTCCGGCGCATGATCGACCGGTTCGCCGGATCGTGGAACACCTGGACCCGTTCGTTCCAGGCCCCTGTCGCGGCATCGGCAGCCAGGCCCGCGGAGGCCCAGACGCAGGTCAGGGCGAACGCCGCCGCAGCCACGATCCTCGCCGCTCCAGCCCTGCGCATGCCCATCCCTCCTCGCCATGCCTGCCGGACGCGAGTGAACCAAAGGCGCGGCCGTGGCGCAACCATCGACCGCGACGAAAAAAGGCGGCCGGATCGCTCCGGCCGCCGGGACTGTGCCGAGTCGGGCGGATCAGTTCGCCTTGGCGATGCCGTTCACCCACTGGAAGTACGGCTTGTTGAGGCGCAGCGCGATGTTCTCGGTCTGCGACTCGGCGATGTTCACGCCGACGATGTAGCGCTCCTTGGTCTGGCCGTTCAGCTCGTAGACGGAGCTGCCGCTCGACCCGGGATAGGTGTCGCACAGATAGGAGAAGTTGTTCTCCGTGGCCGTCGCCGGATCGACCGGGCAGGCCGTGCCCCACATCGTGCTCACCGGCTTGTCGCCCGGATAGCCGACGATGTTGGCGTTGAAGGCATAGGCCGGGTCGTAGGTGGCGTAGCCCATCCAGCCCACCGTGTCGCCGGCCGGCTTGTCGAGGATCAGCACGGCGAGGTCCCACGGCACCACGGAGCCGTAATAGCCCTTGTAGTTGGTGATGTAGCCTTCGAGGATGTAGGCGTCGACGAAGCCGAAGCCGCCATAGGGCGCGTCGTTCTGGCCGTTCAGGCCCGGATAGAACTCGTAGTCCGACAGCCAGCCGCCGTCCTCGTGGCTGTAGAGGCAGTGCGCGGCGGTGATGACGGCGCTCTTTCCGATCAGCGTGCCCGAGCAGATGCTCCACTCGCCCTTGCTGTTCTTCGACCAGATCTGCCCGATCGTGTTGAACGGGTACTTCCTGGTGTCGGTGATCTGGATGCGGTCGTCCTCGCCGAAGACCTGGCGCGATCCTTCCTCGAGTTCCTGCTCCAGCGCGGAGCCGGGCTTCTCGACGATCGCCGACGTGCCCTTCAGGGAGGACTTGATCTGCTCGATCAGTTCCGGATCCGGCGCGATCTCGCGCACCGAGCCGTCCTTGGAGCGGGCGCGGGTCACGAAGCCCTTCTGCAGCTCTTCTTCGGTCGGCATCGCCAGGTCGCGGCTGGCCTCGCCTTCCTCGATCTTCGGCGTCCGGTCGACGACCTTGCGGGCGGACAGGTCCGGCCCTTCGATCGACGCGCGGGGCGATTCGCCGGAACCGGCATTGCCCGACACGCTCTGCGCGAAGGATGCCGAAGGGATGGCCGCCGCCGAGATCAGGGCGGCCGTCATCAAGGTCGTATGCAGTCTGTTCATGAAAATATTCTCCCAAGCCCATAGAGCGACCGCACAGAACAGACAAATCATGACCAATTCGTGATCGCCCGGACACACCCCGCAGGGCGTGCGGATTGTGCGCGCAAGATATCGATACGCGTCTTCCGCAACGTGATGGCCGGCAAGGACCGCCGCAAAACTTCCACTATTGGACCCGACAAACCGCTTCCGTTTCGTCACGGGCCGGGGTTTGATGACGAAACGACGGGCGCCGTTGGTCGGGGTCCGGGCTCGACAACAGTCTCAGGAGGTACATCGATGCTCATGAACAGGACGGTCGCGGCAGCGGTCGCCGCGGGGGTCGCCCTTGGCATCACGCCATTGTCGGCGGGGGTGACGTCGCTCGCCACGGCCCATGCGCAGGACGCGCAGGCGAAGCCGGAGGCCTCGCCGATCAGCCGCGTTCCCGAGGCGCGCAAGGCGGCGCGCGAGAGCGGCGAGGGCGACCGCGTCATCGGCGGCACCGCGGCGCAGGAGGGCGCATGGCCGTTCCAGGTCGCGCTGCTCACCGCCGACTATCTCGGCGACGATCCGGCGACGCAGCTCGACGCGCAGTTCTGCGGCGGCAGCCTGATCTCGCCCGAATGGGTGCTCACCGCGGCGCATTGCCTCTACGACTATGGCGAGGCGGTCGATCCCGCCACCGTGGTCGTGCTGGTCGGCGCCACTGCGCTGGTCGGTGGCGAACGGATCCCCGCGGCCGAGGTCATCGTTCACGAAGCCTATGACCCGCAGGCGTTCGACAAGGACGTCGGCCTGATCCGGCTGTCCCGGCCGGCCACGCAGCCGGCGGTCAGAATGACCGCGAGCGACGTCCAGGCCGGAGCGGCCATGGTCACCGGATGGGGCAAGATGGCCGACGGCGGCTTCCCCGACACGCTGATGCAGGCCGATCTCGAACTCTTCCCCAACGAGGCCTGCAATGCCGGCATCAAGGAGATCTACGCCCGCGACCTGAAGCTCGTGCTCAGCGACTACGGCCGCCGCATGCGCGTCACCGAGGACGGGATCGATCAGGCCACCCGGCTGATCGCCCAGACCATGCGCGATCCGCTGACCTCCAACATGATCTGCGCCGGCACCACCAGCGGCGCGCGCGACGCCTGCAACGGCGATTCGGGCGGCCCGCTCTTCATGACGGGTGAGGGCGGCCCCGTGCAGGTCGGCATCGTCAGCTGGGGTGAAGGCCCGCTCGATTCCAGCATCGCCTGCGGCCACGCCAACGCCTACGGCGTCTACACCCGCGTCTCCAGCGTCCGCGACTGGATCACCGCGAAGACCGGCGTGAAGTAGCTGCCGGCCGGTCTCCGCATCGCGGCTGAAAGCACGAAGGCCCGGATCGCAGGATCCGGGCCTTCCTGTGTTCGAACCCTGCGGTGATCGACGCCGCGGCGTGGTCCGCCCGGACTACGCCACCTTCCTGGCCAGCGCGCAGCGCGACCAGAGGTCCGACAGGGCGCCGGCGAGGTGGTCGATGTCGGCGTCGGTGTGGAACGGCGTCGGCGTGATGCGCAGCCGCTCGGTCTTGCGCGGCACCGTCGGATAGTTGATCGGCTGCACGTAGATGCCGTGGCTGTCGAGCAAAAGGTCCGACAGCCATTTGCACTTGGCCGCGTCGCCCACCATCACCGGCACGATGTGGCTCGGGTTCTGCATGGTCGGAATGCCGATGCCGTCGAGGCGCGCGCGCACCTTGCGCACCCGCTCCTGGTGGCGGGCGCGCTCCATCTGGCTCTCCTTCAGGTGCCGGATCGAGGCCCGCGCGCCGGCCGCCACGTGCGGCGGCAGCGCGGTGGTGAAGATGAAGCCCGAAGCGAAGGAGCGGATGTAGTCGCAGAGCGCCGCCGAGCCGGCGATGTAGCCGCCGACCACGCCGAAGGCCTTGCCCAGCGTGCCCTCGATCAGCGTCACGCGGTCCATCAGGCCCTCGCGCTCGGCGATGCCGCCGCCGCGCGGCCCGTAGAGGCCGACCGCGTGCACCTCGTCGAGATAGCTCATCGCGCCGTGCTTCTCGCAGACGTCGAGGATGTCCTTGATCGGCGCGATGTCGCCGTCCATCGAATAGACGCTCTCGAAGGCGACGATCTTGGGCCGCTCCGGCCCGTATTCCGACAGGATCCGGTCGAGGTCCTCGACGTCGTTGTGGCGCCAGATCCGGCGCTCGGCCTTCGACTGGCGGATGCCCTCGATCATCGAGGCGTGGTTGCCGGCGTCCGACAGGATCACGCAGTTCGGGATCGTCGAGCCGAGCGTGCCGAGGGCCGCCCAGTTCGAGACGTAGCCGGAGGTGAACAGCAGCGCCGATTCCTTGCCGTGCAGGTCGGCGAGTTCGTCCTCGAGCAGCACGTGGTAGTGATTGGTGCCGGAGATGTTGCGCGTGCCGCCGGCGCCGGCGCCGCAGCGGTCGATCGCCTCGTGCATGGCCGCGATCACCTTGGGGTGCTGGCCCATGCCCAGATAGTCGTTCGAGCACCAGACGGTGACCTCGCGCGTCTGTCCGTCGACATGGCGGGTCGCCCGCGGAAAGGTGCCGCGCTGCCGCTCCAGGTCGGCGAAGACCCGGTAGCGGCCCTCGCCGCGCAGGCCGTCGAGCTTCGTGGCGAAAAAGGCTTCGAAGTCCATTGGTCTTTTCTCCTTGGAGGCGTTCTAACCTTCCGCGCCGCCTTTGTCTTCCCTTCGGGACGCGTCAAATTGCACCATTCGCGATGTTCCGACTGCAGTCGGTCGGCAGCCGTCGCGTCCCGTGTCCCGTCTAGACGCCCCTGACGGAGCTTGCGTTGATATGCCTCAAGGAATCGTTGACCATCCGACCGTCCCGCGCGCATGCCTCCGGTTCCGGGCCGAACATCCGGTCACATGTCCATCACCATCGTGTGAGAGGGCGGGTGGACCATGCGCACGAGCGTGATCGACCGGCCGGACAGCCACGTCACCCGCTCGGCCACGAAGACGGCCGCGCCGGGCTCCAGGCCGAGCATCCGCGCCTCGACCGGCGTGGCGATCGCCGCCGCGAAGCCGAACCGCGCCTGCGAGAACGGCGCGTTGGCGACCAGCCATTCGTTCGGGCCGACGGCGTCGAAGCGCTCGCCGCCGGCTGCCGGAACGGTGTCGAGATTGATCCAGCGGTCCTCGTACTGGTAGGGCCGGCCGTCCGCGGCATGCAGGCACGCGACGTGCAGCCCCGCCGCTCCCGCCGCGATCCCCAGCCGCGCCGCCACGGCCTCCGGCACGGGGCGTTCCTCGCGCGAGATCAGCCGGTATGCGTAAGCCATTCCTGACGCTTCGATCTCCGCGCGCACGAGCGGGATGACGAATCGCGCCTCCCGCACCGGATGCAGCGCCACGCGCGTTCCGGACTTGCGCTTGCGTTCCACCAGTCCGGCGCGGGCGAGTTCCTGCAGCGCGCGGTTCACCGTCGCCCGCGCGGCCCCGAACTCGGCCGCCAGCGCCTCTTCGCCGGGAATGATCTCGCCCGGCCGCCAGAGCCGCATCGAGATGCGCCTCTCGATCTCCGCCCGGATGTCCTTGAACGAGGTGCGCCGCATCGCGTCTAGATCCGTCCGAGGATGGCCCCGACGGCGGCCGCGTAGCGATCCGCGATCGCGTCGCGCGCGACGTGCCGGCCCGCGCGCACGGCGTGGCGGCCGGCCGACCAGAGGTCGGTGACCGACCGGTTCGAGCCGGCGAAGACGAAGCCGTCGAGCAGCCGGTCGCCCGAAAGGCCCGGGAGCCCGTCGCGCGCGGGGTCGATCGCGACCAGGTCGGCGAAGAGGCCGGGGGCGATCGCGCCCGAGTCCCGCCCGAGCGCCCGAGCGCCGCCGGCGAGCGCCCTTTCGTAGAGGTTGCGTCCCGCCGACTGGCCGAGCCCCGCCAGGACGACGCGCGCCCGGTCGCGCAGGCGCTGCGAATATTCGAGCTGGCGCAGTTCCTCGGCGACTGCAATGCGGATGTTGGAATCCGAGCCGATGCCGAACCGTCCGCCGGCCTCCAGATAGTCCGCGCCGTTGAAGATGCCGTCGCCGAGATTGGCCTCGGTCACCGGGCAGAGCCCCGCCACGGCACCGGTGGCGGCGAGCGCCCGCGTCTCGGGCGCCGTCATGTGGGTGCAGTGGATCAGGCACCAGCGCTGGTCGACATCGTGATTGTCGAGCAGCCACTCCATTGGCCGCGCGCCGAAGACGGCCAGCGTCTCCTCGATCTCCTTCTCCTGCTCGGCGATGTGCATGTGGAACGGTCCCTCTGCCGCCTGCGCCAGTGCCGCAAGATCGACGGCGCCCACCGCCCGCAGCGAATGCGGCGCGGTGCCGAGGCCCGTGTCGGCCGGCAGGTCGCGCAGGACCTCCCGCGCCCGCGCGTGCAGCGCGAGGAACCGGTCGAGCCCGTTGCCGAAGCGCAGCTGACCGCCGGCGAGCGGCCGCCCGTCGACGCCGCCCTGCGCGTAATGCACCGGCAGCAGCGTCAGGCCGATGCCCGTCTGCACCGCCGCCGCCGCCATCCGCGCCGACAGTTCGCCGAGGTCGGCATAGGGCGTCCCGCCCGGCTGGTGGTGCAGGTAGTGGAATTCGGCGACCGCCGAAAACCCCGCCTCCTGCATCTCCAGGAAGGCGAAGGCGGCGATCGCCTCGATCTCGTCGGGCGTCAGCACGTCGAGAAAGCGGTACATGATCGCCCGCCAGGTCCAGAAACTGTCCCGCTCCGACGGCCCGCGCGCCTCCGACAGCCCGGCCATGGCGCGCTGGAAGGTGTGGCTGTGCAGGTTGGACGGGGCAGGGAGCAGCGCGGCCGCCCGGTGGTCGCCCGGCTGCGCCGCAACCCCTGTCGCCACGTCGGCAACCCGCCCGTCCGGGCCGATCGAGACGCGAACGTCATTCGCCCAGCCGGAGGGCAGGAGCGCCGTGGCGGCATGGATTGCCGCCCCGTCCCACGCCTCGTCGCACACCCCCTCCGCCGTCATCCTCGGGCTCGTCCCGAGGATCTGCGACGCTCCTCCGGAGCCGCGCCCTCCCTTGCCGGGTGTGCCGGCCGCGCCCGGGTTGCAACCCTCGGCAGATCCTCGGGACAAGCCCGAGGATGACGACAGAGCCGGGGGCGATGACGGCGTCGGGTGTGATGACGCGGTGTCCTTCGTGGATCGCATGGTCGTCCCTTGACTCATTATGTCTATACATAATAGCCTGTTTCTCGCATTTGAAAACACCAATCATCGGACGAGCCGTTGCGCCGCATCCTCACCGACCTCGCCATCGCGACCATGCAGCCGGACGCTGCGCCCTACGGGCTCGTCTCCGGCGGCGCCGTCGGCGTCGAGGACGGCCGCATCGCCTTCGTCGGCCCGCAGGACGACATCCCGGCCGACTGGCGCGGTGTCGGGACGGAAGCCTTCGGCGGCCGGCTGATGACGCCGGCCCTGGTCGATTGCCACACCCATCTCGTCTTCGGCGGCGACCGCGCCCGCGAGTTCGAACTGCGGCTCCAGGGCGCGACCTACGAGGAGATCGCGCGGGCCGGCGGCGGCATCGTCTCCACCGTCGCCGCCACGCGCGCGCTGTCGGAGGACGACCTTGTCGCCGCCGCGCTGCCGCGGCTCGACCGGCTCATCGCCGAGGGCGTCGGAACCGTCGAGATCAAGTCGGGCTACGGCCTCACCGTCGACGACGAACTGAAGATGCTGCGCGCCGCCCGCCGCCTGGGCGAATTGCGCCCCGTGCGCGTGAATACCAGCTACCTCGGCGCCCATGCCGTGCCGGCCGAATACAAGGGCCGATCCGACGCCTATCTCGACGAGGTGGTGCTGCCTGGCCTCGATGCCGCGCATGCCGCAGGCCTTGCCGATGCGGTCGACGGCTTCTGCGAGGGCATCGCCTTCTCGCCGGCCCAGATCGCCCGGGTCTTCGATCGCGCCGCGGTCCTCGGCCTGCCGGTCAAGCTGCATGCCGAGCAGCTCTCCGACCTCGGCGGCGCGAAGCTCGCGGCCTTCTGTGGCGCGCTGTCGGCCGATCATCTCGAATATCTGGGCGACGATGGCGTTTCCGCCATGGCCGCGGCGGGCACGGTCGCCGTCCTCCTCCCCGGCGCCTTCTACTTCCTGCGCGAGACCAGGCTGCCGCCGGTGGCCGCCCTGCGCGAGGCCCGCGTGCCCATCGCGCTCGCGACCGACTGCAATCCCGGCTCCTCGCCGATGACCTCGCTGCTTCTGGCCATGAACATGGGCTGCACCTTCTTCCGCCTGACGCCCGAGGAAGCGCTCGCCGGCGTCACCCGCAACGCCGCCCGCGCCCTCGGCCTCGCCGACGAGATCGGCACCATCGCCCCCGGCAAGCGCGCCGAACTCGCCATCTGGGACGTCGCGCATCCGGCCGAACTGGCCTACCGCATCGGCTTCAATCCGCTGTACCGGAGGATCGTTGAACATGAATGACGGTTGCGCTCTGTCGCGCCCCCCTCTGCCCTGCCGGGCATCTCCCCCACGAGGGGGGAGATCGGCCGTCGCCGCGGCTTTCGCCAATCCCGAACGGCGCAGGAGATGCGCCGGCACTCGAGCTGCCGATCTCCCCCCTCGTGGGGGAGATGCCCGGCAGGGCAGAGGGGGGCGCGAAGGAACGGGAGGGTTCGATCGCTGTCGATCGGCGGCTGGAGTCCCATCATGATCACCCTCCACCCCGGCGCCGTCCCGCTCGCCACCCTCGAACGCCTCTACCGCTCGCCCGAGCCCGCCCGCCTCGACGACGCCTTCCGTCCCGGCATCGCGGCCGCCGCCGCGCGCATCGCCGAAATCGCCGGCGGGTCGGCGGCCGTCTACGGCATCAACACCGGCTTCGGGAAACTCGCCAGCGTGCGCATCGCGGCCGGGGACGTCGCCACCCTGCAGCGCAACCTGATCCTGTCGCATTGCTGCGGCGTCGGGCAGCCGCTGCCGGCCGACGTCGTGCGGCTGATCATGGCGCTGAAGCTCGTCTCGCTCGGCCGCGGTGCCTCGGGTGTCCGACCGGCGACGGTCGACCTCATCGAGGCGATGCTCGCGCGCGGCATCATCCCCGTCATCCCCGAAAAGGGCTCCGTCGGCGCCTCGGGCGATCTCGCGCCCCTTGCCCACATGACCGCGGCGATGATCGGCGAGGGCGAGGCTTTCCTCGAGGGCGTCCGCATGCCCGCCGCCGCCGCCCTGGCCAAGGCCGGCCTCGCGCCCGTCGTGCTCGCCGCCAAGGAGGGCCTGGCGCTGATCAACGGCACCCAGGTCTCCACCGCGCTGGCGCTGGCCGGCCTGTTCCGCGCCCACCGCGCCGCCAATGCGGCGCTGGTCACCGGTGCCATGTCCACCGACGCGGCCATGGGCTCCTCCGCCCCGTTCCATCCCGAGATCCACACGCTGCGCGGCCATCGCGGCCAGATCGACACCGCCGCGTCGCTCTGGCGCCTGCTCGACGGCTCGCCGATCCGCGAAAGCCATCTCGAGGGCGACGAGCGCGTGCAGGATCCCTACTGCATCCGCTGCCAGCCGCAGGTCGACGGCGCCTGCCTCGACATCCTGCGCATGACCGCGCGCACGCTGGCGATCGAGGCCAACGCGGTCACCGACAACCCGCTCGTCCTGTCCGACGGCTCGGTCGTCTCCGGCGGCAATTTCCACGCCGAGCCGGTCGCCTTCGCCGCCGACCAGATCGCGCTCGCCATCTGCGAGATCGGCGCGATCGCGCAACGCCGCATCGCGCTCCTCGTCGACCCCGCGCTCTCCTTCGGCCTGCCGGCCTTCCTGGCGAAGAAGCCCGGCCTCAACTCCGGCCTGATGATCGCCGAGGTCACCTCGGCGGCGCTGATGAGCGAGAACAAGCAGATGGCCCATCCGGCCTCGGTCGATTCGACGCCTACCTCCGCCAACCAGGAGGACCACGTCTCGATGGCCTGCCACGGCGCCCGCCGCCTGCTCGCCATGACCGACAACCTCGCCGGCATCATCGGCATCGAGGCCGTCACCGCCGCGCAGGGCATCGATTTCCGCGCCCCGCTCGCCACCAGCGCCCTGCTGTCCCGCGCCCACGCCGCCATCCGCGCCGTGGTCCCGACGCTCGACGTCGACCGCTACATGGCGGGCGATCTCGAAGCCGCGGCCGACCTGGTCCGCTCTGGCGCCCTCAACGCCAGCGTCGGCGACGGCGTGCTGCCGGGGCTGGAGGGGTGAGGGGAGGTCCGATGGCTGGCGAAGGAACTCTGCACCAGGCACCTCCCCCTGTCGGCCGTTGGTGCGAGGCACCCGCCGGCGTCGGAGGTTGGTGCGATGGTCCCCCAACCGTGGAACATTGGTGCGAGGCACCTCCCCCTGTTGGCCGTTGGTGCGAGGCACCCCCACCCCTTACCCCTCCCCTCAAGGGGGAGGGGGATTCTGCGGCGTCTCACGCCCCCCTCCCCCTTGAGGGGAGGGGTAAGGGGTGGGGGTCCCTCGCGCGATCCTCCATGGGTTGGGAGTCCCTCGCGCTGACTTCAGCAGGATGGGGCCGCCTGACGCAGTTTCCCGCTGAACGGACCCACAGACCAACCTCAAGGGGGAGGGGAGCGCCGGCGTCTCACGCCCCCCTCCCCCTTGAGGGGAGGGGTAAGGGGTGGGGGTCCCTCGCGCGATCCTCCATGGGTTGGGAGTCCCTCGCGCTGACTTCAGCAGGATGGGGCCGCCTGACGCAGTTTCCCGCTGAACGGACCCACAGACCAACCTCAAGGGGGAGGGGAGCGCCGGCGTCTCACGCCCCCCTCCCCCTTGAGGGGAGGGGTAAGGGGTGGGGGTGCCTCGCGCGATCCTCCATGGGTTGGGAGTCCCTCGCGCTGACTTCAGCAGGATGGGGCCGCCTGACGCAGTTTCCCGCTGAACGGACCCACAGACCAACCTCAAGGGGGAGGGGAGCGCCGGCGTCTCACGCCCCCCTCCCCCTTGAGGGGAGGGGTAAGGGGTGGGGGTGCCTCGCGCTGACCTCCGATGCGTCGGGTTGCCTCGCGCGATCTTCCGCAGGATGGGCGCCCCCCGCAAATCCGTGGACACATCCCGCCCAACCCCCGCGGAGCATCGCCCCATGACCCCCGTCGAAATCACCCGCGGCTCTTCCCCCGTCATCCTCGGCCTGCCGCACACCGGCACCCACGTGCCCGACGACGTCGCCGGCCGCCTCAACGACGAGGGCCGCAAGCTGCGCGACACCGACTGGCACGTCCACACGCTCTATGACGGCCTGCTGCCCGGCGCCACGACCGTGCGCGCGACGTTCCACCGCTACGTCATCGATGCCAACCGCGACCCGTCGGGGACCAGCCTCTATCCCGGCCAGACCACCACCGGCCTCATCCCTGTGATCGATTTCGACGCCAATCCGATCTGGCGCCCCGGCCAGGAGCCCGATGCCGCCGAGACCGCGCGCCGCGTCGCGCTCTTCCACCGGCCCTACCACGAAGCCCTTGCCGCCGAGATCGCGCGGGTGAGGGCGCTGCACGGCGTCGCCGTGCTCTACGACTGCCACTCGATCCGCCCGGTCATCCCGTACCTCTTCGACGGCGTGCTGCCCGATTTCAACGTCGGCACCGACAATGGCGTCACCTGTGATCCGCGCATCGAAGCCGCGACCGTCGGCGTCTGCCGGGCGGCGGAAGGCTACTCGTCGATCCTCAACGGCCGCTTCCGCGGCGGGTGGACGACGCGCCACTATGGCCGCCCGGCCGACGGCGTGCACGCCATCCAGATGGAGCTGACCCAGTCGACCCATCTCGCCGACCATGCCTTCGCCTATGATCCGCCCCGCGCCGCGCGCCTGCGCCCGCACCTCGCCGCGATCCTGTCCGCCATCGAATCCATCGCCTTCGACCTTGCCGGAGCCCGTCCATGACCGCCAACCCCCGCCATAATCTCCGCGAAGTGCGCAGCCCCCGCGGCACCGACCTCAGCGCCCGCAGCTGGCTCACCGAGGCGCCGCTCAGGATGCTGATGAACAATCTGGATCCGGACGTGGCCGAGAACCCCAACGAACTCGTCGTCTATGGCGGCATCGGCCGCGCCGCCCGCACCTGGGGCGATTTCGATGCGATCGTCGCCACGCTGAAGACGCTCGGGCCCGACGAGACGCTGCTCGTCCAGTCGGGCAAGCCGGTCGGCGTCTTCCGCACCCATGCCGATGCGCCGCGCGTGCTGATCGCCAATTCCAACCTCGTGCCGCACTGGGCCACCTGGGACCATTTCAACGAGCTGGATAAGAAGGGCCTGGCCATGTACGGCCAGATGACGGCCGGCTCGTGGATCTACATCGGCACGCAAGGGATCGTGCAGGGCACCTACGAGACCTTCGTCGAGGCCGGCCGCCAGCACTATGGCGGCAATCTGAAAGGTAAGTGGATACTGACCGCCGGGCTGGGCGGCATGGGCGGGGCGCAGCCGCTGGCGGCCGTCATGGCCGGCGCCTGCTGTCTCGCCGTCGAATGCGACGAGACCCGCATCGATTTCCGCCTGCGCACCCGCTACGTCGATGCCAAGGCGACCTCGCTCGACGAGGCGCTGGCCATGATCGACGCCTGGACCAGGGCCGGCGAGGCGAAGTCGGTCGGCCTGCTCGGCAATGCCGCCGAGATCGTGCCGGAGCTCTTCCGCCGCGGCGTGCGGCCCGACATGGTCACCGACCAGACCTCCGCGCATGATCCGCTCAACGGCTACCTGCCGAAGGGCTGGAGCATCGGCGAATGGAAGGCTGCGCGGGAAACCGATCCGAAGCGGGTCGAGGCCGCCGCCCGCGCCTCCATGCGCGCGCATGTCGAGGCCATGGTCGGCTTCTGGAACGCCGGCGTGCCGACGCTCGACTACGGCAACAACATCCGCCAGGTGGCGAAGGACGAGGGCTTCGAGAACGCCTTCGCCTTCCCGGGCTTCGTCCCGGCCTACATCCGCCCGCTCTTCTGCCGCGGCATCGGGCCGTTCCGTTGGGCGGCCCTGTCGGGCGACCCGGAGGACATCCACCGCACCGACGCCAGGGTGAAGGAGCTGCTGCCCGACAACCACCACCTCCACCGCTGGCTCGACATGGCGAAGGAGCGGATAGCCTTCCAGGGACTGCCCGCTCGCATCTGCTGGGTCGGCCTGGGCGACCGCCACCGCCTCGGCCTCGCCTTCAACGAGATGGTGGCGAAGGGCGAGCTGAAGGCGCCGGTCGTCATCGGCCGCGACCATCTCGATTCGGGCTCCGTCGCCTCGCCCAACCGCGAGACGGAGGCCATGAAGGACGGCTCCGACGCCGTCTCCGACTGGCCGCTGCTCAACGCGCTGCTCAACTGCGCCTCCGGCGCCACCTGGGTGTCGCTGCACCATGGCGGCGGCGTCGGCATGGGCTATTCGCAGCATTCCGGCATGGTCATCGTCGCCGACGGCACGGCCGACGCCGCCCGCCGCCTCGAGCGCGTGCTCTGGAACGACCCCGCCACCGGCGTCATGCGCCACGCCGACGCCGGCTACGACACGGCCCTCGATTGCGCCCGCGACCAGGGCCTGCGCCTCCCCGCCATCCTCGGCAACTGAGGAATACGGGGACAGTTTACTTAATTCGGATTGCGGACAGTCTTCCTGACGCAATGCCGTCTGCCCGAATTAAGTAAACTGTCCCCGCATTTCCGCCCTCCCGCCCCTCTGGTTCGCGCCGTCCGCGCAGCTGGCGCTTTCGGCTGCAACCCCATGATGTTAGGTCTTCCCCGAGACGCGATTCCGCCCCGGCATCGCGCCACGAATGGGAGGACACCATGACCACCACACCCGACGCACTCGGCCTCGAGCTGCGCCGCAAGATGTTCGGCTCAGCCGGCGCCGAGCAGCAGGTCGAGAGCGCCAGCGACTTCACGGCACCGATGCAGGACATCGTCACCCGCATCTGCTTCGGCGAGATCTGGCAGCGCCCCGGCCTCGCCACGCGCGAGCGCTCGATGGTGACGCTCGCCATGCTGGCCGCCCTCGGCAAGGAGCCGGAGCTCAAGGTCCACGTCCGCGGCGCCATCGCCAACGGCGTCACCAAGGAGGAGATCCGCGAGATCCTGATCCATTCCTTCCTCTATTGCGGCATCCCCGCCATGGTCGGCAGCCTGCGCGCCGCCGAGACCGTGCTGGCCGAGATCGGAGCCTGACCATGGAGCGCATCGGTTTCGTCGGCATCGGCAACATGGGCCGGCCGATGTCGGCCAATCTGGCGAAGGCGGGCTTCCCGCTGACGCTCTACGACGCCAGCCCGCAGGCTGCCCGCGCCCATGCGGCCACCATCGATGCCGCCGCGGCGGCCACGACCGCCGAGCTCGGCGCGGCCTGCGACATCGTCGTCACCATGCTGCCCACCGGCCGCATCGTGCGCGAGGTCCTGCTCGACGGCGGTCTCGCCGCCGCCCTGAAACCCGGGTCGCTGCTGATCGACATGAGCTCCTCCGACCCGATCGGCAGCCGCGACCTTGGCCCCGCGCTCGCCGAACACGGCGTCGGCTTCGTCGACGCCCCGGTCTCGGGCGCCGTGCCGCGGGCGATCGCCGGCACGCTCACCATCATGCTGGGCAGCGACGACCCGGCGCTGTCGGAGCGCGCCCGCCCGGTCCTGATGGCCATGGGCAACCGCGTCTTCGAGACCGGCTCGCTCGGCACCGGCCACGCCATGAAGGCGCTGAACAATTTCGTCGCCGCCGCCGGCTTCGCCGCCGTCGCCGAGGCCCTCGTCGTCGCCGGCCGCTTCGGACTCGATCCGAAAGTAGCGGTCGAGATCATGAACGTCTCGACCGGCCGCAACTTCTCCACCGAGAACGTCTTCGCCCAGCACGTGCTCTCGGGCGACTTCGCCACCGGCTTCGCGCTCGGCCTGCTCGCCAAGGACGTCGGCATCGCCGCCGATCTCGCCGACGCCATGGGCAAGCCGCTGCCGATCGTGGAGGAGACCAACCGCTGGTGGCAGGCCGCCCTCGACCGCCTCGGCGGCACCGTCGACCACTCCGCCGCCTTCAAGGCGTGGCAGGGGGAGGATTGAGCGCGAAGCAGGGGACAGTTTACTGAATTCGGGGCACGCCCGCACCCGCAAGCACCCCTGTGACCCGAATTCAGTAAACTGTCCCCGGGGTTTCCGCCACCGCTTCCGAAGGCCGCTCACCGCCACCCCAGGAGAACCGCCCATGCCCGTCACGATCTACGGCATCAGGAACTGCGACACCATGAAGAAGGCCCGCGCCTGGCTCGACGCGAACGGCATTGCTTACGCCTTTCACGACTACAAGACCGCCGGCCTCGACGAAGCCCGCCTCCAGTCCTGGATCGACGCCCTCGGCTGGGAACCGCTGCTGAACCGCGCCGGCACCACCTTCCGCACCCTCCCCGACGCCGACAAGGCCGACCTCGACGCGGACAAGGCCAGACGCCTGATGCTGGCGCAGCCGTCGATGGTCAGGCGCCCGGTACTCGACGTGGACGGGCGGCTGACGGTGGGGTTCAAGCCGGAGGTGTATGCGGGGGTTTTCGGGGGGAGGGCATCTGGCTGTTGACCGTCTCGACGGACCGCAATACGCCGCCGCTGCCGAAGAACCGAACAGTCGAGGATCTGCTTGCGCCGATCCGCACACGAT